>NZ_JBWPXA010000004.1:0-257225 GCF_056746795.1 Gardnerella sialicivorans subsp. sialicivorans
CTTATTAAAACAGCTTATTAAAACAGCTTATTAAAACAGCTTATTAAAACAGCTTATTAAAACAGCTTATTAAAACAGCTTATTAAAACACAAGCCTATTAATCTTAGTAGCTTACAAGTTAAATAGCTTACAAGTTAAATACAAATGCCGCCTAGCACCGTTAAAACAACGGCAAGCTAGGCGGCTTCTTGTTATTTATCACTATCGCTTGTTGTTGTAGAAGATGAGTCAGGTGTTGAAGCTCTTCCAGGCTTTGTAGTGGTGTCTACAGGAGGCTGAGGAGTTTTTACAGTAAGCGTTATGGTAGAGCCTTTATCTATCTTAGACCCTTCCTTTTCCGACATACTATCAACAATATCGTCATCCGTAGCGGAGCCATCAGCAACAACCTTAAAGCCCTTTGCTTCTAGTATTTGTTTAGCTTGCTTTAATGTTGATGTTCCAAGAGCAATATGAGGAACTTCTACCTTAGGCTTTCCTTTAGAAACATACACAGTTATAGCACTATGAGGCTTTACGGCAGCTCCAGAAGACGGATTCATTTTGGTCACTGTGCCTTCTGCAACGGTATCGGATTCTTCTTCTACGGTATTAACCGTAAATCCAAGATTTTGCAATTCGCCAGTAACAACGTCTTTAGATTGTCCAACCATTCCATCTGGAACCTTAGTTAAGCCAGAAGAAATGTACAAAGTTACCATTGAACCTTTATCTGCAAACGAATCTGCAACTGGGTCAGTTCTAGTAACATGATTCTTTTTAACGTCTGTACTATCTTCCACTCTAACGTTAGAAATCTTAAATCCTGCACGTTCAAGAGCTTTTCTAGCTGCTTCTTGCGACTTTCCAGTAACATCTGGAACCTTTGTTGATTGAGGACCAATAGAGAACCAAACGCTAACTCTAGATCCAGACGCAACCTTTTCTCCACCTTTAGGAGATTGCTTGGTAAAAGCACCTTCTGGCTTAGTAGACTTATCGTCTTCCAAAATATCTGGAATAAGACCAAGCGCGCGAAGTTTTTCTTTAGCAGCATCTTGAGTTGTAGTTTCGCTAAATGTTGGAACAACAATATCTCCAGCTAGCTTATTGCGATTTAGCATAAATAGGATTCCACCAACAACGATTGCGCAAACAATCGCAGACACAACAGAAGCAATAACAATGCGCTTGCTTCTTTTTGCCTGATTTGCAGCGCGCTGAGCTGCTCTTGTGTTGTAGCCCGTATTTTGATACGCATCAAACTGGCCTGTAATCGCTCCAAAACTTTGAGTAGATGCAGTGTCTGCCGCTCCCATAGCTTGAGTTGCCGCATTCTGCTCCGCCTGCTTTCTTGCGCGCATATTAGCTAAATCGGTTAGCGGATTAAAAGCTGCTGCAACAGGAACACCGCCGTTCATAAACGCTAATATGTCGTTCTTAAATTCAGCAGCCGTTGCATACCTATTCTGCCTATCTTTTGCCATTGCTTTTGCGCAAATCTTATCCCACATTGAAGGAAGACCTGGAACAAGCGTGCTTAGAGGAGTTGCAACTTCTGAAACATGCTGATACGCGATTGCAACTGCAGAATCGCCAGTAAAAGGCGGCCTTCCAGTTAGCATCTCGTATAAGACGCATCCTGCAGAATACAAGTCGGACCTCATATCCACCTGTTCTCCACGCGCCTGCTCTGGAGACAAATATTGCGCAGTTCCAACAACACCTTGCGATTGTGTCATTGTTGTTGCAGAATCGTCTAACGCTCTTGCGATTCCAAAATCCATAACCTTAACAATGCCCTGCTCGGAAATCATAATGTTTCCAGGCTTAATATCTCGGTGAATCACGCCCATTCTATGCGAATACTCCAAGGCGTTCAAAACTCCAAGCATAACTTGTTCGGAATCTCTTTGACTTAAAGCACCATTCATCTTAAGAATATCGCGAAGCGTTTTTCCTTTAACGTATTCCATAACAAGATACGGCAAATGCTCTTCTACACCATTGTCGTCTACAACAGACTCTTCTCCAGAATCATAGATATTCACTATGTTTGGGTTATTCATTTGCGCAATCGAATGTGCTTCTCGGCGGAAACGAGACAAAAAGATCTCGTCATTTGCCAAATCAGAACGCATGATTTTAACAGCAACGGTACGACCCAAGCGCTTATCTTCTGCGACTCGCACTTCGGCCATTCCACCGCGGCCAATCAATTCACCTAATTGGTACCGTCCATTCGCTAATGAGGTAGGCATTGTGTTACTCATTGCTGCTCCTTGCGGTCGTTATTATTCAAAATGTTAATAATATTAACTTGTGTTTTTGGAACACTTCTAACGCTGCGTTTAATGCGCTGACCGTTGGAAGAATCTATTGTTTTTTTATTGTTAAACGCTGTTTGCTGATCCAAAAGTCTTCTTTCAATTTTTGCAAGTACTTTTGAAACAACAAGAGCGTCTTTAGGTCTATCTTTTGGATTCTTAGAAAGCATTGACATTACAAACTGTCTTAATTGAAGGTCAACACTATCTGGAAGAGGTGGAACAGGGTCATTAACGTGTGCGGCTGCAATATCTACAGGAGTAGTTCCAGTAAATGGCCTATGCCCACAAAGTCCTTCGTATGCAACAACTCCAAGAGAATAAATATCGGATTGTGCAGTTGCCTGCTCTCCTTGAGCTTGCTCTGGGGAAATATATTGAGCTGTTCCAACAACCATTCCATCTTGAGTAATCTGTTCTTGGTCGCTAGAGTACGAAACACCAAAATCTGTTATCTTTACGCTTCCCGTTTCGGAAACCATAATATTTGCTGGCTTAACGTCTCTATGAATAACACCGTGGGAATGTGCAACAAAAAGACCTCTTGCAGTTTGAATAAGTATAGGCAGCAATCGCGTTGGCTCAACAGTTTTTTCTTTATGATATAAGTCTGCTAAAGACTTACTAGGAACATACTCCATAATCAAAAAGCCAATACCATCATGCTCGTAGTAGTCAAATAAAGCTGCAATATTTGGATGAGCAAGATTTGCTGAATTATGAGCTTCTGCTCTAAGTCTACGCAATTTAGCTTCAACATTGCTTGTATCGGTTCTAAGCGCTTTAACGGCAACAATCCTGCCAAGCTGTATATCAAAGCCCTTCCAGACTTCCCCCATGCCTCCTTGTGCAAGTCTTCTATCTAGTCTGTATCGATGATGAACTAACTGTCCTTCAACAAGTTTCATTGCTTAAGCGCCTCCTTCATCACCTGTCTCATAATTGGCCCTGCTGTAAGCGTTCCATACGTACTAGCATTGTGAATAACAACTGCTACAGCTATTTTAGGGTCTTGTGCAGGAGCAAATCCAATAACCCACCCATTAATAGCCTGATTTCTAAACCCAATTTGTGCTGTTCCAGATTTTGCTGCAACAGCAACATTTGGCAAAGAAAGATTTTGATTACTTTTTACAACTACACTTTGCATCATAGCATTGAGTTTTGCAGCACTTTGTGCGCTTAAAGCTTGACTCATAACAGTAGGCGTTGTTTGAGAAATAACAGACAAGTCACTAGACCTTACGCAATCAACAAGCGTTGGCTTCATAAGTGTTCCATTATTTGCAATAGCAGCTGCAATCATAGCATTTTGAAGAGGGGTAACCCTAGCATCTCCCTGACCAATTGACTGAAGAGCAAGCTTATCTTGCGTAGGCTTTTGATTAAGCAAAGACGCAACAACCCTCATTGGGAATCCTGTTGAATCAGATCCGTCTAAAGTAAATGAGCTAAATAATCCAAACTTTTTAGCTTGCTTAACAATAGCATCTGCTCCTAAAGAAACTCCTAGTTGCGCAAATGCAGTATTTGAAGAATAAGCTAGAGCATCTTCAAACGATATTTGACCATTCGATCCACTAGCGCTTGGAACAACATTCGTAAGATGCGTTTGCGTTCCTGGAAGAGTATACGAAGATCCAGCTGGAATCGAAGTATTTAAATCATATTTTCCACTTTCTAGCGCAGTTGCCGCAACAACCGTTTTGAAAGTAGAACCAGGAGCATAAAGTTCAGATATTGAACGATTTAGCATTGGATTATATATGTTAGATATAAGATCCTTATATGCTCTGTTTGCTAAAGCAACATTGTGAGATGCAAGAGAAGAAGGATCGTAGCTAGGCGTACTAACCATTGCTAGTATTCTTCCAGTTTTTGGCTCTATTGCAACTAAAGCACCATTCTTGTCTTTTAACAAATTGTATGCAAGAGTTTGAAGCTTAGTGTTAATAGATGTTTCTATAGAAGCACCTCTGTTTTCTGCTCCTGTAAATAGCGACTTAAACTTTTGAAGGAATAACGCGTCGGATTCTCCACTTAAAAGCTGATTTCTAGAAGCCTCTATGCCTCTATCTGCTCTTTGACTTATTGAATAATAACCCGTTATTGGAGCATAAACAGAGCCATTAAAATATGACCTTTGATACACAAATGCATCTTTAGATGGATCTGACTTTGCTAAAACAGTTCCATCGGACGCAAGAATGGCTCCTCTTGGAGCGCCAAATTCGTGATATAGTGCACGCCTGTTTCTAGGATCAGAATTTAATTCGTTTGCTTTTATAGACGTTATGTACGTGCTAGAAATACATAAAACAACAAACAACACGATTACTGCGCTAAAAAGCTGCTTCAAGCATTTATTCATAAGATTCACCCCCATCTTCTTTAAGATTAGAGGACTTATTTTCTCTTTGCTTAAGCTCTCTTTCCCTAAGAGCAGCTAAAGCTTCGTATTGGAAAGTATCAGACGTTACAGCAGCCTCTGGCTTATTAGCTGCATTAGATATAACAATCAAAATAGATGCAAGCAAATAGTTAGCAACTAGAGAAGACCCGCCAGCTGCCATATAAGGCATTGTTAAACCAGTAAGTGGAATAACAAGCGTGATTCCGCCAACAACAGTAAATACTTGGAATGCCATTGTAAAAACAAGACCAGATGCAAGAAGCTTTCCAAAACCGTCTTTAATCTTCATAGCTGTAATCATGCCAGACGCAATAATAATCATGTAAAGCATTAAGACTATAAACAGTCCAGTCAATCCTAATTCTTCCCCAACCGAAGCGTAAATAAAATCGGAGTTAGCAAGTGGCGTTAAAGAAGGATGACCTTGTCCTAATCCCGTTCCAGTTACACCTCCCGCAGCAAGGCCGAATAATCCAGTAACAATTTGAGCAGACCCGCCTGGGAATCTGTTGTAAATAACTGGGTCGTATGGGTTAAGCCAAGCGTCAACTCTGTATTGAACGTGTGCAAAAAGTTTAACAGCAACTAGGCATCCAATTATAAATGCTATAAAGCCTATTGCAAGCCAGCCTTTTCTTCCAGTTGCAACGTAAAGCATAGAAACAAACATTGCAAAGAACATTAATGATGTTCCTAAATCGTGTTGCACAACAAGCACACACATAGAAGCAGCCCAAACTAGCGCAATAGGACCCATATCTTTGAATCGTGGAAGATGAATTCCAAAAATCTTTGTTCCACCAACCGCAAGTCTGTCTCTATGGTCAAACAAGTATGCTGCAAAGAAGAAAGCTAAGAATAGTTTTGCAAATTCTCCTGGCTGAATAGTGTGGTTTCCAAAGCCAATCCAAATTCTCGCTCCGCCAATTTCCTTACCGACTATTGGAAGCATTGGAGATAAAAGTAGAACAAGACCAATCACCATGCTAACGTACGAGAATCTTCTAAGAATCCTATAATCTTCTAGAACCATCACAAAAATTATGGATAATACAAGAGCAACACAAACCCAAACAAGCTGTTTCATAGCAACATTAGTGTTGTGCTGTTTATCTATTCTTGCAATCATAACAGTGCCAATAGCTGTAAGAAGAAGAATACAAGGGAGTATTACCTGGCTAGAATAAGGCTTTTTTACAATCAAAACGCCCCACAAAACAAGGTACAACGCTGTTGTTAAAGCAAGCATACCAACATAGTTTGCTGGAACGAATCCATTAATCCTTAGAAACATTTGCAAAAATGCCACTGCAGATATAATTACAGAAAACAGTAGCAAAGATATTTGCTTAATACGCATACTAAACATGTTCACGAGGTTTTACCTCCTGAATCATTGCTTGAATCTACGACTCCACTATTGTTTCCGTCTTTATTATCTGAATTAGAAATAATACTTTTTGGCTTATTGCCGCGCTTCTCGCTTTCTCTAGCACGCATTTCTCTTCCGATTAGCCTTGCATGGCCTCTTGCTTCTTTAAGACTGCTAAAGCTAATACCTTCATCAAGCTGATCTTGCCAAGACTTATCTAGATTCTTAACTCTAATATTTGTTTCTTCAATCTGATGTGAAAGCTCTAATCCAAATATGTTAGTAGGAACACCTTGGTAAATAACTACTTTGCCATTTCCTTTACCAATGTAGTATTGCTTTTGCGTCCAAGAATAAACAAGATAAGCTCCACAAGCAACAATCGCACACACAACAAGCGTTGCAAAAGCAACACCTATTCTCATCCATCTTATTCTAATCCTATTTGCTTTATGTGCTTCTGCCTGTTCTCTTTTAACAGCGCGCTGAACATCTGGATCCCTAGGATCTGTTGATATTCTACCGTTCTTCTTTTTTACAATAGGAATCTCGTTTGTATCTGTAGACCTTAATTCCTCTTCGTTTCTTAAATGAGAAGGCTGTACAAGTCGAGTAGTTTCTACAATTTTCTCATCTTTTTCCGCCGATTTTGCGTCTGTTTGCATAAGAGCAGCAGCTCTTTGAGCAGGAGAATCTTTACCTTCACGCAATGGTGGTGTAGAAGAAACAGCTTTATTAACAATATCTGCTATAGACTCTAAATCTTTGCTTGCGGCACCGCCAATTAATGGAGTTTGGTGAGGTAAGTCAAAAGCATCTGCGTCTAGTGCCAAAGTTGCATCTGCTATAACAGCAGTCGCATTATCTGTGCTTCCTGCTTTAAGTGCCATATAAACAAGTTTTTGAGCACACTCTTCTTGATTAGATACAGTGCTCATAACTTCTTGAATTGTGGAATCTTCTAATACTCCACACACACCATCCGAGCATAAAAGCCAGCGATCAGAAGGGTGAGCCTGCCTAATAGCAATATCTGGCCTTGGATCAATATCAAAATCACCTAAAACACGCATAACAACATTTCGCTGCGGATGATTTCTTGCTTCTTCTGTAGTAATGTGACCCGTGTCTATTAAATGTTGAACGTAACTATGGTCGCAAGTCATTCTTGTAAGATGATTATCTCGCAACAAGTACGCTCTAGAATCACCCAAATGTGCAAGAACCCAGTAACCATTTACAAGAGATACGGCTGTTACTGTTGTTCCCATTCCAGCAAGTCTGCGCTCTCTTTTGGCTTTGCCAACAATTGCGTCGTGAGCAGCCATAATCGAGGTTTCCATCATTGAAGAAACAGCTTTTACATCATTTGGCCTTGAATCTTGCTCAATGTGCGCTAAAGACCTAATTGCGATTGTAGAAGCCGTATCTCCTCCAGCATGCCCACCCATACCGTCGCAAATAGCAGCCAATCTTTCTCCAGCAAATGCCGAATCTTGATTATTGCTTCGAACAGTACCAACATCGCTAACAGCTGTTGAATACATAAACAACGCTTTATCTATAAAGTATGCCTTATTTAAGTTTTGTTCTTCACTTTTTGCAGAATTATTTACTGGATTATTATTTATAGCGTCACTACTTACAACGTTTGCAACACTTGCAACGCCATTACTTACAGAATCAACTTGATCTTGCTGCTTTTGACTACTTGTTTTATCTTCAATGTTTGAATCGAATTGCGCCATTTACTCACCTCAATTCAAACATTGTTGCTCCGATTCGCACAGGCTTGCGCGGAGGCAAAACAACAGGTTCATTAACTCTACTATGACCTATCATAGTTCCGTTAGTGCTACCTAAATCTTCAAGAACCCAAGAATTTACAGATTGATTAAAATACACGCGCGCGTGATGAGAAGAAACAAATTCGTCATTTAGAACAACCGTATTGTTTGCAGATCTTCCAAGAGTTACGCCAGAAGGTTCCAATGGGAACGACGAACCAGCTAAAGGACCATCAATAATAACAAGCAAAGTTGGCATCTCAGCTTGATTATTCTTCTCTAAATTAGCAGAAGCAATATTGTTACTTCTTAAAGATTCATCATTAGAAGGATTTGACCTACGATGAGACTTATTCTTCCAAGCTTTAGACTTTTTAGGACTAAAAATCTCAATATCTTTGCGTAAAGATCGAACAGCAAACCATACGAATACCCACAAAAGTACTAAAAAACTGTACTTAAGTATAGCAAAAGTCAACTCGGTTAATATCATGCGTGTACTCGTATCTCTTTACGTATTCGTCTACTACTCCTGATCTTGATCCGAAGCCCAGTAAAGAATACGGGTGCGCCCAATAGTAATAGTGTTTCCATCTAATAATGTTGCTGCTGGAGTTTGATGACCTTCAACATAAGTACCATTAGTGGAACCAAGATCCCTAGCAATAACACCGTCTGGTGTAACGTCTATTCCAAGATGCCTACGAGAAATTCCAGGATCGTCAATAACAATATCGCAACCAGAACCTCTGCCTAATATTGTGCGATCTTTTGTTAGCAAATACCTATTCCCGTTAATCTCCAGCATTGGATGATTTTCTGACTGCTCTTGCGTTGTTACAGGAACAGCGTTTCCTGGAACAGAATCAGAAGTTAAATTGAAATTACCTTTTGTAAGATCGGTATCTTCTTCAAAAATAACTGCAACTGGGCCAACAAAAGCATAATGCTGACTTTTTGCATACTGTGTAAGATTATCCGCAAGCTCATTTGCTAAAGCTTCACTACCAAGCTGATCAAAGTCTGGAGTACTAAGCTTAAAGTGATACTCATTTGGTGCAACCGTACGATCGCGATCAATTGGCATAGACTGGTTATCAATTTCTCGCTCTAATGCACTAGAAAGATCAACAGGTTGCAAGTCTTTAGACCCGAATTTTGCGAAGACTCCATTCATTGCACCTTCAACGCTCTTCTCAAGTCTGTCAAGCACGCTCATTGTAAACCCTTTCTACCTTTTCCTCATACTACTCGTCACCTCGTACGGTGTACAAATCACATCTAAATACCAAACATGCGTTTGCTAAATTTATTTACATACTTATTTATATACTACATTTTTACAAAATTATGCAAAATAAACAAATAAAACTTATAAACCCATTTAATATTACAAATACATACTACAACTTTATTATATATTTCTAAGTGTAATCTTTAACTATGAATCAAAAAAATAAGCTTTACGAATTTTTAGAAAAAATAAAGTTCTATATAACTAATAATAAGAAGTGTTCTATTGTTATACTTCTTTTGATTTTAGTGCCGTTAATTGGAAAACTTTTGCTTGTTAATAATGCAGAAAGATCTTTTGAATCACATATAGTTGCCTTTTTCCACAACTATTCTCCGTCTTTTATAATGGCTCTTTCTAAACTACTTGCAATAGTTTTTTCTACAAAATCATGCATTGTTATACTTTTTATTTTGGCTGTTATTTCTTATTTTATAAAACGAGATTGGCGCATAACTCTAATACAGCTTGCGACTTGCCTTTTGCCAATGATTTATATTTTTGCTGTTAAATTCATAGTTCATAGGCCTAGACCATTTATTGGTGTAAAAATTAAAGTTCCACCAGATCCAAGTTTTCCAAGTGGTCACACTGCAGCAGCAGTAGCTATTTGTTCAATGGCTCTTATGATTATTTATATTGCAAATAAGTCTTTCTTAAGGCTTGGATTAATCGTTAGCATTATTATTGTTGCTATTGTTGCAATTTCTAGACTTGTTGTTGCAGCGCACTTCCCTAGTGATGTTTTAACTTCTGCAATAATGTATCCAATACTTGTTTTGTCTATTCTCAATCTATCTAAAAGTAATAGTTTTATTTACAACAAAATATTAAGAAAATTAAAATAATATAGGCATAAAAATAGACATCAAATATTAAATAGCAGAAGGGATTTTCTATGTTTAATGGTTTCAAAAAATTTATTGCACGAGGTAGTGTAATCGACATGGCGGTTGGTGTTGTTATGGGCAGCGCCGTAACTTCCGTTGTTACTTCGATTGTTAAAAACATTATTAATCCGCTTATAGCAATGATTTGTGGAAAGCCGGATCTTGATGGTGTTTTAACAATAACAATAAATGGTGCAACAATATCATTTGGTGCCGTTCTTGGATCAATCTTAAACTTCCTTATTGTTGCTGCAGCTGTTTATTTTTGCATTGTTCTTCCTATTAATAAGTTAAGGGAGATTGGTCTTCCTTTCTTACAATTTGAAAAAGAAAAGAGTGATGAAGAAAAACGCAAAGATCGCGAAGAAAAGATGATTAAAATTTTGGAAGATATTCGAGATCTATCTTATAAAAAATAGTTTGTTTAATGATTTTTATAAATAATTTTTATAAAAACTAATCCCCACTAATCTACTTAAAGTTTAGTGGGGATTAATTTTATGAAATTAAATTATTGATTATATATGCTTTTTGCTTTAATCATCACCAAGAGTTAAGTGAATTCCACCAACTAATGATCCAACAACGTTATAAAGCAAAGATCCAATTGCAGATAATAATGTTGCAATAACTATTTCTACAACAGAAAAAATTATTACAGCACTTAAAACAGTTGGCAAAGAAAACACGTCTGCAAGATTAAAACCATTGCTATCTAAGCCTGTTGATGAAACAATCTGTGTTACTTGATCAAAAACACCAACCATATTTAGAAATAGCCACACTAATCCAGCTGCAATAACTTGTATTATTCCGCCAGCAACACTTAGCAAAAATGTTACTTTTGCAACGCTCCAAGCATCTACTCTAACTAGGGAAAGACTCATCCTTCTAGCTCTTGGTTGAGTAGATTTTCTAACACTATATCCATTAGAAGAAGACGTAGCCGTTGCACTTACTGTTCTTGGAGAACTAGTATTAGATTCTCCACTAACTTTGCTATTGGATACTTCAAAATCTTCACTCATCTAAGTTCCTTCCAATAGTTTTTTCTGATGATTCTTCATTTTGAGTTTCATCATCATCTCTTTCCTCGTTTCGAGCAATCGAGATGATTTCGTCACCCTTATCTGGCTTTGCTAAAGTCACACCTTGAGTGGTTCTACCTGTGCGCTTAACTTCGTTAACATCGGAACGAATCACTTTACCAGACTTCATAATTGCCATTACTTGATCTGTTTCTTCAACAATCAAGGCACCAACCAAAGAACCGCGGCCTTCTGTAAGCTGTACAGCTTTAACACCGTAGCCGTTTCTTCCTTGCAAACGATACTCTTCAATAGCTGTACGCTTAGCAAATCCTTCGTTTGTAACAACAAGAAGATCTTTGCTTGTATCTACAGATACAACATCCATATCGAGTAATTCGTCGCCTTCACGGAATCTCATGCCTTGAACGCCTGCAGTTTGGCGACCCATTGGTCGAAGTTGCTCATCATCTGCTCTAAACTTAAGGCTCATACCAAGCTTAGAAACAAGAATAATGTCGTCTTCTGGATTACATAATGCTGCACCAATCAGCTCGTCTGTTGGCTCACCAGTTTCTTCGTTTGCCATTAGTCGAACAGCAATCAAGCCACCTTGACGTGGAGAATCATATTCTTGCAAAGCAGTTTTCTTAACTTTTCCAGAACGAGTTGCCAATACCAAATACTTTGCTACATCATAATTTTGAATTGACAATACTGCTTGAATTGTTTCTCCAGGAGTAAATTGAAGAAGATTTGCAACATGTTGACCCTTAGAATCTCTTGATCCTTCTGGAAGCTCATATGCTTTAATGCGGTAAACGCGTCCGCGATTAGTAAAGAACAAAAGCCAATTATGAGTAGATGTTAAGAAGAAGTGATCTACAACATCATCTTCACGAAGCTTTGCTCCCTTAATACCTTTGCCTCCACGATGCTGAGCACGATACTCGTCTGCTTTTGTGCGCTTAATATATCCTGCGCGAGTAACTGTTACAACAACGTTTTCTTCGGCAATAAGATCTTCAACGTTCATTTCTCCCGAGAATGGAAGAATCTTAGTTCTACGCTCATCGCCATACTTTGCTACGATTTCGTCAAGCTCATCGCCAACAATCTTGCGTTGACGCTCTGGGCTTGCAAGAATATCGTTATAATCTTCAATCTTGCGCATTAATTCTTCATGCTCGTCGAGAATCTTTTGACGTTCCAAAGCTGCGAGCCTACGAAGTTGCATTGCAAGAATAGCATCTGCTTGAACTTCATCAACATCAAGCAAATTCATCAAACCAGTGCGAGCTGTTTCAACATCTTTAGAAGATCTGATTAATGCAACAACTTCGTCAATCATATCCAAAGCTTTTAAGTAGCCTTGCAAAATATGATCTCGCTCTTCTGCCTCGCGCTTTAAGTAGCGTGTACGCCTATCAATAACTTCAAGCTGATGACTTACCCAATGACGAATAAACGCATCCAAGCTCAAAGTTCTAGGAACACCATCAACAAGCGCAAGCATGTTAGCGCCGAAAGTTTGCTGCAATTGCGAATGCTTATACAAGTTGTTCAAAACAACTTTTGGAACAGCATCTCGCTTAAGAACAAGAACCAAACGCTGACCAGTACGACCAGACGTTTCATCGCGCATATCTGCAATGCCTTGAATCTTACCGTCTCGCACAGCTTCTCTAATAGAAGCAGCTAAACGATCAGGATTAACTTGGTATGGAAGCTCAGTAACAACCAAGCACATACGTCCCTTAATTTCCTCGGTATTAACAACGGCGCGCATTGTAATTAAGCCGCGACCAGTGCGGTACGCTTGCTCAATTCCCTTGTGACCTAAGATTGTTGCTCCAGTAGGAAAATCAGGTCCTTTAATTCGCTGAATTAAAGCTTCTAGAAGCTCGGAATTACTGGCATCTGGGTGGTCTAAAGCCCAATGTACGCCGTCAGCAACCTCACGCATATTGTGAGGTGGAATATTAGTTGCCATACCAACGGCAATACCTGCAGAACCATTAACTAAAAGATTTGGGAAACGAGATGGCAAAACTGTTGGCTCTTGAGTTTTTCCATCGTAGTTTGGCAAGAAATCAACAGTATCTTTGTCAATATCTCGAACCATTTCCATAGCAAGAGGCGCCATACGGCATTCTGTATAACGCATTGCTGCTGCAGGATCATCACCTGGGGAGCCAAAGTTTCCTTGACCATCAACAAGCAAGTATCTCATTGACCAGGATTGAGCCATACGAACCAAAGTGTCGTAAATAGCAGAATCACCATGAGGGTGATACTTACCCATAACATCGCCAACAACACGAGAGCACTTGTTATATCCGCGATCTGGCCTATATCCGCCATCGTACATTGCATAAATAACGCGACGATGCACTGGCTTTAAGCCATCTCGAACATCTGGCAAAGCGCGCTCAACAATAACAGAAAGTGCATAAGCAAGATAGGATTCACGCATCTCTTGTTGCAAATCCATATGCTTTACGCGAGCACCCTTCATTAAGCCATAATCCGTATTATCTGCTTCTTGCGGGCTTTGTGGCTCCATTGAACCGTCAGATAACTGATCTGGCTCTTCGCTATTATTAGCGGCATTTATTTCGTCTACCACTGTAATTCCTTTTTATTAGCTTTTAAGTTTATTTGCTTTAATGCTTTTACTGACAATTTTTAACAATTTTTAAGCGTCAATAAATCTTGCATCGTGAGCATTACGTTGAATAAAGAGCCTACGAGGTTCCACTTCGTCTCCCATAAGCATTGAGAACGTTTCATCAGCTCGAGCAGCATCTTCAATATGAATTTGCTTTAAGATTCTGTGCTCAGGATCCATTGTTGTTTCCCACAATTCCTGATAGCTCATCTCACCCAAACCCTTGTATCGCTGAATGCCTTCGCCTTTAGGAAGTTGCCTGCCTGCAGCTTTACCTTCTGCAAGAACTCTGTCTCGCTCAGCATCCGTATAAACAAAATCATGCGCACCCTTGCTCCACTTTAAGCGGTAAAGAGGAGGCATTGCAACGTAAACGTAGCCTGCTGTAATCATTGGACGCATATAACGGAAGAACAGTGTTAAATTCAATGTAGCAATATGAGCACCATCAACATCAGCATCAGCCATAATAATGACTTTGTGATATCTAACTTTGCTTAAGTCGAAGTCTTCACCATAACCGCCACCAACAGCAGTAATTAATGATTCAATAGTTTCCGACTTCATCATTCTGTCGATTGATGCGCGCTCAGTATTCAAAATCTTACCGCGCAATGGCAAAATTGCTTGAGTAATAGGGTCTCGTCCTTGAATTGCGGAGCCACCTGCGGAATCACCCTCCACTATAAACAGCTCGCATTCTTCTGGATTATTTGACTGGCAATCCTTCAATTTATCTGGCATTCCAGCAGTTTCAAAGATTGACTTTCTACGAGTATTTTCACGAGCTTTCTTAGCTGCAATACGCGCACGCGATGCTTCAATCGCTTTTTGAATAATGTTCTTTGCTTCACTTGGATGAGCATCGAACCAATCTCCAAGCTTTTCAGTCATTACTCGCTGAACAAAAGTCTTAGCTTCGGAATTTCCAAGCTTTGTTTTAGTCTGACCTTCAAACTGTGGAGTTGTAAGCTTTACAGAAACAACTGCTGTTAAGCCTTCTCGAACGTCGTCACCAGAAAGATTAGTATCTTTTTCTTTTAATATGTTCTTTTCTCGAGCATAACGATTTACAAGAGATGTAAGAGCAGCACGGAAGCCTTCTTCGTGCGTTCCACCTTCTGTAGTAGAAATCGTGTTTGCAAAAGTATGAACTGCTTCCGAATATGCAACAGTCCATTGCATAGCGATTTCTGCAGATATACCAATCTCAAGGTCTTCTGCCTCAAAATCAATAACATCTGGCTCTACTGGAACAGACTTACGAGATTTAACTAAGTAGTCAACGTAATCTTTAATTCCGTGATCATACTTGTAACTAACGCTTTGATGTTTTTCTTCGCTAGTTGATTCATTTTCTCCAGTTACTTCGTCTCCTGCTTCATCAGGCTTACGCAAATCGGTTAGAGAAATCTTCAATCCCTTGTTAAGAAAAGCCATCTGTTGGAATCTAGATCTCAAAGTCTCAAAATCGTACGTAGTTGTTTCAAAGATTGCGCCATCTGGCCAAAATGTTACAGAAGTACCAGTAGATTCGCCATCTTCCATTGGCTTTCCTTTTTTAAGAGGAGCCGTTGGATGCTGATCTACATACGTTTGAGTCCAATGGAATCCTTGACGACGAACTTCGATTTCTACACGCGTAGAAAGAGCATTAACAACAGATATACCAACGCCGTGCAAGCCGCCAGAAACAGCGTATCCGCCGCCACCAAACTTTCCGCCAGCGTGAAGCTTAGTCATAACTGTTTCAACACCAGAAACACCTTCGCCTGGCACTTCGTCAACTGGAATACCACGCCCATCGTCCACAACTTTTATTGCATTATCTGGCAAAATTGTCACTTCAATGTGAGAAGCATAGCCAGCCAAAGCTTCATCAACCGAATTATCTACAATCTCGTATACAAGATGATGCAAGCCTCTAGGACCAGTTGAACCAATATACATACCTGGCCTAATTCGAACTGCTTCCAATCCTTCTAGAACTCGAAGATCACTAGCGTCATAATGTTCAGGAGAAAGTGAATCATCGAGCTGAGCATCATCTAGTTTATGTTCTTCAACAGAATTTTCCATTGAATTATCTTCAGTGTTTAACACTTTAGATCCCTTCCCGTATTACCTCATGCCAAGAGGCATTTACGAGGTCGATACACGCTAGAAAGCACAAAAAAGGGTCTTCTAGCGATTTAACTATATTACATAACATTCTACACATGCATAATGACCGCTCTTTATTAAGAGCCATTATTAGCTATTCTTAATATTAAACCTACTGTTTATTGATTTTTTGCCTGTTTTTTGCAAAGATGGGCCAACTATTTTGACTTCTTTAATATTAATATTCTTAGAATATTCAAATATTTTTTTCTCAAGCATAGGCTTGCAATAACTAAGTTGCGTATACCAAACATTTGATTTTGTTCTAACAATTAAAACACCATCTTTTATTTTGTCTATATAGCAATTCAATGATGCGCTTTTTCCAACTATTTTCCACCAATCTTCGCGCATTTTTGCTATAGAAAGTTGCTCATTCCAATTGTTTTGATTAGCAAAATTTGCAAGTAAAGAATAAAGATTTTGTGGATCTCTACCAGGTTTTCCAAAACTTTCTAAAGCTTTATAAGCATTCTGTTCGTTAACTACCTTTTTTATTGCCTTCTTTTTAATAGGCATAAAAATTAACTCTGGAAGCTTTCTTGTGTCTAATTTTAGTATTTTATTTACGGGAATTTTCATCTACTATCCCCTAAATTTTTAGACTTATTTTCATTTTCGTCAACAAAATCGGCACTATTTTTACGACTATTAACAATATTTTCCAACAAAATTTTATGATTAATATCAATATTGTTTTCTAAAGATTTAGAATCATCTTCATTTTGATCTTTTGCTATTTTAGAAACATCAATAATCGAGTTTTCTAACACACTTTTATCTTTTGGTATATCACTTAAAGACGCAACAGTAATAAAAACTTGATCTTGATTTTTTGCAAATTCTAAAATTTGTTTTCTTCTAAACTCGTCTAATTGTGCAAAAACATCATCTAAAATAACAATAGGTTTTTTCCCATTCTTTTTTTCTAATGACTTAAATAAAGCCATTTTTAACGCTAATGCAAGAGTCCAAGATTCACCGTTTGAAGCGAATTCTTTTGCATTATAATTATTAATCAATATAGTAAAATCGTCTCGATGAGGCCCTATTAGATTGTATCCTCTTGCAACTTCTCCATTATAAATTCTTTGAAAATGCTCACTAATCGCAAGCCTAATAGAATTATCATTATTTTCTTCAAAATCGTTTTCGCTAAAATCAATCTCACTAAAAGATGGATTATATTCGATTAACGCAAAATTAGATGAGTTAGAAAGCTGTTTAACAATATTTGAAAAAACATTATTAAGTAACTCTATTATTTTTTTACGTAATTTTGTAAGAATTATTCCAGTTTCAATAAACTTAGCAGTCCATACTTCTAAATCAGACACAGTATTGTAATTATTCATTGAATTTGGTGAATAATTATTAGACAAATTTTTTAATAGTGCAGAACGTTGCTTTGCAATATGATTATATTCTTGCAAAATTTGCAAATAGTTTGGTATTAATAATGTTCCAGCTTGGTCAATAAAAGTTCTTCTAACAGTAGGATCTGAAACAATCAAATTTTGGTCTCTTGGAGTAAAAGAAACACAAGGAATTAAGCCAACTATATCTTTAATGTATAAAGATTTTTTACCATTAATCCTTGCTCTATTAGCACCCTTTAGATTAATGCTTAGCTCAAATGTTGTTTCGTCTAAATTATCTAAATTATCTGAACCATCTAAAGTATTACTATTGCAAGTATTGTTAAAATCCTTAACATTTGCGCGTATTGTAGCGCAATTATGATTTATCTCTATTAATGGCGCTAAAGAAGATACTCTATGACTTGTTCCTGTTGAAATAACTTCTAGAGATTCAACAATATTAGTTTTACCTAAACCGTTTGAACCTACTAGAACATTCATTTTTGGGGAAAAGTCGAGTACACAACTACTCCACGAGCGAAAATGGTCTAATGCAAGCTTTGAAACATACATTTATTTGGCTACGTTATTCGTTTACATTTATTAGTTTTAAGGATGCATTGGAACAACAAGATATCTGTAATTCATGGATTCATCTCCATCTGCTTCTTGTTGACCGTTAAATTCAACAGGCTTAACAGCAGACGTGATTTTAGCGTGAATAAATGGCTCACTAATAGCGCTTAATCCTTCAATCAAGTAGTTAGGATTAAAAGCAACAATAATATCTTGACCATCCATATCTATGTCAATAATTTCTTTTGCTTTAGATTCACTGTCGTTTCCAGCACTTAGAGTGAGTTCATCTTCCGCAAAAGACATGTAGATTGGAGCATCTTTTTCTGCAACAATAGCAACGCGTTTAATTGCGTTAATAAGCATTTGTCGATTAATAATTGCGTGAATAGGATACTCGTCAACAAAAAGACGATCTACAGAAGGAAATTCTCCATCAATAAGTTGAGAAGTACTAACTCTTCCAGAATTTTCAAATCCAAGAATAGAAGGTTCTTGCTCGTTTAAGTTAATAACAACATTTTGATGTTCGTCAACAGAGCGCGAAATATCTTTAAGAATGCTTCCCTTAATAAGAGTTGAAGTATTTATATCGCTATGTTCTGGAGTCCACTTAAAAGTGGAACGAGCAAGACGATATCTGTCAGTAGCTGTAAAAGTAACAGTATCGTCTTCAAAATGAGCATGAATTCCTGTTAGAACTGGCCTATCTTCTTCTCTAGAAACTGCTACAGAAGCCTGATTTACAGCCTGAACAAAAGTAGGAGCATCTACTTGACCAAGTTTTGAAGGAATTTCTGGTAAATCTGGATATTCTCCTTCTGGCATAAGTTGCAAAGTAAATGTTGACTTTCCAGAAGTAATTGTAAGAGTTGTTTCGTTAGAAGATAAATATGTTTTTTCTGCTGGCAAAGATTTTGTTATATCTGCAAGTAGTCTGCCTAAAACGAGCACACTCCCTGCTTCATCTACACCTGCTTCAATGTGATGACGACTAGAAAGTTGATAGTTAAATGCGCAAAGTTGCAAAGTTCCGTCTTTTGCTTCTAGCTTTAAGCCAGCAAGAATAGGATTTGCTGGACGATTATCTATAACGCGAGTAGTCCAAGATAGTGCGTCTGCAAAAGAAGCGGAATTAACTTCAACTTTCATATTTCCTCATTTCAGTAAAACTGTGTTTATTCTATCTCATTGGCTAATGAAAATCTAATTTAGAAATAAGTGCTAATCGTTAATAAAAAATATTATTATTATTCAAAAATAAAGTAATAATAGTAATAAGCAATGTGGAAATGTTAACATGTGACTAGAAAAGCTTTGCTAAAGCCATTATCCACATAAGTAAAATGTGAATAACCTATGGGTAATTGTGTGCAAAAAGATTCGAGTTATCCACATTCAAAGCTATTTTTTCACTAATCCACATTTTGAGCGGCTTTATAAACAGTTTATTCACTTTTTTAACGGCGTTTTCCACCACTTATCCGCAGGGTTTAACCACATTTGTGACTAACTATGTGGATAACTTTTTTTATTTTAATTAACAGAGTTGTATAGATTTGTGTAAAACTACTTTTTATTCGTAGGATTTTGCTTTAATCGAACAGTTAATTCCATAACATAGTTATAGATTTCCTGCTTTTCTTGCATCTCTCCGCTAATGCGCGTATAAGCATGCATAACAGTCGTGTGATCGCGGCCGCCAAAGACTTCGCCAATATCAACAAGACTCATACTTGTCATTTCTCTAGCTAAATACATTGCAATTTGACGTGCCAAAGCAACATTCTTAGTTCTAGATCTGCCAACAATCTCGTCAAAAGTCATATGGAAGTACTTAGCAACTTGACCAATAATATCTGTTGGACGAATTTCAATATCGGAAGCAAAGAAGTCTTGTAAAGCTTGTTCTGCCAAGGCTTTGCTTACGGGTTGATTACTTAATGATGCAACGGCTGTAACTCTAGTTAAAGCACCTTCAAGCTCACGAATATTCTCTGTAAAACGCTCCGCAATAAGGTCTAGAACATCGCTAGGAACATTAGAACCATTAGTTGACGCCATCATTCTTAGAATGGCGATTCGAGTTTCTAAATCAGGCGGCTTAATATCAACAGTTAAACCAGACTCAAATCTAGAAATAAGTCTTGATTCAAATCCTCTAAGATTTTTAGGAGCAACATCGGAAGCAATAACAATTCTTTTACTTGCTTGATAAAGAGCATTAAAAGTATGGAAGAATTGTTCCAGAGTTGCTTCTTTTCCTCCCAAAAACTGAATGTCATCGATTAAAAGAACATCAACTTCGCGGAAGCGCCTATTAAAATTAGCGATTTGACCCTGATTTTGACTTGTGTTTTGTAAAGCCTCAATAAATTCGTTAGTAAATTCCTCGCTTGTAATATAACGAACCTTAAGTGAAGAATCCTTAACAAGAGCATAATTGCCAATAGCATTAAGCAAATGTGTTTTACCTAAACCAGATCCGCCGTAAATACATAAAGGATTAAAGTCTTTTCCAGAGCCTTCTGCAACAGCTAAAGCAACTGTGCGCGCAAAACGATTAGAATCTCCAGGAACAAAAGTATCAAAAGTTGCGCAAGTATTTAAGTGAGTAACAGGATCCCTTTTTATTGAAGAAGGAATTTTTGCTTGCGGATTATTAATACCAGAATTAATACCAGAAACATCTAAACCAGTGTTTTGCATGGTATTTAAGCCAGTTGCGTAGTCAAAATCTTTTTGAATAGGAGTATTGCTAGATGAACCAACATTTTCAACGCTATTAGTATTTACAAGATTGTTAGTATTTTCAACAGATTGTGCGCCAAAATTTGATTTTACGTTCTCTAAAGAGTTGCTTTTAGAAGAAGATAAGTCTGAATTAACGTTTGTATTTTCTTCTAAAGATGTTGAAAATACTCGGGAAGTCTCGTTTACATTTTGATTAAGATTGCTTAAATCGGAAGTGCTGTTAGTGGCATTTATGTTAGTGGCTGCACTGTTAGTTGAAGTATTGTTATTTTCTGATTGAGAAACAATCTTAAATGCTGGAAACATATCTTTTCCAGTACAAATTTTTAATGATGTAAGAAGAGCTGAACTAAGCTCATTTTGCAAAGCTTGCTGTGTTTCTATATTAGAGACGCAAAGAACAATAGTAGTTCCAAAAATAGATTCAGGTTTTACGCTTTCAAACCAGCTTTTATCTCGGTTGCTTAAAAGGGCATTATGACGCAACACTGCAAGGGTATTTGACCACACAATAGTGGCTTGCGCACTTGGGTCGCTAAAAGAATCCGTCATACTACACCCCCCTAAACTTGCAGAAACATTTATTCGATTCTTTACGCTTAGACAAAACAGAGATGCAAAACAGAGATACATATCCATTCGCGCGCGTAAAGAGTGCTAGTAGAATATGTTTACTCCGACCCTAAGAAGTTATCCACAGCCTCGCGTGTTGAAAATACTTAATTGTGAATAACATGTGTGTAATTTGTGGATAAGATAAAAGCTTTTAATCCACATTTTTCAAGGCTTTTATAAGTGGTTTGATTTGGTGAAAATGGTACAGAAAATTTTACGGTGTTGAAAAATTTGACTTATTAAAGCGTACTTATAAACACGTTTAATCAAAAGTTTTTTGACTATTGGTGAGGGGTAATAGTAATTTAGTATAGCTTGACTCATACGGAGCCGTGCTTTTGCATGGCTAAATACAGGAGCGTTAGTTATGAAGAGGACATTCCAGCCTAACAACCGTCGTCGTCACATGAAGCACGGCTTCCGCGTTCGCATGCGTACGCGTGCTGGCCGCGCAGTGATTAATCGTCGTCGCGCCAAGGGCCGTAAGACACTATCTGCCTGAGATGGGGCGCGTCGTAAAGCATGGATAGGCTGAAAAGCCATCGCGATTTTGTTGCGGTGCTCAAAAAACGACGCAAGGTGTGTTCACGGGATATCGTCGCGCATTACAACATGCGTGGCGGTATAGCCGTGTTAAACGCGCTTAACGAAGGCGAAAAAACAAGTCTGAATCAGATTGCCACGGGTCGTGATGGTAATACACCCGCGGCATTTTGTGATACCTTGAATCAGCCTCAACAAAATGAAGCTGATTCAAGGCTAGGGCTTGCTGTATCTAAAAGCGTAGGAAAAGCTGTTATTAGAAATAAAGTAAAAAGACGCTTTAGAGTAATAGCAAAAGAACATCAATCGTTATTGCCAAAAGGTTGTGACGTAGTTCTAAGAGCCAAATCTACTGCTGCTAGTGCATCGTTTGAATCATTAAATGAGCAGGTTAAAAAGATTTTTGAGAAAATAACCAAAATTGTTCAAAATCAAAGCCATCAAATAGCGCAAGAAGAACACCAAGAATACCAACTAAATCAACCATCAGAATCGTTGAAAATCGGCGAAAACAACAATAAGTTGGTTTAAGGAATAGTGATACAGCTATGAATAGCAGAAAAAGTGTTGTAGCGAATTTGATTATAAAAGCGATTCGCTGGTATCAACGCGCGATTTCTGCTAATAGACCAGCTTGCTGCCGATATTACCCAACATGCTCAAGGTATGCTATTGAAGCAATTAGCCGCTATGGAGCGTTTAGGGGCGGTATCCTAGCCGCTTTGCGACTATTGCGCTGTAGGCCATGGACTAGTTGCAGTATTGACGACGTACCACGCAAATATTCAATTTTTTATCGTTGCGCTTGGTCTAAAGCGCATGAAGAGCCACGGTTAACTCCCTTGGCTGAAGAAGACAAGGATAACTAATGTTTAATCAAGATCACTTTTTACTTGATAACGGACCTTTGGGATGGTTCTATAAAATCCTTACTCCAGTTGAATGGCTTATGACTCAAGTAATGTCAATTTTCCATAAGCTATTTGTTCTTATTGGAATGAATGAAATTGGGTTCTCCTGGGTTCTTTCAATCGTCTTTCTTGTGCTTGTTGTGCACGCGTGCATATTCCCTGCCTTCATAAAAAGCATTAAGGGCATGCGCAATATGCAAGCAATCGCTCCTAAAATGAAGAAAATTCAGCAAAAGTATAAGGGTAAAAACGATTCTGCTAGCAAAGAAGCAATGCAGCGAGAAATGATGAAGCTGTATCAAGATAACAACGCGAATCCTGCAGGAAGTTGCTTGCCAATGATGATTCAAGGTCCAGCATTTATGAGTATTTGGTATACGCTTTCTGTTATTCCATTTATTGCTAGAGGCAAGCATACGGCTCTTGGTGCTTTTGATGTTGCTACAGCACAGCAATTTGTTAAAACTCATGTGTTTGGCGTTGGTGTTTCCGACACGTTTATGACGGTTCAAGCGGGCGGAAAAGTTGTTATTGTAATCTTTGTTATTTTGATGTGTGCTGCAATGTGGTACATGCAATTTAACAATATTCGTAAGAATCTTCCGCCAGAATCGAAGCAGGGTCCCCAGTATACGATGCAAAAACTTATGATGTGGGGATTCCCATTAATCTACGTTTTCTCTGCATTTGCTCTTCCATTTGCAATGCTTGTTTATTGGCTTGTAAACAACATTATGAATATGCTTCGCTCTATTTGGCAGGTGTACGCCTTCCCAACTCCAGGATCTCCTGCAGCCGAGGAAAAAGAAGAGCGCGATTACAAAAAAGAATCCGAGCGCAGAGAGCGCGAAGGTTTGCCTTCTATTGAAGAAGAAAAGCTTCAACAGGCTCGAGAAGAGGCTAAGCGCAGAGAATCAGAAGGATTCCAACGTAAGCAGCCTAATCGCAAGCGAAAAACAAGTAAATAATGTAAAAACAAGGTAAATGTGAATTTATTTATTAGATTTATTAAAATTATTAAAATAATTTATAAATTTGGATTTATCTTCAGTTAAACTGTACACAGAATTGTGATTCTTGACATTTATTGAAATTAAGGAGTATGTAAATGGCACAAGACGAGACCAGGAGCATTGACCAGCTCAATGAGGAAGCTGATATAGCTGCCGATTACTTAGAAGGACTTTTAGATATTGCCGACTACGAAGGCGATATTGAAATGGGCGTTCGCAACAATAGGCCAATGATTCAAATTGTTGCGGATGATGATTCCGATATTAAGCATTTGATTGGTAGAGATGGAGAGGTTGTTGATGCTTTGCAACAATTGAGCCGTCTAGCTGTTCAGCAAAAAACTGGTGAAAGATCGCACTTAATTGTAGACGTTGATGGGTTCCTTAAGCGTAAGCGTCAACATTTGCGAGATATTGCGTTGGATGCTGTTGATGAAGTTCGCGAAACTGGTGATTCTGTTGATCTGAAGCCAATGAATTCGTTTGAGCGTAAAGTTATTCACGATACAGTTAGAGAAGAAGGCTTAAGGTCTAGGTCTCATGGAGAAGAACCACACCGCTACGTTACTGTTTATATGCCTGCAAGTGCCATTGAAGACGATGATTTAGATGAAGATGTGGATGTAGACATGGATGATGTAGACGTAGAGTTGGACGAAGAATATACAGAGTAGCAATTAGCTTAAATAAAAAGTAACACAATGGAACAAAAATGTTTTATTGTGTTACTTTTTGTTTGAGGGGCTGATTTGCGGAAAAGATTTTAGATATGGAACAGGCTGACAATTTACAAAACAATGTAGATGAAAACAATGTAGATGAATTAGATAACTCCCCTTTGTTGAGTGAAGTCTTAGGCAATGCTCTTGATAAATGTAAGATGTTTCACGTGAAACTTAAGGAAGAGGGATTAGTTCGCGGCCTTGTTGGTCCTAGAGATATGAATATTCTTTGGGAAAGGCATATTCTAAATTCTGCTGCAGTTGTTCCATTTGTTAAAAAAGCAGTTGAAAAGTCAAATAAAAAATCCATCGCAGATGTTGGGAGCGGCGGAGGTTTTCCAGGAATTGTTGTTGCTGCTTGTTTGCCAGATTGCAAAGTAACATTAATTGAACCAATGGAAAGACGAGTTCTTTGGTTAAAAGAATGCGTAGAGGTTATGGACCTAAAAAATGTTACAGTTTTTCATGGAAGATCAGACGAAGTTATTGCTAAAGTTAAGTCTCACGAAATTCCAGCCTTTGACGTAGTTACATGTAGAGCTGTTGCACCTATGACAAAATTGGCTGGATGGACCATTCCACTATTAGGGAAGAATGGCCAGCTAATTGCGTTAAAAGGAAAATCTGCACAAGCAGAGATTGATAAAGCTGCAAAGATGATTAAAAAAGTAAAGGGATTAAATCCCAGAGTGGTCGATGCTCCTGTTGCTAAGGGCCTTCAATCAACAAGTGTTGTAATAATCGATAAAGGCTGATTGATAAAAGCTGATTTAAGTTTTGTGATTTAGTTCTGTACTTTTACTCGCAATTATTTTTTGTATTAAGTTTCATTGAATGTTTCACGTGAAACTGAATAAAGATGTTATGTGTTTCACGTGAAACGGCGTGTTTTTGTAGTATTTTTTGCAATTTTTATGGTGTTTTATGTCCATAGAAGAAAGGAAACTTGAAAATACTACGGTTAAATTGGTTAGGTTTGTAATTTCCCATAGGTGGGCGGGGTGGTGTGAATGGTGGAATCAGCAGAAGATACAATTAAACGTATTTTTGGGGATTCTGGATCTTCCTTGGGCAGTGAGTTGGCAGATATAACCAGTCGCTTCCACGCCATTGATGGCGTTGTGTTCCCTAAGCCGAAGACTACACGTTTTATTGCAGTTGCGAATCAAAAGGGCGGAGTTGGAAAAACCAGTTCCGCTGTGAATTTGTCGGCAGCAATGGCTGTTGGCGGCTCAAAAGTTTTATTGATTGATATGGATCCGCAAGGTAATGCTTCTACGGCAATGAATATACCACATTCTTCCGCAGATCCTTCTATTTATGATGTTATTGAGGGAAGAAAGACTATTGCCGAAGTTAAACAAGAATGCCCAGATATTGCAGGGCTAGATGTTGTTCCAGCTTCAATTGAGTTAAGTGGTGCTGAATTAGAAGTTGCTCAAATGGAAGATAGGAATAATCTTCTTAAGAATGCAATTGATGAGTTTTTAAGGTCCAGCAGTGAACATTACGATTACGTTTTTATTGATTGCCCACCTTCTCTTGGTCTTTTAGTAATTAATGCGATGTGCGCTGTGCACGAGATGCTAATTCCAATTCAAGCGGAATACTATGCGCTCGAAGGATTGGGTCAGTTGATTAGAACAATTGGTTTGGTTCAAAAACACTATAATTCTGCGCTCGTTGTTTCTACAATGCTTGTAACAATGTTTGATAAGCGAACTCTTCTTGGTAGAGAAGTTTTTCAAGAAGTTAAAAATCATTATCCAAACATTGTTCTTAATACCACTATTCCGCGAACTGTTAAGATTCCAGAAGCGCCAAGTTTTAATCAAAGTGTTATAACCTACGATCCACATGGAACAGGTGCTGTGTCTTATAGAGAAGCTGCATTTGAGATAGCTAATAAGTCTGACGTAATTTTGTCTGTTATTGAATCAAAAAGAGAGGGTAATGAGTGATGAGTGCAAGTAAATCGCGTTTGGGGAAAGGATTGGGCGCATTATTCCCTGCACTTCCTGGAGAAGATAGTTTAGATGAGTTTGCTAACAAAAAGATTGAAGATGTTTCACATGAAACATTAAAGAATGATGATACTTCGAACACTGTTTCACGTGAAACGGATAGTAAAATCATAGATAAAAATACGCAAAAAAGTGTTTCACGTGAAACAAAGGTATTTACAAAAAAGCCAGCTAAGGTTCCTAGCGTTAATAACGCAATTTCCCCGCATTTAAGCCAAAAATTAGGGGAAAATACTTCTGTTTCACGTGAAACAGTGCCATCAATCGCAAGCAAAAATAAGCATTCGTCAAAACGATCTTCTATGCCGTCAATTGATGACGTTACAAGGCCAATTGACTTTTTCTTTGGTGATTCTGCTTCTAAGTCATTTGTTTCTTCAAGGCAAAAAAATGAAGATAATGATAAAAATAAAGTTGCACAAAAAATATCGCAAGATAAACAAACAAGCCAGACGCAAGAGCTAAAGCCTATTGAAGGTGGGTATTTAGAGTATTTGGATCCAAGTGATATTGTTCCAAACGCTCATCAGCCACGTACGATTTTTGACGAAGAAGAGCTTCAAGAATTGTCTGCTTCAATCAAAGAGGTTGGAGTTTTGCAGCCGATTGTTGTGCGAAAAATCAAGGATATAAGTCAAGATGATTTGCACAATGCACATTATGAGCTAATAATGGGCGAGCGAAGATGGAGAGCAACGCAATTAGCAGGTCTTAAAAAGATTCCAGCGATTGTTAGAACCACTTCGGATGAAAACATGCTTAGGGATGCGCTTTTGGAGAATTTGCACAGAGTTGCATTAAATCCGCTAGAAGAAGCTGCAGCTTATGCTCAAATGATTGATGATTTTGGACTTACGCAAATTCAGCTTTCTAAGTCCGTTTCTAAGTCTCGTCCGCAAATCGCAAACACATTGCGACTTTTGAATTTGCCAGCCAGCGTTCAAAAGCATATTGCGTCGGGAGTGCTTTCTGCAGGTCACGCTCGTGCTCTTCTTGCATTAGCTTCTACAGAAGAAATGGAAGCTCTTGCAAAGCGCATTATTGCAGAAGGTTTATCGGTTCGCAGTACGGAAGAAATTGTTTCGATTAAAGTAGACAATGGAGACGATTCTTCTAGAAGAACTAGAGTTAAAAGAAACAACAAGTGGGCATCTTCGCCAATTAGAAAGCAGCTTGAAGATAGATTCTACACAAAAGTGGCCATTAAGGGAAGTGAAAATCACGGAAGAATCGAAATCGTATTTTCCTCTCCAGAAGAATTGCAACGAATAGTCAATATTCTAGTAGATAAAAAAGATTAATAATAAGCCCCCAATGAGCTGTTAGTAGCAACCATTGGGGGCTATTGTTTTACGTGGAACAAAAACTATTGTTCGTTTAAATCAGTCAAATCGTTCAAATAGGCTTGTGCATCAAGAGCTGCGCGGCAGCCCATGCCAGCAGCAGATATTGCTTGCCTATACACGCTATCTACAACATCGCCAGCAGCAAAAACACCAGGAACTGAAGTTCTAGTAGATGCTCCTTGTACAGCAATAGTACCGTCTTCATTAAGCTTTAAAGCACCATTTAAGAAACTTGTAGATGGGGAGTGTCCAATAGCAACAAAAATGCCGCATGCTTCAATATTTTGCGTCTCGCCAGTTTTAACATTCTTAACAGTTACAGATTGTGCATCTCCATCCATGCCATTTACAGAGCAAACAACAGAATCTAAAACAAAATTGATTTTGCTGTTTTTGCGTGCGCGGTCAACCATAATCTTAGACGCGCGGAATGAATCACGCCTATGAATAAGCGTTACGCAAGAGCCAAAACGAGTCAAGAAAAGTGCTTCTTCGAAAGCAGAATCACCGCCGCCTACAACAACAATAGGCTTTTCCCTAAAGAAGAATCCGTCACAAGTTGCACAATAAGACACACCGCGGCCCGAGTATTCTTGCTCTCCAGGAACGCCTAATTTGCGCACTTGTGAGCCTGTAGAGACGATTACAGCCTTAGATGTGTAAGTTACACCATCATCGGTTGTAACCGCTTTTGAATCGCCATTAAAATCTACAGAAACAACATCGTTAAGCAAGATTTGCGCGCCGAATTTTTCTGCCTGTTTTTGCATTGCTTCCATTAGGTCTGTGCCTAAAATGCCGTCTGCAAAACCTGGATAATTTTCCACTTCGGTAGTGTTCATAAGCTGTCCGCCAGGCGTTAGTGCTCCAGCAATAACTAGAGGGCTGTAACCTGCGCGCGCTAAGTACAAAGCCGAAGTGTACCCAGCAGGACCAGAGCCAATAATAATTACGTTTTTTTGCACAGTTTTCATAAAATATTCCTAATAGTCCTAATAATTTTAATGATTTTTAGTAAATTCTAACGTAGTTTATATATAGTCCATTCATTGGTATAGACCCTTGTGGAACCCACAAAATAAAGTCTTGCGCAGTTATAGGCTTTTTGAACTTTACGTCTGTTACTCCGCTAGCATCAAAAGTAAAGTCTGCAACTTTTTCTCCAGCGCTAGGATCATTCTTGGAATTTGCAATCAAATATCCATGCCCGCCCGAAGAACGAATCGAAACAACAAATCTGTATGCTTCTTGAGGCTGAGTTAAGTGCATGTAGTAGCCGTAGCCGCGCTGATTGCCCGTATCTTCCAAGAATTGCTGAATATCTATAGGGTAAGGTGTGTTGTTAGTAGGCATTTTAGGCGGTGGTACTTGCTTTACTTTCTTGCGCTTATTTTGCTTTTTATGCTTGTTTTTAAGGCTCTTATTGTTCTTATTGCTCTTATTATCCTTATTCTTTTCTCCAGCCTTATTTGCATCAGATTCACTAGTACCAGGCTTATTTGGTTGCTTTTCTTTAGACGAATCGCTTTTATCTTCCGAAAGAACACCTTGGCTTCCAAAAGGAACATTTTCAACACTTTGCGAATCCCAAGAATTAGATTTTGCAAAGTTTGATGGCGCTTCGTGAGAGTTAAAAAGACTATGCAAAGATATTGCAAAGACAACAATCACTAGCAATGCAACAACGCCAATAGCTAAGACTTTTGTAGAAAGTCCTCCAAAAATCTTTGCATCTGCAATGTCTACATTGTTTTGACCAGAAGATTTCTTTGCTTTTAAGTCGTCTTGATGCTCGTGAGGTTGGAAGCTAGGAGGCATGGATGAGTGAGACAATAATCCAGTATTTTGGCTGCTATAATCGCCATATTCCTCTTTTTCTAGCTCCTCTTCTCGCAACGCTCTAGCGGATTCTTCGCCAGGAGCAATAAAACGCCCGTTGCTGTCTACAACAGGCACTCTTCCCGTTGATTCGGCTTCTAATGGCAAGATTTGCGGTTTAGAAAGCAATTCCGTATGTTTTGTGTTACTGCTTAGAAGGTCTTCAAAGTCGAATCTTCTAGGCATTAGTGGCGAAGATAAGTCATCTTTTTGTGAATAATCGTTTCCAGAATTTAGCGAGCCTAAAGAGTTTAGCGAGTTTTTATCGCCATTTTCTTTTGCATACGAATCGTTTGTAGAATCCTTGCTACTGTTTGCATTCCCGCTATCCCAGTTATTCTTGCTATTCTCGTTATTCTCGTTATTTTTATTTTCGCCAGCCTTATTCTCTTCGCTTGCTTGCGATTTATCGGTTGAATAGCTAGGGAAGCTTGTGTATGTTGAAGACAAATTGTGGAAAATTGAATCATCAGCATCTAACTCAGTTGGAGCTAAAATATTCGCCATTTCTGCTGCAGCAATATCGTGGAAGTCGTAGTCTGTTCCAGTTGAATCGGATTCTGGTAAAGAATCAAGTTTTTTATCAGAATTATCGCCATTTCTTTTTAGCAAAGCGCTCAATGCACCAATGGTTTTGCTTGCATTTTTAATGCCAGTGTTTTTAGCGTTTTTGCCAAACTTGTTAGGCTTTTCGTTTTCGTTTTTTATTGATAAATCACTTGAATCCAAAATGCCAATAGATTCTTGACTTGATAATTGGTTTTCAAGCAAATCTTCGTTCTTGGATAATCCTTCTGGAAAATCAATAAGATCCTTGTCTTTGCAAGGTAAAAGTAGTGCTTTTTGAATAGAAGATTCGCTTGCATCGTTGTTAAGAATAATATCTTTTTCGCTAAGCTTTTTAACAGGAGTATATGTGCCTAAGAGTGCCAGAAGCTCCCCAATAGATGCCATTGGAATAATGCTTGGATCTTTTGCAGAGGAAAGGCCTCTTTTGCAAATCATAACAAATTCGCCAGGAACGCCGTCTGCAAGTCTAGAAACGTTAAAAACTGTGTTATTTTGCTTGTATCCTGTACGCGTAAGAAGAGCATATAAAAGTGCAGAAAGTTGATGCGTTGCAATGTTTTCTACGCTTTGTGGCAAGTCTTTAGACTGTTCTTCGCTTTTGTCTTGATTGTCGCTCTTGTCTTGCGAATCCTGTTTATTCTGCGAATCCTGCGCGTCTTGACTATTTTTCTTATTCTGTTTATCTTTCTTGTCTTGCGAATCCTGCTTTGTGTATTCAACAGTAACGTCTTTTAGTAGAGGGCTTATTGGCGCGCAGGCTAGCTCTACTCCATTATTTGTGATTCTTACTGTGTTTGTTGAAATAGCATAATGAGTTATTCCAGATGCAAGAAGTTTGCTAAGCGCATTTGCTGCTTCGGCAACAATAGAGCGTATAGCTTCGTAGCTAAGTGTAGAGCTATGTGATTTTATGTAGTCGTCTACAGTTATTCCAGAATCCAACTCAGTTATAATGATCGCAACGTCATCTATGTTATGAATTTTTAGAACAGGCGTAAATTTGCGGATTCTAGAGAGTGCAAGAGTAGAAGATATTGTGTTTACTTCGGGAAGGAATCTACGATCGCGCACAATAAAGAGCTGGCAATCTCTAGCAAGTATGCGGTCGCTAGCTTTCCATACTTGAACGCCTGCTTCTTCTCGCAAAGGCGATATTAGAGCGTAGCGATTAAGTATAATATCTCCCAACTGAGGTTTCATCTACTCCCCGACTTCCTACATGAGTAATGAATATGCGTAAATAATAAATTCCATCAATTATTGTAATTGTAGAATTTAGTAAAACGCTCTTTATTTTGCAATTATTGTTGTTTAATTGTTGTTTATTTATTTTGATTTAATTATCGCTCATTGTGTTGATTTATTTTTATCGACTTTTATTGCGACGATTTATTGTTTACTATTGTGACCTTTTATTGCACATTATGCACTGTTTTTGCCTATTTTGAACGAATAATACGAGATGAATTATTTTTGTTGCTACTGTTGTTGCTGCTACTGTCACCACTGCTTTCACTAACGTTTTTTATATTACTTTTGGCATTACTTTTAACAGTATTTGCGCGCTCAAGATTCAGCAAGAACGACCATTTTACGCCGATTCTTTTAAGAATTGGATTAATAATGCTTGCCAATTCACTAGTTCTTAAAAGCAAGAGAGTAGATACGTAAACGATTACAAGAATAATAGTTATAATTGCGCAAACAAAAATCGCAAGCAACCATCGATTAACACCACGAAGATTTGTTGAATCTAAAGAAATCCACTGGTAAATAAATTCTCTAGCCAAAATTCCAACAACAATAGAAACAATCGAAGCCGCAATTACCTTTATGTGAGTAACAATAAGCTGCTTATCGTCTAAATTATTGTTAAAACGAGACCTAATCATTTTAACAAGCGCAGGGAAAGTAAGAATGTAGCTAAACGATGCAGCTGCTGCTAAAGCACTAACCCAGTAGTTTGGCGGAAGGAACTTTATGCAAGAAAACACAATAACAAGCTCTACGCAAAGTTGCGCTGCACAAAACATAAATGGATGCTTTCCGTCTTCAAAAGCGTAGAATGTGCGTTGAATAATCAAATAGGCGCTAGATAATGGCAAACCAATAGAAAGCATCATAAGCGGATCCGCCATTAAGTATGCTTCTTTTATGCTAATTGAAGGCAAAAGAGCCAAAGAGATAGGCATTGGAATCACAATAAAAGCAACACTAAAGAAGCACATTAAAATGCTAACGCTTCTAATGCAAGAGCTTAAATCTGCGCGAACTGTAGATAAATCGTGTTGTGCAATCGACTTGGAGATCTTTGGAAAAACAGCAGTTGCAACCGATACAGCTATAAGCGAATATGGCAGAATAAACATTGTGTATGCGTTTTGAAAAGTGGCGTTTCCTGCAACATCAAATTGGCTTAATCCCAATGTTTCTTCGGCTATAGAAGGTGCGCTTGTTGTTATGTGAGTTGTGGCCATTGTAGAAAGTTGACTAACAGCCACGATTGCAAAGCTCCAAGCTGCAACGGGGCCCATAGAACGCAAGCCAATGCCACTAATGCCAAAACTTGGCTTATACTTTAATCCGATTTTTTTAAGAGGAATAAACAAAACAAGTGCTTGAGCTGCAACGCCTAAAGTCCAAAAGCCTGCAGTTAAAAGCATTGTAGTGTTGTTCCAAAAATGCGCAGGCTGTCTACTTGCCTTTCCAAAAATCGCAATAAACACGCCAAATCCCGTGCAACTAACAATGTTTGCAGCAACCGAGCTCCAAGCATACATTGCAAACTTGCCTTTAGCGGCCAGAACTTGGCCGAGTACGGTATAAAGGCCGTAGAAGAATATTTGAGGCATACACCATAGCGTAAAAGCGTTTGTAAGTGCAATCATTGCTGGGTTTGATCCAACGTAAAGCCATGTTAAAACAGGTGTGGCAATCGCCATTAAAATAGTTACGCCTAAAAGAAGGATAATAGCAAATGTTATTAGCTTATTTAGCCTATTTTTTGCATCTTGTTTTTCTAGAGTTTTAACGATTTGTGGAACAAGAACAGCATTGAAAATTCCGCCAGAAACAAGCGTATAAATAAGCTGAGGAATCATAGACCCAGCCTGGTAAGCGTTTGCTGCCAAGCCAGTTGTGCCAAGGGCTGCGGCGAGCAAAATTGTTCTAATCTGGCCAGTTATTCTAGAAGCAGCTGTGCCGCTTGCCATTATAATCGAGTTGCGGCCTACTGAATTCATTCGTCTGGGTCCTTTTTACGATTAAACTGCCTCCAAAGCCCCAAAGCTCCAAGTGCAAAAGCAAATATTATAATAATCGTACCGCTTTTATCGCTGATTTGCAGCGTGCTTGTGATTGTCGTCTCTTTAGTTCCACTAAAAACGTTGTGGTTTCTATCTTCTAGAGCAAAAGTGGCTTTAACTTTGCTAGACGTTGTAGATCTAAGCGGCAAAATCACCTGGGATTCGCTATTTGCTGCGATTTTAACTGGTGTTTTTCTTCTAGTTACTATTTCCATAGAATTGGTATACGCAGTTAAATATACGCTAATCGGGTATGGGTTGGTGTTGCTTATTGTAATCGGCATAGTTGCTGTTTCGCTTACAAGAGTAACGTCTTTTGGAGGAATAATATTTATTCCAGAAGTTAGCATTTTAGCTAAATCGTGAGTGCCGTCTTTAGTTTGTGGCTGCGATTTACTAGCGTTGTTCGATTTACTAGCGTAGTTGTTTGATTGGCTAGCGCTATTTAACGTATTATCTAGCTCTCTTTGAGCCATTGCGTCAAAAAGTTTAATAAGATTTTCGCTCCAGCTTTTGCTATTTTGATTAATTTTTAGCTTTGCATTTTGTTTTGCAAGAGATTGAGCATCTGATTCGCTAGTTTTATGATGATTAAGCTCATTGCAATCAAGAATGCTGTTTATAAATTGGTTTACTAGCATTCTATCGGAAGCTAGTTGGTTAATCTTAGCTTTGCTTGCGATTAATGATTTTCCTTCGATTGAACTCGCCTTAGGAACTGGGCTATACCCAAGGTGCTCTTTAGTAATCGCCTTTGATTGTGTTAAAGAATTTATATCTAGAAGACTAAGCCAAGGCGATTTTTCTAGAATGCTTACAACTGATTCAATTAAAGGTATAGAAGAATTTGGGCTAAAAGTTAGTAGCAAATGCCTAGGCATATAAGGCTGTTCCATCTGATAGAAGGCGCTTTGCGCTGCAAGCCTGTTTAGAAGGCCTGCGCTAGTAGATTCTGCTGCTGATTGAACGCTTGTAAAATGTCCATTTATTAGCTCGTTAAGTGTTTCTTGGCAAGAAAGCACTTTTACTATGCCAGAAGATGTTTGAACCTCGTAAACACCATTTTTTACTGCAAAACGGTTTGCTAGAGGGTCGAATCCGCTAGTGGCCACTACTGTTTTGTATCCGTTTGCGGCAGCCTGTTCTAGTGCGCGTAGAGTCCATTTTTCGCCTGTTTGAAAAGCGTAGGAATCAATATTTAACGGCTTTGTTGTGGAATTTTCTAATACAGATGATTTTTTACTCCAAGAATCTAAACCAATTCCAGCTAGTTTATAAGAAACATGATTTTCAGATTCCGCATACCTGCTTATGTTAAAACCGTTATTTTGCATAAATACGGAAGGAGTAAATGTTGGTTCACTAAATTTAAGAGTGTTTGGGTCTGCTATTGTTTGCAACTTTGGATGCTTTTGAACAAGATTTATTAAAGAATTAATGCGCTTAATACTGCTTTTACTAAGCCTGATTTTTTTGCTAGTTGCAGGACTTGCTGTAGAGCCTGTTGTAGAGCCTGTTGTAGGACTTGCTGTAGAACCTGCTAAATCTTCTTGCGATTCACTAATGGCGCTAATAGAAGGAGAAATATTGTGCTTGCTAATGTTGTAACGCCAATCGGAAGATTTTGCGATTATTGGCATTAGTAAAGTCACATTAATTGGCGGAGTTTGAATGTTTTTAATGCCAATATTTGCTCTAGTTACAAACGATTCAACAGAATAATAATGCTTAAAATCTAAAGAAGAATACGTTATAGAAACAGGTTTTGGACCCCAATAAATAATGTTTGAAAGATTTTGACTGTTTGCATCAACGTCGATTTGCGCACTATAGGATTTTCCGCTTGCAAGCGCTGGAACACTAACTTCTCCTATTAGCTGAGGAGTTGGAATCCTAGACTCGGATTGGCTCCATTTTTGTAAGTCGGTTCTAGACATAAAAGTGTACCAAGGGTTAAAAGTGACTTGAATTTTGCCTTCTGGAAAATTTTTAGAACTGTTATTTTTAAGCAGAAGACTAATGTGGTATCCGCTTTTATCTGTAAGAATCGAAGTTGACTTTACGATTTTTAGTGAGATTCCTTTGGATTTTGTGTTATACAAAGAGTAGGAAATTAAGGATGACTGATTAGCATACGCGACTTTTGGTGCGAAGAAAAATGGGAAAGTCGCAAGCAAGAGTGCCATTAGAACTGTGGTTACGCAAAGTCTTAAAAACGCATTTTTTTGCGACTTACGCAACTGGTTTTTTGAAAAATCAATCACATTAATCACATTAGTAACGTTAATCACGGTTTTGCCGCCTATTCGCCTTCTTAGCATACATCCATGCTATTTTTCGTTCGTTTGGGTAGCTCAAAATATCGTTAAGATTCTTAAAATCAACCCAAATCGCGTCTTCTGCTTCGTGATCTGGGTCTCCAAGAACAGATAATTCGCCGCTAACATACTTAAGCGCAAAGTGGTGAACAAGTTTATGTACACGCTGGCTTGTTCCAGTAAACCAGTAGTCGATAGTTGCAATTGAATCAACAACTTCGCCAAGAATCCCCGTTTCTTCGCGAATCTCCCTAACTGCTGTTTGTTGCGGTGTTTCGCCTTTTTCAATATGGCCTTTTGGCAAGCACCATTCCATGTGACCACTTCGCGAATGTCGAGCTATAACCGCGACACGCCCAAGAGAGTCAAAAACTAATCCTCCAGCGGAATATTCTCGAACAATAGGCAAATCCTGTGCGTCTAGAGAAGCAAAAGTTTTAGGACCGTCATTAACTCTTCTTTGAGGCATTAATGCAGGAGAAGGAGCATTAATAGAAGATATTTGCTGCCTGGATTCCGTTATATTAACATGAATGTTTTCAACAGTGTAACTGCCCGAAAAGCCCGAAATATCAACAAAAATCGACTCCTCTTCCTCTGCTTGTTGCGGCTGAATTTTGCTTTTCATTCTAGCAACATCAAGAGGAGTGACTTGAATGCTTGGAGTGTTTTGGGTATGGCTATCCGAGGCTCTGGCGAGCATGCGTCTTAAGTCTTTTGGGGTAACCATACACTCCACCTTACTCAATCCGCTGTGCATTGGGGTAACGGTATGCTGGAATATAGTTTGATTTTTGCTGAAAGGGTGTTTTTAAGCGTGTCTGTGAACTTTGAAGTTTGGCCAGAAGCCATAGAGTTGGGTAAATTATTTGCCGATCACAATTACGAGTTGGCGCTTGTTGGCGGCCCCGTGCGAGACATGCTTTTGCATAGAGTTTCGCACGATCTTGACTTTTGCACATCCGCTAAGCCAGAAGAATTTGAGCCACTTCTTAGGTCTTGGAGTCATGATGGTTTTTGGGATATGGGTCGAAAGTTTGGCACGCTTGGTGCTTTGAAGCGCAGAAAAGACGGAACCGAAGTAAAAGTAGAGATAACAACTTATAGATGCGATGCTTATAATCCAGATTCCAGAAAGCCAGAAGTAAAATATGGCGATACTTTGGAAGGTGATCTTTCTAGGCGCGATTTTACAGTAAACGCAATGGCTTTGCGCGTGCCAAGTCTAGAATTTGTGGACCCATTTGGTGGAGCAAGTGACTTATCTAAAGGTATTTTGCGCACTCCAGTAGATCCACGTCAGTCTTTTGACGACGATCCTTTAAGAATGATGCGTGCTGTTCGCTTTGTTGCTCAACTTGGATTTAGCATTGAAGCAAGCACAGCTGAGGCCATTTTGAGCATGGTTTCTAGATTAGATATTGTTTCTGCGGAGCGCGTTCGCGACGAAATAACAAAGATGCTTCTTTCGGCAAATCCGCGCGCTGGAATTGAAGCAATGGTTGATTCGGGTATTGCGGATAGAGTTTTGCCAGAAATTCCTGCTTTGCGCTTAGAAATTGATGAGCATCACAGGCATAAGGATGTTTTCGAGCACACAATGATGGTTCTTGAGCGCGCAATAGCGCTTGAAACAGATGACGAAGGTGCTGTTCCTGGGCCTGATTTAACTTTGCGACTTGCGGCTCTTTTGCACGATATTGGCAAGCCGCGTACTAGAAAGTTTGAAGACGGCGGAAAAGTCAGCTTCCATCATCATGATGTTGTTGGAGCTAAAATGACTAGAAAGCGTATGAAGGCTTTGCATTTTGACCATCATATTATTGACGATGTAAGCGAGCTTGTGAATTTGCATTTGCGATTCCACGGCTACGTAGACGAGCCTTGGACGGATTCTGCAGTTAGAAGGTACGTTAAGGATTCTGGTCACTTATACGAGCGGCTAAATCGCTTAACTCGCGCAGACGCTACTACCCAAAACAAGCGCAAGTCGCTTATGTTTGAGCATGCGATGGACGAGATGGAAGATCGCGTACGCGAATTAAAAAAGCAAGAAGATTTTAACGCGATTCGCCCAGACTTGGATGGCAATGAAATCATGAATATTCTTGGCTTGGAGCCTGGCCCTATTGTTGGAAAAGCATATAAGCACATGTTGGAATACAGACTAGATAATGGTCCTGTAGAGCACAGTGTTGCTGTTGACGAGCTTAAAAAGTGGTACGAAAGTCAATCTGAATAAAGCGAATCACGCAAAGCTCAGATACACGCGCCAATACAAGTTAGAATAAAGCGAGAATTCTACTGAATAGGCTTGTGGTTTGAAGCTTTTGGAAGATTCTTAATTGTGTTATACGCTGCGCAGCCTCTAATATCGTTAATCGTAGCTCCAGCAGCAGGAACGTCGGTTTTAGGACGAAGATTGCTAAAAGTTGCTCCTAAAACAACGTCAATAAGCTTATCTTGACGGTCGTCCATGCGCAAAATAGCGTCCTTAAAATTGGCAACTAGTGTATAAGCTTCGTTAATCGACTGTTTTCCAAAATAAATTGTTGTGCGCTTAACGCGTGTTTCGCTATTTCCAACTTCGATTAAGTTAAAACCGCGATTTCTAAGGCCTTCTCCAACAGCTCGCGCGAATCCGCGGAATTTTGTTCCATTTAGAACGCGTATAGAAACAGCACGATTATCTATATAAGACGCTTTATTTTCGTCTTTGTTTTTTACAGCACAAGGCGCTTCTACGCCATAGTTTGGGTCGACTTCTGGAGTTCTAGGAGCACCAATTCCAAAAAGATGAGATTGCACAATAAGAGCTAGAACAAATGCAATTGCAACTCCGATTGCAACAGACGATAGCACAAATCGTTTTCTTTGATACATGAACTCTCTTCGGGCTAGTCGCTCGTCGTAAAACTGCGTCATGCTAACTTCCGATCTGTACTGTGTGCTTGTATTGTGCGCATTGTGCGTGCGTATGCGTATGCATAAGTGTTAGCTATTTTACTTACTATGCATGACGGCGTTTATCAGCGTACTTTAACTGTTAAAAGCTTTGGACAGAGCTAAAAATTCGTCGCAAGTTAAAGTTTCGCCTCGTCTTGTTGAATCAATCTTAGAAAGTTCGTAGGCTTCTTTAGGAACAATGCTCTTTAGTGCTGCATTTAGCGTTTTTCTTCGCTGTTGGAATGCTGCATCAATAATCTTAAACACTTTTTCTTTTTCTTGCTCGCTGCCTTTTGGATTATCGTTTCTCTTAAAATACACTAGCGCGGAGTCAACATTTGGAGCAGGCCAAAATACGTTTCTGCCAATCAAACCCGCTTTTTGAGCAGTGCCGTACCACGCCAACTTTACGCTTGGAGTGCCATATGTTTTATTGCCAGGCTGCGCACATAAGCGATCTGCAACTTCTTTTTGAACCATTACAAGAAAGCTTGTAAGATTATCGAATTTTTCTAGAAGAGTAAGAATAATCGGTGTTGCAACGTTGTATGGAAGATTTGCAACAAGTGTAAAATGCGCCGCTCTTGCTAAATCGGGAACGTCTTGAACATTTACTTCTAACGCGTCTTTAAGAATCACATTAAATCGTTCTAAAGCGTTAGGCATAAACTCTTTAACAGTTTTTGGCAAACGTTTAGCAAGAGGTGGGTCTATTTCTACAGCAGTAAGATTTGCGCCCGTTTGAAGAATCGCAAGTGTAAGCGAGCCAAGACCAGGGCCTACTTCCATAACAAAATCGTTTGAATTAATTTTTGACGCGGCAACGATTTTTTTAACTGTTCCTGGGTCAATAACAAAATTTTGACCAAACTTTTTTGTAGGCGTAATGCCCTCTTGTGCTGCAATTGCGCGAATATCGGCTGCTCCAAGAAGGCTGCCTTCTTGATTTTCAATATTATCTTTCGTCAATTTAGTACCATCCAAACTTTAATACCATCCAATTTTTTGTGAATACTTCCAGGCTTCGCTAGGATTTCCATATTTACTTCTAATGTAACTAAGACCCCACGTTATTTGTATTGACGCATCTTCGTGCCAGTTTGCTCCCGCGCTCGCCATTTTGTTTGCTGGAAGTGATTGCGGAATTCCGTACGCGCCAGAGCTTTTATTTTCTGCATTCCAACGCCAATGCGATTCTTTTGTCCACAATTTAACAAGATCTTCCCACATTGCGCCAGTCCAACCAAGTTGTGCGCATGCTGCTTGAGCATAGAGTTTTGCTTGTTCTGGTGTTGCATGAACCATGCCGTTTGGGTTATCTGCAGGCGCGGGTGCAGGTGCAGGAGTTGGCGTGGGTGTTATAGCTTGTGAGTTTTCAACAGTTTGCTTAGAATTTTGCTGATTGTTGTTATTGTTTTGTTGAGTATTTTGATTTTGAGCATTTTGGCTTTGAGTATTTTGATTTTGTGTGCTCTGTTGTGTGCTTTGGTTTTGCGTATTTTGTTGATGCGTATTAGTTTTTTGTGATTGAGTTTGATTATTTGGTTTCTTGGTTTCTTGTTTATTGATTCGTTTGCTTGGCTTAGATTCGTTTTGAGTTTTAGGAGTAGATTTTGCGCCAATTGCAACAATTTGATCAATTGATGGCTTAACAATTGACTGCTTTATTAGAGTTGCATTTTGAGCTTTGCCGTCTACATAAGTCACGTTATATAAATCTATGCGCTCGCCATTTACGCCAGCTTGTTTAATAACACTAGCTCCTATTGCAAGACTTGGGTCGTTTACGTTTACAGTGCTAAATGGAATAACAACGTTTCTAGATTCTTTTCCATGCGTTACTCTAAGAATGCGAAGCAAGGTTTTTCCGTTTTCTTCGCTAACAGTTACTTGGTCTTCTTTTCCTAAGACTATTCCTAAAGAATCAAGAATGGAGCTTGCTGGCAGAGTTCCATCTGGAACAACTCTTGTTTTGTTATCGCAAATAACTGTGACTGGTCCTTTTTTGTTAATTGACAATCCGCCCGTAAGCTTGTTGTAGATGTTTTGCAAATTAACAGTTATTTTTGCAGCATGATCTGCGTTTGCTTGGAAGAATCCGATTAATTGGTCAATGCTTGTTGCAACGGTCCAAAATGGTATTGTTACACCGTCTACTGTAATGGATGTTTGATAAGCGCTTCTAACGGTAACAGTTGCGTGATCTGCTAATATGTCTCCCGAAGTACTAATAACCTGGTCGTGTGTTTTAACTGGTACTTTTTGTTCTTGTAGAAGTCTTTGTGTAGTAGATGCATAAGTTGTTACTACTTTAGTTTTGCCATTTATGATTAAAGCAATAGATTTACGCGCAGAAAGTGCAAAAATCCCAGTGCTAGAAATAACAAGAGCTAGAACGCATATAAAAACGCGTAGTCTTCTCATTATTACAAACCGCTGAGGCGTCCATCTGCGTGCCATTCAACCTCACTTTCAATGCAAAACTGAATTTTAATTATAGCAATGATTACAATCAGCCAAAAATAAGACTATAAGCATATGAATCCAACTTATTAAAAATGCGTTAAGAAGAATCAGTCTTAAATTATAAAACTATAAAATTATAAAACTATAAAAGATAAAAGGGGGCAGGAGAGAAGGGGATTTGTCCTGCCCCCACGAGGAGGAGCTGGTTGGGGGACGCTCCATCCTCTTGCTCGGAAACCCTGAGTTGGGGGAAGGTTCCCGAGTGCTTACTCAAGCGAAGTAATCAGCATAAAGTGTTTTTGTAAGCTTTACGATTCATCATAAAATAAATCTATTTATAATTTATTATCTTATTATTGTTATTGTAAATTTACTAAAAACTTTTACATGCTTATGACTCATAATATGCATACAAGTGGATTTTTATAATTCAGACTATTTTTTACTATGCTTTTACTCTGCTTTTACTTTGCTTTTACTCTGCAAAATGCCCTATAAAATGGAGCCTCCTGCCGGGATCGAACCGGCGACCTGCCGCTTACAAGGCGGCCGCTCTGGCCATCTGAGCTAAGGAGGCGAGTTCTTGCACGCTAATCGAAATCTTTGTGCGCAAAACATTGATTAGTGTATCAGCACCCGCTGCCAAGTGCAACTCTTCGGCGCTAACACGCTAATCAATGTTTGGTCAATGTTTAGTAAATGTTTGGTCAATGCTCAATAAATGCCTAGCAAACATGATTTTTAGTCAATAGGATTTGGCTGATCTTTATCTGTTACTTTTGGCATAACACCATCAACACCAACCTTAGACTTGTCTAATCCAATAGATTTAAGAATTGCATCTGGAGTACTAAGCTTATTCTTACTAACAGCAACCATATCTAGCAACTTTCCGTTGATAGTGGTTGTTGGTGTTGTCATAGCTCCCTTATTTGATCCGCTAACATTCCACAAAGCCTTGCGATTTGGAGTGTCGGCATTAATGGCGTTTTGCCAATCAAGATAATTCCTATTGAATGCTTTGTTTGCCACTTCTTCGCTAACGCCAGCGTTTATAGCTTGCTCAATCAGCTTTTTGTTGCTAACTGGCTTGTAGGCATCGCCTTCTTCTGGCTGGAAGTCTTCGGCAAAAATGTTGTTAATAAATTGAAGTAAGTGCAAAGGATTGTCGTCGTTAGAAGAAATGTATGCGATTGCGCCAGTTACGCGTGTTGAATAGTGGTCGCTAGAAATTCGATCCAAGAACGACATTGGGTGAATCTCAAGGTTGATTTGGCCAGCCTTCATCATTGCAATAAGCATTTGATCGGAATCGCGGTTAAAATTACCGCATCCTGGGCACAGAGGATCGGCATAAACAGCTATAGTCGGGGCGTTTGGTTCCGCTGTGTTATAGCCGCTTTTACTAATTAAAATTCCGCCTTGCTCGTTTGCGTACTTAGGCTTTTGGCTAGCCGTAAGCTTTTTAACAGCTCGTCTTGCTTGTTGAGCTTGTTCGGCGTTCTTTTGATTTTGCGCGTTGGTAGCGTTAAGTGCTGTAATTCCTATTGCTGCAATCATGCCAATTAAAATAGCAACAACAATAATTCCAACAATTGTCTGTTGCCTTAACTCTTTAGCTTTGCTAGCGCGAAGGTCCTGATTCGGTTGATTTTGCGCGCTTTTGCTAGTATTAGGCATGCTTATCCTTCCCCTGATCTTGCAAATAACATACATAAGTAAATTAATCTAAAGGAATAGTTTAGATTACGGTATCAACGGGCTTAATTGCCGTCGGTTGCTTGCGATTTTCCCGCTCCGCAAATGGCCCCTGCTCCAACGGCGAATATTTTAGTTTTACCTAATATAAAAGAAATAATCCATCCTGCAATAAATCCAATAATGTATCCAATTGAAGTTGGCGAACAAATATCTGGAGCGTATGTTGGCAAAAATAAGCTAATTGACCAAACTTGAACTTTGACTAATTGGCTAGATGCGTGGATTAAAATTGGATACACATATGCTCCAATAATGCCTGCTATTGCAAGAGTTAGGACTTTTTTAATCGAGTATGCGATTGCTTTAATAAAATGCCAAGGTATACTAGCAACTCTTATAAATATGTCTTTTCCGCCAACGGATTCGTTAGCGCGTTTTCTGCGTACACTTGAGCAAACATTGTACCCGATTGTTGCTGTGATTAGCATAAAAATAGCATTTGCTGCAAGCGCATCTATTGGAGAAATCGCAGCTAGTAAGCTTGCAAGAGTAAGGAATATAGCCAACACCACTCGCCCACGAAATAAGTATTTATTTACGTTTGGATGCGGATTTTCATCTAACTCAGGCGGCTCAGCAATTTTGGTTGCTTGTTCTGAATTTGTGATTTGTTCTGGCTCTGTAATTTGTTTCGTCTCTGCAACTTGTTCTGGGTTGTGCGCGTAGACTTTGGTAATAGATGTGCTAGTGGCGTCTAGTAAAGATGTTGGCTCGGGGTCTATTAAATCCGATTCTGTAGAGTGTAACAAAGTTGTATTGTCAACATTCTTAGAAACCCACATTTTTCTAGGGTTTTCTGGAAGCTTTCTTGTTTGAAAAGTAGTGTTAAAATCGTGAGTTTTGGCATTATTGGGTACGGTTTCTCCACTAAAGCTGTTCTCAAAAGGGTAGTTTGAATCCTGCCAGTCTGTAGGGTTCATGGCATCTTGGAAAATTGCGTTTTCAAGCTGTTCTGGAGTGCATCGCTCGCTTTTTTTAGGATTTAATGCGCTTTTGAACGCTTGCATCGTTCTTATTGGAAGGCCATTAAGATTTGCGTTCCCAGATGCTGCTCTTTCTAAAACTGCCATTATTGGCTTGGTTCCAAAAACAGGCTTTCCTGTTGCTGCAAAAGCTAGAACGGCAGCTACGCTCCACCAATCTGTAAGTTCGCTCGATTCTCCACCTTCAATGATTTCTGGAGCAATAAATCCTGGTGTTCCCATTACAAGGCCAGTTCGCGTAACATGCGATTCGCCCTGTCCCATAGATATTCCAAAATCAACTAAAACGGGGCCTGTAGTGGAAATCATTATGTTTGTAGGCTTAATATCTCGGTGAATTATGCCAGCACTATGAACAGCTTTTACGGCATCGATTAGTTTGTGCGCAAGTCGTTCTAAATCGCCACCAAAGTATGGGCCATTAATTGCAACGTCTTCTTTAAGATTGTGGCCGTCAATAAGCTCTGTGACTATAAAAGCGATTGAAGCATCAAGCTCCATGTCTACTATTGAGCACACGCCTTCGTGGTGTATTTTTTGCAAAGCTAGAGCCTCGCGCCTAAGTCTAAGTCTCGCTTGCTCTTGCGGATTGCTAACTTCGGCAGACTCCAAACTATCATCTTCGTTTTCTAGCATCGATGCGCGCAAAATCTTCATTGCGTAAAAATGGCCACCGTCGTCTTGTACTCGCCAAACGGAGCCCATAGCGCCTCCGCCCAGTCGCTCAATAAGCGTGTATCCGCCAACATTTTGGCCAGAGCGCAAGTCAAACATGCTCACATCTTCCATAATTCATTATGTTAGTGTGCAGCTATGCCAATTTGTTTTTTAACACTAAACACGCTATTTTATAAACAAATGTTTAGATATTTACTGTAAAAGTAATCGCGTTTATGAGCCTTTGTTTATACGTGATTTTTATACTCGACACGCCGAAGTGTTAGAAAATACTGTAATTTTGCTGTTTTTACTGAATAAACATGATATATTAAATCATGGCTCAACGAAGAGAACCTTCAATGAACCATGTAAGTAAATGTGGACGATTGACGCCGCCGATGTAGGACTTGGGGTCTTGAGTGCACACCCTTCACAACGGATCGTTCGGCACGTACCTGCCGATGAAAGGAAAATATCATGGCAGAAGTTGTATTTGATCATGTAACTCGAATCTACCCAGGCAACGATAAGCCATCGGTTGATGATTTAAACATGACTATTAAGGATGGCGAGTTCCTTGTACTCGTTGGTCCATCTGGCTGCGGTAAGTCCACAACGCTGCGAATGTTGGCTGGTTTGGAAGAGGTTAACAAAGGTCGCATTCTTATTGGTGGTCAAGACGTTACTACAATGCAGCCAAAAGATCGCGATATTGCAATGGTGTTCCAGAACTACGCATTGTATCCACATATGACTGTTGCAGACAACATGGGCTTTGCTCTTAAGATTGCGGGCGTAAACAAGGAAGAAATCCGCAAGCGCGTTGAAAAAGCTGCTGAAGTTTTGGATTTGACTGAGTACTTGGATCGTAAACCAAAGGCTTTGTCTGGTGGTCAGCGTCAGCGCGTTGCAATGGGTCGCGCAATTGTTCGTGAACCAAAAGTCTTCCTTATGGATGAGCCTCTTTCTAACCTTGATGCAAAGCTTCGCGTACAGACTCGTACACAGATTGCAGCATTGCAGCGTCAGCTCGGCGTCACTACCCTTTACGTGACTCACGATCAGACTGAAGCTTTGACAATGGGTGACCGCATTGCTGTTATTAAGCTTGGCGTTTTGCAGCAGGTTGGCGCTCCAACCGAGCTTTACGATCGACCAGCAAACGTGTTTGTTGCAGGCTTCATTGGTTCCCCATCTATGAACATTAACCAGCATCCAGTGGTTGATGGCAAGGCTCAAATTGGCGAAGATTCCATCACTCTTCCAGCAGAAGCTGTTGATAAGCTTACGGAAGAAGATAAGGGTCAGATTATTGTTGGCTTCCGTCCAGAAGATGCAAGCTTGGCAACTTCCGACGACCCAAACGCCTTCTCCTTAAAGGTTGTAAACGTGGAAGATCTTGGCTCCGACGGTTACATCTACGGAAACATCATCACCGATGGATCTCCAGAAGAAGCATCTACAATGATGAGCGATCAGAACAAGCTCACAACGATTCGCGTGAACCCACGTGCGCTTCCAAAGGTTGGTGACGTTGTAAAGATTAAGATTGATCCATCCAAGATGCACCTGTTTGCACCTTCTACAGAGTTGCGTTTGAACTAGCGTTTTCTTGGGCACTTGCTTTTGCTTTAAGTGCCCGAGATTTCTGTATAAGGGTATGGCGGGGTTCGCTAGGCGAGCCCCGTTTTCGCATGATTTAGCTTATTTTAGTTTGTAGCTATATTTGCATTTATTCACATTTGGTTATTAGCGTTCATCTTTACGGGTAGACTAGATTTTATGGAATGGAACGATACTCCTTCAATGGATCCGCGTGCTGCGCAAGCAACATCGGTTTCTGCGCTTAGCGAGACTGTGTCTTCTGCGGAACCGCCAGCGTTGAAGATTACTGCTGCAAGCTCTAATCCTCAAATGTTTATGCTTCCTTGGGAGCTGCCGCTTTCTCAATGGCCTACAAATCTTTTTGTTAACCTTCCTCGAGGCATATCTAGGCACGTTGTGCGTTTTGTGCACGTAGGCGACGAAGTGTACGCAATGAAGGAGATCACTCGTCAAGTAGCGGAACGCGAATATGAGCTTTTAAGACGCTTGCGCAAGCTGGAACTTCCAACAGTTAAACCTATAGCGGTTGTTGCTGGTAGAAAAGATAAGAATGGCGAGCCACTTGAAGCAATGCTTGTTACTCGTCATCTTAAATTCTCTTTGCCGTACCGTGCGCTATTTGCTAGAACTTTGCGCCCAGATACTGCGGAGCGTCTAATTGATGCGCTTGCTGTGCTTATGGTTCGTTTGCATCTTTCGGGATTCTATTGGGGAGATGTTTCGCTTTCTAACGTTCTGTTTTTGCGAGATGCAGACGCGTTTACGGCGTTTTTGGTGGACGCGGAAACTGGCGATTTGCACGGAAGTCTTACCGAAGGTCAGCGAGAATATGATATTGACTTAGCTCGCACAAATATAATCGGCGAATTAATGGATTTGAGTTCTGGCCAGCTTTTGCCTGGAGAAGTTGACGAAATTAGCATTGGAAATAGGCTTGTAGACAGATACCATTCGCTTTGGAGCACGCTTACAGACGTAGATAAGTTTAGTCCAGACGAGATGTGGCGTATTGAGCGCCGCGTGAATCGCCTTAATGAGCTTGGATTCGATGTAGACGAGCTTGAGATGAAGACTTCCGAAGATGGGCGAAGAGTTTTGGTTAGACCGCGAGTTGTGGATGCTGGATATGCTTCTAGAAAGCTTTTGCGCTTAACTGGCTTAGATGTGCAAGAAAATCAAGCTCGCAGGCTTCTTAACGATTTAGACGCGTATCGCACTTCTACATGGCGTCAAGGCGAAGAGCTGGAGATTGTTGCTACAGACTGGATGCGCGAAGTGTTTGAGCCTACAGTTCGCATGATTCCGCCTGAGTTTAGATCGCAAATTCAGCCAGCGCAGTTCTTCCACGAAGTTTTGGATCATCGTTGGTTTATGGCAGAGCGCGTTGGGCACGACGTTTCTATGCAAGACGCTGTAACAAGCTATATTAAGGACGTTTTGCCACAATACAAGATGGATAAGCGCGTTTTGGCTGCGATTAATGCGGATGCGGATTCTGGCGTTGTAGACGACGAGTACACATATTCTACGCCTGCGCCTGCAGTGAGCAGCGACGACGAGTACGATCAAGACGCAAGTGTTTGGGCAAGCTGATTTTTGTGCGCTCGTGTTTGGTCTCTGTGTGTGATTTTTGTGTTATTTGCGCATGCAAGCGGCCAAAAACGCATAAAAGTGCAATAAAAGGGTATAAAAAAGTGCCCCCTGTGGGACTCGAACCCACAACCCAAGACTTAAAAGGACTCTGCTCTGCCAATTGAGCTAAAGGGGCAACAAATGTCTAGTGTACTACATTTTGCAGACTAATCCAACTTCTCCTATGTTGGCGTGTTAATTTACAAGTTGTCCTAGTTGTATAAGCTTATCTTTGATTTGGCTTGCGGATGGCTCAACCATAAAGCTGCCGTCACTAAAAGTCACAACAGGAATATGCTTTTGACCGCTAATCTCAACAGCTTTTTGAGCAGCTCCGTCTTCGGACTCAATATTGTGCCAAGTAAAAGCAACATTAAACTGGTTAAGAGCGGACTTTGCGCGAATGCAATCGCCACACCAATCGGCTCCGTAAACATTGACTAATGGCAGATTTTCCATAAACTATTACCCCAATTCAGTTTGATTGTAAAGTGGCCATTAAAGTGGCTTGCAAATGTAGCATAAATTTGCACTCATAATGGTCTGTAAAATCATTGTATTAGAACACTAATATTTGTGTAATTTTTGCGAATAATCAACAATTTTAACTAAAATTTGAGCAAATTCCCTTTAATGTGTCCCTTTAATTTCATAGGCTTATTATATGAACATGGTTATGGACTTAAATTTGATTATATGGTTTACTGTTGGCGCAGTTATTTTAGCTGTTGCTTTAGTGGCGGTAGCTGTTGTTTTGCGAATTATTGGAAAATCGAATGGCCCAATAATACCTACTAGCAAAGAAGACCCATTGTCTAGTAGCGCTGAAAATAATGGCGATTTTAGCGCACAATTACCAGAAAATGCAACATCTAGGATGGCTAGGCTTAGAGGCAAGCTTGCGAATAGTCAAAATCCTTTTGGACGCGCGCTTTTTAACATTTTAAGCAAAGATAATCTTAGTGAAGATGACTGGCAAGATGTAGAAGACACGCTTTTAATGGCAGATGTTGGCGCTCAAGCAAGCGAAGAATTAGTTGAGTCGCTTAAAAAAGACGCCAGGATTTCTGATGCTGCCAGCTCGCAAGAGGTTCGCGAAACATTGCGCGCAAAACTGCTGGATGTTGTTGGAGTCAAAGCAGATAGAAGTCTAAAAGCAGATTTGCAAGATGCAAATAAGCCAAGCGTAATCATGATGGTTGGCGTAAATGGCACTGGAAAAACCACTACTGCTGGCAAGCTTGCGCGACTAATGGTTTCTAAAAATCGTTCTGTAATTCTTGCTGCTGCCGATACTTTCCGCGCGGCTGCTGCAGATCAGCTTGAAACTTGGGCAAATGCTGCAGGTGTTAAAGTTGTTCGTAGTCAAAAAGATGGAGCAGATCCTGCTTCCGTGGCTTTTGATGGTGCTACAGCTGCCAAAGAAGAAAACGCAGACGTTTTGATTGTAGACACGGCTGGAAGGTTGCAAAATAAGGCAAATCTTATGGAAGAGCTTGGCAAAATTCGCCGCGTAATCGAGAAAACTGTTCCCGTAGACGAAGTGCTTTTAGTACTTGATGCTACAACTGGCCAAAATGGAATGGCTCAAGCAAAAGTTTTTGCGCAAGCTATTGGAATTACGGGCGTTGTGTTAACAAAGTTAGACGGCTCCGCAAAGGGTGGAATTGTGATTTCTGTTCAACGCGAGCTTGGAGTACCTGTAAAGCTTGTTGGATTAGGGGAAGGTCCAGACGATCTTGCGCCGTTTGATCCAAAAAGCTTTGTAGATGGCATTTTGGCGTGAGCTGATTAGAATATAAGTTGCAACCACCGATGGTTGTGTTTGTGAGGTGAAAAATGACCGCAATGGATCCGCAATGGGCGTTACTGGCTGCCGCATTAGTGTTTATAATTACGCCAGGAATCGCACTGTTTTATGGTGGCCGCGAGCGCGCAACATCAATGGTTAATATGATGATGCTTTCCGCTGGTGCAATTGCGGTAACAACTATAGTTTGGACTCTTTGGGGCTGGTCAATGGCCTTTGCTGGAAAAGACATGATTGGCGGTGTTGTTGGCGACCCTGTAAGCGGATTGCTGCTACGCGATTCGATGGTGGCAGATCACGGCATTTTTACTTCGATGGATGCAAACACTGGTCTTGCTGGCGGAATTCCAGCGGCATTTAGACTTGCGTGCGCGGTTGTTGCTGTGGCTCTTATAACTGGTGCGCTTGCTGGTCGTGTGCGCTACGCGATTTGGCTAATATTCGTAGCTGTTTGGGTAACTCTTGTGTTTGCGCCTCTTGCGCACATGGTTTGCGGAGGCGGTCTGCTTTCTCCTAATGGCGCTATATCTCAGGCTCTTGGAATTCAGATTCACGATTTTGCAGGCGGATCTTTGCTGCATGTAGCTGCGGCTGTTTCTGCTTTAGCAATTGTTCTTATTATTGGCGGTCATGCTCATTTTCCTCTTAAGAATTTTGTTTTGCATACCAAGTCTTTTGCGTCTTTGGGTGGTGCAAATTCGGAACACAAGGGCAATTTAGTTCGCGCGCTTTTGATGGAAGTAGCAAAGTCTAATAAGACCAATGATTCTGCTGCTTCTAGCGATGATTCTAAAGCTAAGGGCGATTCTTCTTTAGAAAACGCTAGCGAGCTTGCGGTTAATGGCCATTTTTCCAATGTTTCTGCACGAGCTCCGCACAATGTTCCATTTGTTGTTCTTGGAATTTTCATCATTTGGTTTGGATGGCTTGGCTTAATGATTGGATCTTCTGTAGGTCTTCCAGGAGTTGCTGGATATGCATGGGTTAGCTCAACTATTACAGCGTCTGCGTCTATGCTTGCTTGGGGCGTTACGGAACGCTTGCGCTCGGGATGTTTTAGCGCCGTTGGAGCAGCTAGTGGAATAATGGCTGGTTTGGCTGCTAGTGCCGCCGCTGCAGACGTTATAGCGCCTTTGTGGGCGGTTATACTGGGTGCGATTGTTGGCGTTGTTACATGCCTTGCTACGCATTCTAAGACTTTTACTCGCTACGATGGTGCGCTACACGTTGTAAGCGTAAATGGCATTGCTGCGCTTATTGGCATTATAGCTGTTGGATTGTTTGCGGATGCAAGCGGATTGCTTTCCACTGGCGATTGGCATCAGCTAATTGCGCAAATATGCCTTCTTGCAATCACCATTCTTTATTCTGGAGCCGTTAGCGCGTTGCTTGCGTTTGGATTAGAAAAGCTTTTTGGTTGGAGAATATCGGAAGCTAAAGAGCGTAAGGGTGTTGATTTAGCGGATCAAGGTGAGCGCGCGTACGATTTTTCTGGCATTGCTCAAGAAAAATCTGCGATTGACGCTGAAGATAAGACACAAATGTGACACACTCGGATTGCGCAATGTGGATAAAACTTTTAGTTATCCACATTTTAGGCGTGTTGCTGTGCATATCTATAAAAGTTATCCACAAATGGGGGATAACTTTGTGGATATCCTGCGGATAACTTTTTTGAAATCATATTCGGTTTGCAAATCAAAAAGTTTTATGATAGCGATTGCATAATTCAAGATAAACGATTTAATTATCAAAAAGGCATTAAAAGGCGTTAAATAGGCCATTATTATGAGCGATCAGAGTGAAAATGTTAACAAAAAAGACCTACTGAAACACATATTTTCTCTAGCTATTCCTACATTTGGCCAGCTTATTGCAGAGCCAGCGTTTGTTTTAGTAGACACTGCAATAGTTGGGCATTTAGGCAAAACGCAACTTGCAGGGCTTTCAATAGGCTCAACCGTGCTTTTAACAACAACGGGGCTATGCCTGTTTTTGGCGTACAACACAACAAGCCAAGTCGCGAGACTATTGGGTGCTGGGAAAAATCGTCAAGGGCTAAGCGTTGGAATGGATGGATTGTGGCTTGCTCTTGGGCTTGGGGTTGTTCTAACGCTTGTTTTAATGGTGTTTGCGCGCTCGCTTTGTCAAAGCTTTGGCGCAAGCGGCGAAACGCTTAAAAACGCGATTATTTACACTCAAACTGTTATGCCTGGATTGCCTGCAATGTTGCTAATTTACGCTGCAAATGGCATTTTTAGAGGACTTAGTAAAGTAAAAATCACGCTTTTTGCTGCAATAAGTGGAGCTGTACTAAACGCTATTTTAGATATTCTATTTGTGTTTGGAATGAACCTTGGCATTGCTGGGTCTGGAATAGCAACAATGATAGCGCAATGGTATATGGGTATTGTTTTAACGCTACCAGCGATTTTTTGGGCAGCTCGAGAAAAAGCACGTTTGCGTCCACAAGCGCGTAGCATACTTAAAAGCGCTGGAAGTGGCGTTCCGCTGTTTATACGCACATTGGCATTACGCGCGTGCATGGTGGCAACTGTTGCAGCTGCTGCGCGACTTGGAACAAACACTTTAGCGGCATATCAAGTTGCAAATTCTTGCTGGAATTTTGTTATGAACATATTAGACGCTATAGGAATTGCAGCTCAAACAATAGTCGCTTCCGCTCTTGGAGCTGGCTTATTAAAACGCGCTAATGTAATAACAAAAGTTTGTGCACAAGTAGGAGCATTAAGTAGCGTAATTGTTGGAATTTTAATGATATTTGCAGGATGGTTATGCTCGCCGCTGTTTAGCACAAATGCCGAAGTGCAACTTTTGGTTTCAATAGGAATGACGATTCTTGGAATTTTCTTGCCTCTATCTGGATTTATGTGGGCTCTAGACGGAGTGTTAATCGGAGCTGGAGATCACAAATATTTAGCCCAATCGTGCTCAATTACAGCAGTTGTGTATCTTCTTGTAATTAGCGCGGTTTGTGTGGCAAATGTGGCTCTTTTTGCTGGAGATGTTACTAAAACAATATCGCTTTGGGTTGCTCTTAATGCTGTGTATATTGGCGGACGAGCGCTTGGAAATTCGCTTAGAGTTAAAACGGATGATTGGATGAAGTGTGCAAATTTGTGATTTGTTAAGTTGATTTGTGATTTGTGATTTGTGATTTGTGAAGTGTGACTTGTGAAGTGTGACTTGTGAAGTGTGACTTTTAAGTTGATTTGTAAAATCGTGAAGTATTTAACTTACGATTTGTGTTGGTTTATATAAACTTTTGTTTGCATGCTCCGTGCAGACGTTTATACTCGATTTTATGGCAGATAATGATATGTGGCAGTCAAATCGAAAAGACTCAAACCGATTAAACAACGCTAACGCTAATGTTAGCTTGTTTGACAAGGTTCCGCCTCACGACGAAGACGCGGAAATGGCCGTTTTGGGCGGAATGCTAATGAGCAAAGATGCTATTGGCGAAGTTTCACAAATCCTAGAAACAGCAGACTTTTATATTCCAAAGCATCAAACAATTTACGACGCGATTATAAGCCTGTTTTCTGGGTCGCAACCAGTAGATGTTGTTTTAGTTGCAAACGAGCTTCTAAAAGACGAAAACCTAGAGAAGATTGGCGGAGCAGACTACTTGCATAGCCTTGTAGCATGCGTTCCTACAGCCGCGAATGCGCTATATTATGCGGATATTGTGCACAAAAATGCGATTTTGCGAAACGTGATTGCTGCTGGAACAAAGATTGCGCAAATGGGGTATTCAGCTACGGGAGATCAAGCAGAAGATGTTGTGAACCTTGCGCAATCCGAAGTTTACGAGATGAGCTCTGGCAAAGTTCATCAGGATTATTCCGCTATTGGCCCAGTTGTGCAAGACGCTCTCGAGCAGTTAGACAAGTTGCAAAGTAACGAGATTGAAAAAGGCGTTCCAACAGGATTTAGAGATATTGACGATATGACGCAAGGCTTGCAGCCAGGGCAAATGGTAGTCGTAGCTGGTAGGCCTGCAATGGGAAAGTCAACTCTTGGAATCGACTTTGCGCGTTCTGCAGCGTTGCATCACAATATGACAACAATCGTGTTCTCTCTAGAAATGAACAAATTGGAGCTTGCTCAAAGAATAATCGCAGCCGAAACGGATATTCCAATGACGGCAATGCATCGCGGAACTGCAGAAGACATTACAACAGATAGGTGGACTAAGCTAAACGCGTTTTGGTCAAAAATGAAAGACGCTCCGCTTTTTATAGACGATAGTCCAAATATGAGTCTTATGGAAATTCGCGCAAAATGCAGGCGACTAAAGCAAACGAACGACTTAAAGCTAGTTGTAATCGACTATTTGCAGCTTATGACTTCTGGAAAGAAAGTTGAATCTAGGCAGCAAGAGGTTTCCGAGTTTTCGCGCGCGTTAAAGCTGCTTGCAAAAGAGCTAGAAGTGCCAGTTGTTGCGCTAAGCCAGCTAAACCGAGGGCCAGAGATGCGAAACGATAAAAAGCCTCAGCTTTCGGATTTGCGCGAATCGGGATCTATTGAGCAAGACGCAGACGTTGTGTTTCTTGTGCACAGGCCTGATTTTTACAACAAAGAAGATCGCCCTGGCGAAGCAGACATTATTATGGCAAAGCATCGCAATGGTCCTACAGAAACGTTTAATCTAGCTTTTCTTGGAGCAACATCTAAGTTTAAAGACATGCCGCAAGGATACCAGCCGCAATCGTATGCGCAAGGAAATGATGCCGTTGGAGGCTACGATGGCCATGCTGCTTGATGCTTTGATGCCAGCTGTAGGAAAGCTGGTTCGCGCGGTTTCTAGAGCGTTGCACCACGGTGGAAGCGCTTTACCAGGCAAAGTTGTAGAAACACTAGATCGTGGGTTTTTAGCTAGAACGCTTGGGAGTTTGCCTTACGGAGTTGTGCTAATTTCGGGAACTAATGGCAAAACTACTACGACTCGCATGGTTGCGTCTATGCTCAGAGATGCTGGATTGCGCGTGTTTACAAATCCTACGGGATCGAATTTTACGCGCGGAGTCGTGGCGTCGCTTGTGCAAGAAATGCCTGTTTTTGGCACAAAGTTAGATGCGGATATAGCTGTTTTAGAGCTTGATGAAGCTTATGCTGTGCATCTTGTAAATCAAATAAAGCCGCGCTATTCGCTTCTTCTAAACGTTATGCGAGATCAGTTAGATAGATTTGGCGAGATTGACACTACAGCTAAATTGTTGAGTAATGTTGCGCACGCGACTAAGCGAGTAGTTGTGTTAAACCGCGAAGATCCGCGAATTTCTGCGCTTTCTAAAGACGTTTTGCCGCCTTGCAAAGTAAAGTATTTTGGTTTGGACGATTCGTTAAGAAGCATGTTCCCAACCGACGACGATTTGCATAGTGATTCGCGTGATGATTTGCGTAGTGATTCGCGTAGTGATTCGCGCAATCTTCCGCATGCAGATGTTGTTTTGGCAAAAGTTGATGGCAATAAAGCCGATTTTTTGATTGATGGTCATAGAGAAACCACTAGCGTTAAGTTGCGAGGCGTGTATAACGTTTTTAATGCTGCTGCTGCGTCTACGATTGTGCGTGCTATTTTGGCGGATGCTGCTAAAAAAGATGCAACGTTCGCAAAATTTAACGACGATGCGCTTATGGATGCGATTTCTCGCGTAACACCAGCATTTGGGCGAGGCGAAGTAATCGAAGTTAACGGCGCTCCTGTTGAGCTTGTTCTAGTGAAAAATCCTATTGGATTTAGACTTGCGCTCGCTTCTTGTAAGCCTGAAAATCATGACACAATGATTGCAATTTGCGACGAATACGCGGACGGTCGAGACATGAGCTGGCTGTGGGACGTTGATTTTACGTGCTTTAGCAGCACTGGAGTCGCTTGCGTTTCTGGCACACGCGCGTGGGATATGGCTTTGCGTTTGCAATACGACAAAGTTGCTTCTAGAAATGTGAACACTGATTTAGAAGAAGACGTTAAAGCCTTTGTAAATGGTGATTTTAGTAGCAATGCTAAAAACGCAAAACGCATATATTGCACATACACTGCAATGCTTCGCGTGCGAGCTACATTAGGGCAAATCGCAAGCGTTAAAGATGTTGGAGTCGGAAAGTAGCAAGAAAGTAGCAAGAAAGTAGTCGTAATGAATAATATGAGTGACGTTAATGATATTAGTCAAGCGAATGCTACTAATAAAGACGCAAATCGCGTGCTAGATATTGTGTCGCTATACCCAAAAGACATGAATATTTACGGAGATTACGGCAATGTGCTTACGATTATGCGCCGAGCGGAATTGTATGGCTACAAGCCCGTGCTTCACGAGTACAACGTTGGCGATGATTGGCCAAAGCGAGTAGATATGATTCTTGGTGGCGGCGGCCAAGATCATGGTCAAAGTAGAGTTACGGATGATTTATTTGCACGCGCAGACGCGATTCGTGAGCTTGCAAAAGATGGCGTTCCAATGCTTATGATTTGCGGGCTTTACCAGCTTTTTGGAGAATACTTTGAGACTATTGAAGGCCAGAGGCTTGAAGGCATAGGCATACTCGGCGAGCATACGGTTGGTCAAGACGTGCGCATGATTGGAAATCTTGTTGAGCATAGCGCCGATTTTGGAGATATTGTGGGATACGAGAACCATTCCGGGCGCACAAGTTTGCAGAGTGGTACGCAGCCATTAGGCTCGGTTGATGGTGAAAATTGCGGAAATAACGGTGAAGATCACACGGAAGGCGCGCGCAAGTACAACGTTATTGGCACTTATATGCACGGTTCGGTTTTGCCAAAAAATCCGCGTTTGGCTGACTTTTTAATTCGCACAGCTGCTCAAAATCGTTACGGCGAATTTTCGCCCAAGCAAACTGATGCTCAACGCGCGGAGCTTGCCAAATTGGACGAATTAGCAGATCGCGCTCGCAAAGTGGCAGTAACTCGTCCGCGGTAAAATCTGCTCTCACTAAATGAACATAGCGTATGCATGATTTAGTAAAAATTTGATTGATTATTTTATTTTATGCGCATAGTGTGTATAATCTTTTTATGAGATACAAAGAGATTGAAAAACGTCTTAAGAAGGACGGCTGGATACTTTTTGCACAGCGTGGAAGTCATTGTCAATTCGTACATAAAACTAAAACAGGTAAAGTCACAGTACCTAAACATCCAGGTGATATTAACCCATCGGTTGTTAAGTCAATCTGGCGTCAGGCAGGAATTAGTGAAACAAAGGTGAAATGATGAAATTAGCGTATCCTGTTATTCTTACTCCATATGAAGATAATAGTGGGGGTTTTGTTGCAGAAGTTCCTGATTTGCCAGGGTGTGTAACTGGCGGTAGTAATCTTGCAGAGGCTCTGATTATGGCAGAAGATGCAGCAAGCGGATGGGTTCTTACAGAACTAGAAAGTGGCAAGACTGCTCCAGAAGCTAGTGATATTAGTGATATTGTTACAGAAAATCCTAATTCAAAGTTATCTATGGTTGCGCTTGATATGGATTCCTATGCTGCAAAATACGGTTCTCAGGCAGTTCGTAAAAATGTTACTGTTCCAGCTTGGCTTGACACTTGGGCGCAAAAAGCTGGAATCAGCTACAGTGGGGCTTTGCGCGATGCTTTAGAGGCTTTATATGCTAAAGGAGCTGTGAATAAAGCGTAGTTGTATTAGTAGATATATTATCTGATTTGACGCAATATTGCGCAATCAATTAATGCAAAAGCCTGCTGAACTTGCAAAGTGTTGCAAATCAGCAGGCTTTTTGTGGTTTTAGATTCTAGTTTTTGATTCTAGTTTTTATATTTTAGCTTTATATTCTAGTTTTCGTTTGATTTAGCTAGTGATTATTAGTCAATCAAGCCATACAAGCGATCGCCAGCGTCGCCAAGACCTGGAACAATATAAGCTTTGTCGTTCAAATGCTCATCTACAGCGCAAACAACAACCTTAAAGTCAATAGAAGGATCAATCTCCTTCTCAATGCGCTCCAAGCCTTCTGGCGCTGCCAAAATGTTAATAGCAGTAACATCTTTAGCACCGCGCTCTGCCAAGTAGTGCGTAGCAGCAATAAGAGTGCCGCCAGTAGCAAGCATTGGGTCCAGCAAGAAGCATTGACGACCAGTCAAATCTTCTGGCAAACGGTTAGCATAAGTTACGATGTCGAGCGTTTGCTCGTCTCGCTTCATGCCAAGGAATCCAACTTCAGCAGTTGGAAGAAGGCGAGTCATGCCGTCGAGCATGCCGAGGCCAGCGCGCAAAACTGGCACAACCATTGGGCGTGGACGGTTCAAATGCTTGCCAGTCATCTTGCAAATAGGAGTTTCAATCTCGCGATCGCTAACTTCCAAGTTGCGTGTTGCTTCGTATGCTTCGAGAGTTACCAATTCGGAAACTAACTCGCGGAAAATATTAGATGGTGTATTCTTATCTCGCAAAACGGTGAGCTTGTGGTCCACCAGCGGATGATGTAAAACATGAAGATCCATACCTTCTAGATTAGTGCAAGCATTGCACGTTAAGCTAGCGGCGTGCCGTGATTATTTAGGAAAAATATAAACAAATGTTAATGAAGGTTGAATTTTGTGAATTGTTGGAGAATATAAAACATCTTAAAAACGCTGACTTGCGAAAGCGCCTGTCGGCGCAAACGCCGCTCGCAGCGGCAAAAAATGGAGCCCGGGGCTTAAGCACAAGCCAGCGTCACTCCCGAGTATACATGCTTTTAGATTTCAGCGCGCCGCGAATAATCTAATCAAGCTTGCCTGCCTGCCACAATTTTGCGCCGCTAGCAAAGTCTAAAGAAAGCGCGTGCATGTTCGCACAAGTGTGCAAAATACTGGCAATTTTTTGCGCGTTGTTGCTGCTAGAGTCTTGCGCATTTTGGCTTAACTTTTTTGCGTATGTGCGCATTCCGCGCGAAATAATAGCGCTAAACACAGAAGCGCGATATAGCGCAACAGCAAAATCGCCAGTAAACGCTCCAGAAAGAATCGAGTCTGCAAGTCGCGCAATATCTTCTTTTGTAGGAGACTCGTCAACTCCAGTAATCGCCGATGCGCTAGTGGCCTCTGGCTCGCCGATGCGCCAATATGCAGCATAAGAGTCGCCATTCTTGCGTAGTGATGTGCGGAGCAAATACAATCGCCAAAGCATTCCAGGAAGCGATTGTGCCTCTGCTTTACTCCACAAATCCGCAATAATCTCAATGCCTTCGTTTTCTACCAAGTTAAGCACGCGCTCAACAATCTCGGGAGTTTGCGTTTTATGAACGCGGTTTAGCAAAACGGCTGCGGAAGTGTGGCTAATTTCGTTTACGATTTGCGGGTCGGTGCCACCTTCGATTTGCGCGAGCATAGCTGGATCCATTTGCGCTGGCCTACTAGGGCGATTTGCGCCGATTGGACTTGGCATAAACGCAGATCTACTCGAGTGAATTGAGCCAGATTTTGAATTTAGATTAGTAGACAATTGGCAAAACCTTTTCTATGTTTACGATTTTAGGGCCTTTTTCGGTGCTTATAATATGCAAAACTACAGCATTTCCTGTAGGCATGTATGGGGATTTTTGACTAAGTATGCGTTTATTTGCTTTTGGCTTAGAGATATCCCGTAAATGCGCAAAAAATGTTCCAATAATTGGGCGATGCAGGCACATAACCGTTGTTGTTTCTGATTTTGTTTCTGATTTTGCTGTTGCTGTGTTGCCATCGCTAGTTGCATTTATAAGATTTTTGATTTCACTTACTAGCACGTTTAGAGTTGACTTTGGATTTTTCTCGTGAAAATCTTCTGTAAGCTCCGCCACTTTTTCTATATTGATTGAAGAGTTTTTTGCAAAAGCGTCTACAGTTTCCAAGCATCGTTTCCAAGGAGACGAAACAATTTTGTTTGGAGCATAGCAAGCAAGCTCGCGACCAAGCGCGTAGGATGCAGCGGAGCCAAGAGGCGTGATTGGGCGAGTTGCTTCGCTTCCTTGCCAAGCTTTACGCGATTCCGCTTTTCCGTGACGCACAAGAATAAGCGTTTTATAATTTGCTTGCCCAGATTTGATTCGCTCAAGGAATGCGTCTAAAACAAGTTGATCGCTATCGTGCGTAAGCTTTTTGCGCGCGTCTTCGGGCGTAAGCCAAACAACATTGCCGATTTCCGTAGGCTTCGCTGGTTTTATTGGGCCAAATGCTGGAAGCCGCTTTATTGCATCGCTTTCGCTTATTTCGCGCATCATCCAATAGTGGATTCGCTTGATTACTTCTGGCTGACCGTTATTTTGCGAGCCGCTTTTTGTGCTGCTTTTTGCGGATGATTTTTTGCCTTCGTTTTCGAGTGGATATTCGATTTGCGCAATGTGCGGCCCCAGTGTAACCGCGTATCCTGTTTCTTCGCCAACTTCGCGCACAGCAGTATGACGATGCGATTCATTCGCTTCGTTCTTTCCTTTTGGCCAGCTCCAATCGTTGTATTTTGGGCGGTAAACAAGGCAAAGCTCTATGTTGTTTTCGTTTAACACTTGATTGCAAGCGTTGGAATCGCTGCCAACATTACCGAAATCTTCGTTTGGATTTGTGCTGTTCGGCTTGCTTTCTTTGCTAGTAGTTTTGCGCAAGCGGTAGATTATTCCGCCAGCTGCTTCAACATATCTCTTCGCTACTGTTGCACTCATATTCACTATTTTAGCGTTTTTCTTTAGCAACTTTTAGTTGTGCTTTAATGTTTTATATTTTTAATGTTTTATATTTTGTACACAGTCATTACTGTGATAAAAGTGTTATGACTGTCATTTTTCTCGTTCGTGACAGTGATTTTCGTATATATGACTGTCATCTACTATATTTTGACTGTGAGCTTACGCATTTTGACCGAGATGTGTCGACTTATGACAGTCATTCTGCCTGACGCTACTGTGTGAATGCGCGGATGTGTGGATGTATGACTGCGCGGATGCGCTAGGATAGCGATTCGCGAATCGCGAGTATGTCTAAAAAAGTCGCAGCTCGTTTGAATCAGCACCGCGCATATCGTCATAATCCAAAATAAGGCAAGTAAATCCTCTGTCTTGCGCAAGAACGCGCGCTTGTGGACTAATCGTTTGAGCTGCAAAAATGCCGCGAACAGGTTTAAGAAGTGGGTCGCGGTTTAGCAATTCGCAATATCGCGTAAGCTGCTCAACGCCATCAATGCCGCCATTTCGCTTGATCTCAATAGCAACGTGAACGCCGTTAGAATCCTTAGCCATAATATCTACTGGGCCAATCGCAGTAGGGTATTCGCGTCGAACAAGCTTTGCGCCTTTGCCAATGCGTTCAATTTGCTCTGCTAAGTAATGCTGTAAATGCTCTTCCACGCCGTCTTTAACAAGACCTGGGTCTTCGCCTAAATCGTAGGAAGAATCGCTATAAACGTGTTGCAAAACTATGCGAAGTATGTCGTTGCCCTTTTTAGCTGCGATTTTTAGAACAGTTCCGTCTGCAAAAACAGATTCTTCATTAGATTCTTCATTAGATTCTTCATTAGATTCATTATCTGATTTGTCTAATTCTTCATTAGATTCATTAGATTCGCTATCTAATTCAGATTCGCCAGATTCGCCAGAATCCTTTTCAACTCGCATCGTGCATGGAGCAACCATCCAATTTAGCGGCTTGTATGAGCCAATCTCCGAAAAAATAAGCACGCTTCCGTCTTCTTTAATAAGCAAAACGCGCTTAGCTGTTGGAAGACTTGCGTTAAGCCTACCCGTGTATTTTGCACTACAATCCGCAACAATAATTCGCACACAAAAAGCGTAGCATAAATCGCGTAACTATCTGCACAAAAACTATCTGCACAAAGCTTCCGATAAATCGCGTAACTACCTACCTAAAGCCTCCGCTAAATCGCGATTCTGCCAGCGCTGATGCAACGCGCAATAGCCTCCAAAAAGCAAGAGCCAAATAAGGCCGCCAATCGCAGATCCGCGAGTGTCTTCGCTAATAAACAGTGTTATGTAAACAAACGCAAAGAAAGCAATCGTTAGCGAATTAAGCAACTTATAGTGCGGCATAACAAAGCCGTCTGGCATAAAATCAGCCGAAGCGCGGTACTTTCTGTGCGTAACCATAATCAAAATGTAAATCATGATTATTACTGCCGAAGATGCAGAAGCAAACACAATAAACGCGCCATGCACTCCAGGAATCGAGTTAATAATCGGCGAGAACAGGATTAGCGCAGCAGAAAAAATAATTGCTCGCGCAGGAACCTTAGTGCGCGAAACTTTGCGCAAATGCGAAAGAACAGGAGAATTAGATTCTAACGCAATTTGATACATGTGCCTTCCTGCAGAATAAAGCAGTGAATTAAGAGCAGAAGATGCTGCTGTAATAACAACAAAGAACACAAGCGCCGAAGCCCAATGAAGCCCTGCATAATGGAAAACCATTATAAACGGAGACATATAAACGCCTTTGGAATCGGTAGCTTTAAATTGTTGCCAAGGAACAATCAGCATGATTGAAGCAAGCGCTCCAACGTAGAAAATCAAGATTCGCATAATGATTTCGTTAATCGCCTTTGGCAAAACTTGGCGAGGATTCTTAGTTTCCGAAACTGTAACGCCTACAAACTCAATAAGCTGGTATGCGTAGAACACCATTTGGAAGCTCATCAAAAATGCCAGCCATCCATTTGGCATAAGCGAGAAGTTGTTGAAAATATTATCAAAGCCTGCGTGACCTGCAGGATTTGCAACGCCACTAATCTCCGTTGCAGGGTAATGGTAGCCAATAATAACCATCACGGCAGCAGTTACAATAAGAGCCACAATCAGCGTGATTTTAATCATTGAGAACCAAAACTCTGTTTCTCCAAACAGCTTTACAGCAACCAGATTTATGCACACTAAAGCAGCCAAAAACGCTACTTCTATAAGCCATTTCCAGCTGCTAACATCTATGCCAAAAGTTTGGAAGAACGTAACGCAATACGTGCTAACCGCCGTAATCTCGCTCATGCCAATAAGCACAAGTACTATCCAATACGACCATCCTGCAAAATCGCCCCAGCCTTTGCCTAAATATCGCGTAATAAAGCTAATAAACGTGTGCTGGTTTGGGTCTTTATACATGAGTTCGCCAATGCCACGCATAAGCAAAAACATGATTAAGCCAACAATTATGTACACAAACATAATGCTTGGCCCTGTAAGACTAATGGATTTGCCCGAGCCTAAGAATAGGCCAGTGCCGATTGTTCCACCTATAGCAATGAATTGCACATGTCTTTTTGTAAGGCTGCGCTCCATCTTGTTAGTGTGACCATTGTTTGTGTGGTCAATATCACTCATTGCTATAACTCCATTCTTTTAGACGTGAGCTTTCAATTTTATAGGAACCCTTAAATATTGGATTATTTGGATTATTTGGATTATTGTTAAACATTTTTAACGCATATAGGATTATTCCACACTTTTAAGCGAACTTACAGGGTCAATGCGATCCAATGCGGGATTAGTTGACCATTGAACAATCAAAGCAAAAATCAGCGTTGCAAAGCCAGCAATCGCATAGCTTAATGGAGAAACCTCAACCTCAAAATACAGTGCAGGCATCTTTAATGCGTTTGTTAGTAGACTTGCAACCAATCTTCCAAGAGGTAAGCCAACAATCACGCCGATTAGAGTAAGAGTAAACATCTCTTTATGAACGTAAGCGTGAACTTCTCTACGGTAGAATCCAAGAACTTTTAGCGTTGCCATCTCTCGCGAGCGCTCCGAAATATTTGTGCTTGCTAACGTGAATAGCACGGCTAATGCTAAGCCAGCAGCCAAAGTTACTATAAGCGCTACAACAGCATTCATTAAATCGAAGCTAAACGAATGTTTCATGCGCGTAATGCTCATAACAGCTAGAATGCCGCTTCTGTTTGCAAATTGATCTGCGTAACGCATTTTTGCGTCATCGTTTCCGCGAAGGCGCATCATTAGTGCATTATTCTTAACATTTTTCCCATTTTTAAAACCGAATATTCTTTCATAGCAACGAGAAGTCATATAAATGTTTGAACCAATAAGATTACGCACGATTGCGCGCGACTTCACTTTTGCACGCTTAAAACTTGAGTTGGTTATTGTAATGTAGTCTCCACTAGAAATGCCCAGCGATGATGATGCGCTTTGTGAAAGAAGCAGACCCGAGTCATCAAGCGAAATATTTTGCAAATTATTGTTAACATCTTGGAGGCGAATCATTTTAGACAACGCTGCCGAATCTTTAACAACTACGATTTGCACGCTTTCGGAATCTTCAACGCTGCTATTATGTGATTTGCTGTTAGAATTACCATTATTCGCATTGCTTTTTGCGATTTCTCCAGAGCTAATGTAGGCAGGCAAAACGGCATCAACAAGATTGTTGGATTTATCTTTTTGCACGCTTTTCTTCATATTTTGGAATGCATCTGGAGTGGAAATAGAAATCATATCGTAGTGGTAAATTCCGTCATATTGGCGTATTCCAAGAGTTGCTACAGTATCGTTTAACGCTAAAGCACATACGATTAATGCCGTGCAACCAGCTACGCCGCCAATCGTCATAAATAATCTGCTTTTAAAACGAGCTAGATTTCTTATAGATACTTTGTTTAGGAAGCTTAGACGATTCCAAATAAAAGGTAATCGTTCAAGAATCACGCGGGCTCCAGCTTTTGGAGATTTTGGACGCAATAATGCCGCTGGAACTTGCTTTGTCTCCCTCCAGCTTACGATTATTGTGCATATTGCAACTGGTATTACAAACGCGAGCACACAAAGCGAGCCGTAAAGCCAGTCGTATCGCAAAACAACTCCAGGAACTGTGTACAATCCGCGTAAAATCTTGAGTAGTAAAGATGGGATTGCTAAGAATCCTAGAATATCGCCTATTCCGCCGCCTATAAAGCATGCAAAAATCGCAAAGAAAGCGTGTCTTGTTATTGCTGCGCAACGGCCATACCCTAAGCTTAAGTACGTTCCAATTAGCCCTCGCTCTTCTTCTACCATTCTTGCCATGGATGTAAGGCTCATCATCATTGCTACTACAAGAAAAAGCACTGGAAAAGCGTATCCAAGAGATTGAATCGAGGCAACATCAGAACGCAAGCGAGTATAGCTCCCGTTTGATATGCGAGCAAAAATATGCCATCTTGCTTGAGGAACATGCTTTTGCACTTCTGTCTTAATTTTTGCGTAAATTTGCGTGCGAGCCTTAGCTAAAACAGAGTTGGGAGCGTTTTTAAGCATTGGCATGTTGGCTATAGTTTGATCTACTTTTTGATTAGTTTGGTCTTCTATAACTTGATTTGTGCGCGCTTCTTCGCAATCATTTTGCACGCTATTTTTAATTTGGTTTGAAGCATTTGCCACAATTGCGCGATACTTTTGTGAAAAATCGTTAACTCGTTGAGTCTCATCTAGGCGCACAGAAATAGACGTGTATGGAAGATTATTTGTGTTTTCAGTAATCGCAGAGGTAAAAATAGGGTAGCGCGATACTACAGAATTGCGGAAAGCTTTTGATTGATACCCTTTTGGATTGTCTAAATCGTTTATGTCTAGCACGCTTCCTGTGATTAGAAGCTTATATTCTTGATTTTGATTCGGTTGATTAGACGAATTATGTTGATTATTTTGATTAGCGTTTTGTTGCATACTCAAAAACAGTGTGCTACCAACGCGCAACCCACTATCGTGCAAAAATCGCTCAGTTACTACAGCTTGACGATTATTGGTTGGCATATTGCCACTAAGCAAATGTACTCGATTTAGCTTTTTAGAATCGTGATTATATTGCACAACGTTCATTGCATAAGATGAGTCGGCATTATTTGAAGGATGAGCAGTAGCTTTAAAAGACTTTTCTGCCTCTGCTTCACTAACAAATGGCAATTTTTTGATTGATTTAACATCGTTTTTAGTTAATCCAAGAGTGGAAACGATTTGTAAATCGTAAGCTTTGAGCTTAGAGTAAGTGTCATCTGCTCCAAGAAGCATATCGTTGCATCCTGCATAAATGCCAGTCATAACAGCAACACCAAGCATTGCTATAACTGCTAGTATGCAAAAGCGACGCCATTCGTGAATCCACATTCTTACAGCGCTAATAAAAACTATTGGCAAAATAGAGTGTGTGCGCTTATTGCGAATCGCAATTTTGCGTTTGATTTTCTTAGATTTTAAAGTCTCAATACTCACTACAAATCACCACTCAATATCTGCAATTGCCGTAGGATTTTCTTGCACTGTTTCGCTTATAACTTTTCCAGAATGGAATCTCACAACCTTATGAGCCATAGGAGCAATAGCAGCATTATGTGTAATAATAAGAACCGTCATTCCTTCTTTTTGGCAAATATCTTGCAATAATTGCAAAACAGCTTTTCCAGTTTCGTAATCTAGCGCACCCGTAGGCTCATCGCATAAAAGCAACTTAGGTTTTTTAGCAAGTGCGCGTGCAATAGAAACTCGCTGCTGTTCGCCTCCAGAAAGTTGTGCTGGGAAATTATTAAGTCTTTTTTCCAAACCTACGTCAATAAGCGTTTGTGCTGGATCAAAATGATCTGAGCAAATTTGTGAAGCAAGCTCCACATTTTCTAATGCAGTCAAGTTTGGAACAAGATTATAGAATTGAAAAACAAAGCCAATATCTTCTCTTCGATACTTTACTAATCCGCTGCCATTTAGCTTTGTAATATTTAAATCACCAACAGTTACACTACCGCTTGTTGCTGTATCCATGCCACCTAAAATATTCAATGCTGTAGTTTTACCTGCACCCGAAGCCCCTAGTATTACGGTGAGCTTTCCGCGTTCGGCAGTAAAACTAGCATCATCTAGCGCGCGCACAACACTTGATCCAGATGGGTACTCTTTTACAACATGATCAAAAGTTATGTACGCCACAATACACCTTTCTTACTGACTACTTAATTATGCTTTCGCTATTAATGCTTAATTTTAATTTATTATTTAATTTTAATTTATTCGGTTAATATTTAATTCTATTTATTGGAATAGCGATACGCCACGCCTTGCCGTGCAATATGCGTTTCCAAGCCAAGTGTGCCTCGAATTTGGCCAAACAGCGCCAAGACGTGCGGCTCCTTGACTTATCCAAATACTTGGAACTCTTCCATCGGAGCTTTTTGAGCCTAAAAGATTAAAGCCATTTTTGCTTTCAAGCCAATCTGGGTGCTGCGTCGCGATCGCTAATCCTTCTTCCAAAGTCAAAGGAAGGCGCTCGTCGGAGTCTATAAGCTTTCTAGCAACATCTGGCTCGCGATTCAAATACGATGTACCCGTATGTGGGTCAATCGCAAGGTAAAATGGCCCTTCTGGAGGCTCAAAACCATCTTGTGGCAAGAAACTAGCTATATCTCGAGGCGGCATTGTTGTAAAACCGGCCATTCTCTCAATGCTAGTTCTAGAAATCAAGGATTCTGGCGAAACCAGCTCGCGAGTAGGCACAAGAAGAATGTTTGTTCCCAAATCGCTTTGCTCAAGCGCGCGAATAAGTGGCAATGCTAAAGCGCGGAACGCCGCTGCGCTCATATCTGCAACATCTGGGTAGCCAAGGGCAACAATGCGGTCAAGCTGCTTTTGTATTTCTTGCGAAGCAATAGACATAGTTATATTTTACGTAAAATTTTCTACAATCGCGAGTGCGACTTAGCTTTATTAATACGCAAATCCGCGCTTTTTAGCTACGATTTCCGCCAATTGCACAGCGTTAAGAGCAGCGCCCTTGCGAAGATTGTCGTTTGTAATAAACATTGCTAATCCGCGTTTTCCATCAACCGCTTGATCTTGGCGAATGCGGCCAACGTAGCTTGCAGACTTTCCTGCAGCAAGCTGAGGAGTAGGAATATCGTCTAGTGCAACGCCAGTGGCAGATTTTAGTACTTCGCGAGCCATATCTGGAGTTACATCGCGCTCAAATTCGGCATTAATGCTCATTCCGTGACCCGTAAAAACGCCAACGCGCACGCATGTGCAGCTTGCTGCGAGCTTTGGCAAGTGCAAAATCTTACGACTTTCGTTGCGAAGCTTTTGCTCCTCGTCGGTTTCTTGCGATCCGTCATCAACAATCGCGCCAATAAATGGCACAACGTTGAATGCGATTGTGCGCGCAACTTTGGTTGGTTGCGGAAAATCAATCGCATCTCCATCAAACACAAGCTTATCTGCGCCCTGATCTAAAGCCGCTTGCGCTTCGTTCATAAGTTGCAACGCGCCAGCTCTGCCAGCTCCCGAAACTGCTTGGTAGGAAGATACAATAAGTCGCTTTAGGCCAAAAGCTTTAGAAAGTGGATTTAAAGCAGGCATGCACGCCATTGTTGTGCAATTAGGATTTGCAACAATCCCACGCGGAATATCGTTCAAATCTTGCGGATTTACTTCTGCAACTACAAGAGGCACATCGTTATGCATACGCCATTGAGAAGAGTTATCGATTACTATTGCGCCTGCATCGGCAAATCGCGGCGCCCACACTTTGGATGTTCCGCCACCTGCGGAGAAAATCGCAATGTCTATTCCGCTTAAATCTGCTTTTTCCACGTCTTCTACAACAACATCTTTGCCGCGATAGTTCAAAACAGTTCCTGCAGAGTGTGCGGAAGCCAAAAATCGCAAGTTTTTAATTGGAAAATCGCGCTCGTCTAATACGCGGCGCATAACCATTCCAACTTGGCCAGTGGCGCCTAAAACCGCAAGGTTTACGCCTGTGTTGCTTATAATTGCCATTTTGTCTCCCTTATTTTGCGATTTTGCGTGATTTTCTTTGATTTTTACGATTATTTAAGCGGATTTTTGCGCGCGATCAGCGTCCGCTTCCTCCATAAACAACAGCTTCGACTTTGCTTGCGTCTAATCCGTAAGCCGTGTGAAGTGCGCGAACCGCTTCGTCTAGCTGCTTTACTGGAACAATCGCCGCAATGCGAATCTCGGATGTGGAAATCATAAGAATATTAATTCCGTGATCGCTTAGCGCTGTAAAGAAAGTGGCTGCAAGACCAGAATAAGTTTTCATTCCAACGCCAACAACTGCGACTTTTCCAACAGAAGGGTCCACATCCATAGACGTAAATTGCAATTCGCCGCGCGCGCACTGCAAAACCTTGCAAACGGCATCCAAAGCCGAGCTTGGAGCTGTAAGAGATATGTCTGCCGTTTCGGTAGATGCGCTTGCCTGAGCAATCATGTCAATGTTAACGTTTGCTGTAGCAAGAGTCGTAAACACTTTTGCTGCGTTTCCAGGCTTATCTGGCACGCCTCTAAGAGTAATCATGGACTCGCTTCTATCGTGTGCAACGCCTGAAATTACAGGAGTTTCTGGTCCTAAGTCTGGGAATAAATCGCCCATTGTGGAGCGAATATCTACATTTGCCACTTTATTTGTTATTGTATTTGCCATTTTTGCCGCCTTCTGTCTATTGCCTATGTCTATTGTTTTTGCTTATTTACTGTGTATTATGCTGTGTATTATTTACCGTCTTACGCTTATATCTTTTAATAAATAATTAGCTTAGATTTGGCAGGCTTTTTGGATCTACGCCATTAGGAACAACCAAAGTGCCATTTCTGTGCGAAAACGAGCTGCGAACATGCAATGGCATGCTAAATCGTTGCGCATATTCAACGCATCGCAAAGCCAAAACGCGCGATCCGCAAGACGACATCTCTAGCATTGAATCGTAGTCAATAACTGGGATCCGCTTTGCTGTTGGAACGATTCTAGGGTCTGCTGTAAAAACGCCATCAACGTCTGTGTAAATCTCGCAAATATCCGCGCCCAAAGCTACAGCCAGCGCCACTGCCGAAGTGTCTGAGCCGCCTCGGCCAAGCGTTGTGTCGTCGCCAATCTCGCTGATTCCTTGGAATCCTGCAACAATAGCAACACTGCCTTTTTTAAGCGCGTGCTGAACGCGATCTGGCTTAACAGCGCGAATATGCGCCGCTCCAAATTGCGCGTCCGTCATAAAACCAGCTTGCGAACCTGTAAAAGAGTATGCGTGCGAGCCTTGCGCGTGAATCGCCATTGCTAGAAGGCTCATAGAAATGCGCTCGCCTGCAGTCATAAGCATATCCATCTCTCTGGCAGGCGGATGCGCGTTTACGCTCATTGCTTGGTCAATAAGATTGTCTGTTGTATCTCCCATAGCCGAAACAACAACCGCAACGTCGTTTCCAGCAGCTTTTGTACTGAGAATCCTTTTTGCTACGCGCTGAATTGCGTCCGTGTCTTCTACAGACGAACCGCCGTATTTCTGCACTATAAGAGCCACTTTAACCCCTTATGTTCAGGTTATGCTTCTAAAGCAAGCGCGTTAGAAGAATTAATCTAGAATCAGATTACCAAGCGTGCTCTATTTATTTTTATTTATTTCTATTTTTATTTTTGTTTTGCAATATATTAGTGGCGTGCATTCTGGCGAGTGGCTGCTTGCGATTTTTCCGCGTGCAATCTCTAAACGTCTTGCCTTCCTGCAAAAGCGCGCCCAAGAGTCACTTCGTCTGCATATTCAAGGTCTCCGCCAACTGGCAATCCGCTTGCAAGCCGAGTCACCTTTATATCAAGCGGCTCAAGCAGTCGCGCTAAATACGTGACTGTTGCTTCGCCTTCTATATTTGGATCGAGCGCTAAAATAACCTCTTTTACTTGTGCGTCTTTTAAGCGCTCAAGTAGTTGCGTTATTTTTAAGTCTGCAGGACCCACGTTTGCCATTGGATTAATCGCTCCGCCCAAAACGTGGTAAACGCCAGCGTACTCGTGCGTGCGCTCAATGCTCATAATGTCTTTTGGCTCTTCTACAACGCATATTTTTGTGTGATCTCTTCTAGGGTCTAAGCAAACAACGCAAGGACTTTGTTCGCACACGTTTCCGCAAATTTCGCAAAATCGCACGTTTTCTTTTAAGTCGTTAATCGAGTTGATTAGTTCTTGCGCTTGCGCGTTAGAAGACGAAAGTATGTAAAATGCAATTCGTTGTGCACCTTTTGGGCCGATTCCAGGAAGGCTAGAAAATGCGTCTATAACTCTGCCGATTGCGCCTTCGTACGATGACACATTATGCATTTATTCCTCTTGCTTTCTTTTGCGTGCGCGCGCGTTTTTAGGATTATTTGGGTCGCTTGCGCCGAATTCTTTTACAGATTTGACTTCAAACATTTTTTCCAAGTCGTCTATGCTCAAATTTGTAGCGGATTCTAAAGACTCGTCTTGCATTGAGCATTCGTCTTCTTGAGCGCCATTTATGCCTTCTGCAGAATGAGTTTGTGCTTGTGACGAAACTTGTTCTTGCGATGAAACTTGCAATGGTTGATCTTCTTGCGTTTCTTGCACGTTTTGCGCTCTATCAAAATCAACTGGCTTTATTGCTTGCTTTTCTTGCTGATTAGTAAGAGATTGCGATTGCTGAGTTTTATCTTGCGACTGCGTTTTATTTTGCGCTCGCGCATAAGCAATTGCGTCTCCCATTGGAGCAGAAGCCATACTAGCCCAAGCGTCATCTTGCGATGCGTCTAAATGATCATCTAAAGGGTTATCTAAATGATTACCTAAAGAATTATCTAAAGGGCTATCACCGCCTAAAGGGCTATCAGCGTTTAACTCGCTTTCCTCGCTTGTGTTTTTGCCAAATCCTTTTACAATTCCAGCTTTGCGCATAAGCAATTCGCGCTTAACTTGCGCAAGCTTTTGTGGATCCATTTTTGCTACGGATTCAACTTTTTGTCCATTTTCCGCAACAGAATCAGGCGCTATTGAAACATCTTTACCAAAAACGTCTTTTACTTTGCTCATAACAACAACTGGCACTTTTTTGCCATCGTAAGGAGCGGTTGTGCAAAGAGCAAGAGCAAAAGCATGCTGACTTATAGGCTCATCAAATGTTAAAACAAGCTTTCTTTTTAGCGGATTGCTTTCGTCTAATCTAACTTTTGGAACGTGATTTCTTTCTACGTATTCGCGAACATCATTTGGAAGACTTTTAACAAGATTGTTCCAAGCTTCGTCAACGTCTAAAATTTGATGCGCGTTTGTAGTTGCGCTTGCATTTGCATTCATGCTAGCGTTTGCGTTTTCTGGCTGTTCTAGCCACTTTGAAGCTGTTTCGGCAGTTTCAATCGTATTTGTAATAACAGATTTTTGAGTGTTTGGAATTGTATTTTGAGCATTATTTTGAGCATCGCTTTGCGCATTATTTTGTATTGCGCTTGCAGACTCAGTTGCATTGGCCGACCCAATAAAATGCTTTACGTTCGCTTTTGGCGCTTCAACATTTTTTGCATAAACTTGCGTTTGAATGTTTTCACTCGAATCCGTTCTAGTGCAAAGTAAGCGTGCAACAAGAATCTCAAGATTCATTCTAGGCGAAACAGCATTTGCCATTCCCGAAAAAGCATTATTTACAATTTCTGCCATTCTAGACAAGCTTCGCAAAGTGAGCTGACTTGATTGACGTTGCAAATCTTGCATGTCTTCTGGCGATAAATCCCCAAGCAAGTTTTTAGCACTATCTACTCCAGCAGAAGCCAATAGTAACAAATCGCGCAAGCGACCAAGCAAATCTTCTACAAACTTGCGACTATCGAAGCCTCCAACAATAACCTTTTGCACAGTTTCGTAAAGCTTTGCTCCGTCTTTTTCAATAAGAGCGTCAACAACATCTCCGATTAAGTTAGAAGGCGTAAATCCAAGAAGAGCAACCGCAGAATCTAGCGATATAACGCCATCTACGGAGCCAATCATCAATTGATCTAACACAGAAAGCGTGTCTCGCATGGAGCCGCCGCCTGCTCGCATGGCAAGCCGAAGAACGCCTTTTTGTGCTTTAATGCCTTCTTTTTGGCAAATACTCTCTAAATACGGACCCATTACTTCTGGCGGAACAAGCCTAAACGGGTAGTGGTGAGTTCTGGAGCGAATTGTTCCAATCACCTTATCTGGTTCAGTCGTAGCAAAAATAAACATAACGTGCTCAGGTGGCTCTTCCACAATCTTAAGCAAAGCGTTAAAGCCTTGAGGAGTTACCATATGAGCTTCGTCTAAAATAAAAATCTTATATCTATCTCTTGCTGGTGCGAATCCTGCGCGCTCGCGTAATTCTCTAGCGTCGTCAACACCGTTGTGGCTTGCAGCGTCTATTTCTACAACGTCTATAGAACCTGGGCCGCCTGTTGCAAGATCTTTACAGCTTTGGCATTTTCCGCACGGCTTAGAAGTTGGACCTTGTTCACAATTAATGCATCGCGCTAAAATTCGTGCCGAACTTGTTTTTCCACATCCGCGCGGGCCAGAAAATAGGTACGCGTGCGTAATTTTGCCTTGATCAAGTGCTCTAATAAGCGGAATCGTAACCTGATTTTGACCAATAACACCTTCAAAAGTGTCTGGTCTATATCTTCGATACAACGCAAGTGCCATAACTATAACCTACCGCCAACTAGATATTAACTTGAATCCGCTTACTGTTTAAGCAAATCATCTGTTCCATTTTAATCATCTAAGTACTAACATGCTAACGATGCGCTCTACTACATGCTACATTATGGTTCACTCGCTACAATCCACTAAACCCGCTTTAGCGCTTACGGTTATTCTAGAGGCCATTGGAACGTGTAAAGGAACGCTTAATTTTAGCGATACATCGTTATCTTTTTCCACACAAGACTCGATTTTTGCATTGTTTGCTGTAGCTGTGTTTTGCGCGATTTTGCAAGCGTCTCCGTGCATGTTTTGTATAGCAACCGCTCCCGATATTGCCGCTGCATTTGCTAACGCGTATGCGCGATGTTTTGAAACAAGAATTGTTCCAATAACCGCACAAAGAACCAGAATAGAGCAGATTGCGGTTACTAATCCTATGCCAAGCATAGTTCCAGATCCGCAATCCGCTCCGTGCAAATGTTTAGCTTCTAAGCATTGCGTTATTAATCGCTTAGCTCTTTTTTGATTCATATTAAAACCTGACTAATGCGCGCTTCTACTTGCATTGGTAAAATCTTCAGCGGGTCTGGCACAACCGGGCAACTAACAACAATATCTGCCATATTTCCAACATATTCGACTTTTACAGAACTATTTTTTCCAGATACTTTATGCACTATATTTTGAGCTTCTTTAGAATCGTGTGTAGATGCAATGTAATAGGTAACTTGGCCTGCTGCATCGTTGCAATTCATTGTATTTACTACTGATTTGCCTACAAAAATTAACACTATAGCAAGAATCGCAACTGTAGGTAGAATAATCGCAAATTCTGCGGTTACTGCACCTGAATCTTTAACATCTTTAACATTTTTAGTATCTTTAGTATCTTTAGTGAATTTAGTGCTTTTAGTTTGCTTGTAACTATTTATGCTTGTATTTTTTGCATTCCTTTTGTTGAAAATATTCAAAAATATATAATTCTTCATTTTTCTCATTTCTTTCGCATTAGTAAGTCTCCATTATTGGTGTTTATGCTTAGTTCTTTAACATTTCTTTAATCTTGTTTAACTGAATCTTGTTTAATACGAATCTTGTTAAATATAATCGAATCTTGTTAAATTCCAACAAGAGCTTCATAATGTTTCACGCAATGTTTCACGCGTATATTCTTCTTTACATTAGCTAACGTGCAAAGCTCTTTTAACAAGTTCGCTAATAGCTGTTTGCACAGCATCTGACTTAGCAATAGCAATAAGAACTGTTGCAAAAGCTGTAGCAGCTATAAGAACAACCGCATATTCTGCAGTAACCGCTCCTTCGTCTAGTTTCTTTAGACTGTTATTCAAGCGGTTTTGCATACTATTGCACGCCTGTTCTGCTTTAATCAATCCTTTGTTTGCGTTTGTTGTAAACTCGCAACAAAGTTTTGAAAATGCTTTAGCAATTGTTTTCATGTTACTTACCTTCCTTTCTTTTATTTATTGTTTATTTTTTATTTATGTACCCAGTTTGGATACAAATTTTTTAAGTGCCATTTTTGCGCGCGACTATCAATCTGCAAAAACCTTTTATGTTAGTGCATAAATGATGCAACTGTTGGCAAAATGCCAACAAAAATAAACGCTGGCAAAAAACACAATCCAACTGGCAAAAGAAGCCTCACAGAAAGTTTGGAACTTTCTTTTTTTGCAACATTCTTCATTGATTGCTCGTAGTTTTGCAAAACGGCGTTAAGTACTGGTACGGGGGAGCTTCCGTAAACCCAAGATTCACGCAAAGAATTTTTTAGCCATGTGCTCAAAATCAAAGACGTGTAAGCGTTCTTATCTTTTTTACTAAAACAAACATGTGGCTCACTCCAAGCTTCTCTCCAAGTGCTGCCAGAGATAAGCGCTTTAGAAACGCGACTTAGCCAAATTCCTTTTGATGCAGGCAAAGAACAACCTACTACGTCTAGTGCTCTAGTTATTGCAACACCACTTTTTAGTGCAACTATTATCATTTGCAAACCAAGAATCGGGTCTATATCGCTTATTATGTTTCGTCTAAAATCGTAAGTGTTTTGCATAAAAACGCTCGGTTTAACGGCGCGCTCATAGAGTGAGCTAGATGCCATTTGCTTAGAAAAAAGTTTGCACAAAATAATTATGTACGCAACTAAAATAAGCCAAATAATAATTGCTCTTAGCATTTATCCTCCTTTACTGCATTAAGTTTTGACTAAAAATATTTCTTTTATTACTTCTTAGATTATTTTTGATTGCGTTTTAATTGCCATCAAAAGAAACGGATTGCATTGCGTTTCTAGAATTTTTAAGGATGTTTGCAACCCAAATAACTCCAACCGCGTAAAATGCCATTCCAACGCTTAAAAGCGTATAGCCCTTGTAGCTTGTAAAAATCATTAGTATTGGGTTTGCTCCCAAAAGCTGACCAGTTAAAAGAGACAAAAATGGCAGTGCAATAAGTAACTTAATAGTGGCTTTTGGCATTGCAAAAACTTCTGCGCTTAATTCATCAACCCTTTTGTTTGCATAATAAGAATCCGCAACAGCTTGAACGCAATCTGCCATTGGGCAGCCAATCGAATTACTCAACTTGTATACACTCATAAGAGATTGCGCTATTTTACGAATGTCTTTTTGTTTTTTGGCATTTTTATAATTTTTTGTATTTTTTGTGTTCTTCGCGTTTTTGAAAGAGCTATCTAGGCTAGACTCTATTGTGCTTTCGCTTAGTCTAGAGTCAATCCACTTTAATATTGATTCTGCATTTATTTGCTTGTTGTATGCTTTGCGCGCATCGCCATTAACATTGCAATCGGAGCATACGCTAATAATCGACTCAAACGAAGCTCCCGATTTTAAAGATGCAACAAGAGATGCTAGCGACTCTTCAATACTCATGTTAAATCCTTTGTTAGCTCATTTTTGCCTGTTTTGCTTTTTGATTGTTAAGCTCTTAAAACGATTTGCGAATTTAACGGCAAATGCCATTTAGATGAAAAATCTTTCCACTCTAAAGTGGCCTCTATTTGTGCGCCTTTAACTCTTAAAACAGGAACACCTTCCAGAGCGCCAGAATCATTAGATCTTAAAACTCCAAGCTCCTTTACAACGCGCATTCCATTTACTCGCTCAACGTGAATAACAACATCGAATGCATCTGCAGCAAGAGCGCAAAGTGCCATTGGCTCCAGCCCTGCTAGCAAGCCCAAGGCCATTAATCGCGCTGGAACTTTTTGCACTTTATCTGCGTGCAAAGTCGTCATTCCGCCTTTGTGTCCGCATGTAAAAACGCGCAATAAATCAGCGATTTCTTTTCCTCTGCATTCTCCTAAAATGATTCTGTCTGGGCGCATTCGCAAAGTGGCTTTTACAAGCTCTTGTAAATCAATGCATCCTGCGCCTTCAACGTTTGCCTCTCTTGTTGCTAAAGAAACGTAATCGTTAGAAACGCATCCCAATTCCCTAGTTTCTTCAACAGTAACTATTCTGTCTTTTGGATTACAAGAAGCTAACAGAGCCTTCATAAGTGTTGTTTTTCCCGAACCCGTGCTACCTGTAATCAAAATATTTGCGCGACTTTCAACAAGTAAATAAAGAATTCTAGATAGTTCAATTGGAAACATGCCTTTGCTGCTAAGCTCCGTTAAACAATAGTGTTTTAACGCGGGGAAACGAATCGAAATAGCAGCTCCGCTCAAAACTATTGGTGCAATAAGAGCGTGAATGCGTACGCCAAGTGGGCTAGAAGCGTCTGCAATCGGGCATGCGTCGTCTAATCGTTTACCTAATTGAGCACAAAGCCAGACTGCATATTCGCGCAAAACGCTGGGATTATCAAACGGTATTCTTGGATTGTATTCATTAAGGCCCAGACCAAAGTCTGCCCAAACTCTTCCCTCGTCTGTAACAACAATATCCGTTACATTTGGATTATCTGCAATATCTTGCAAAATTCCAAAATCAATATCTTGTAAAGCCATGCCTACCACCCACTATTTTTGAAAATCTGCCAAACGCATAAGAAGAATCACCTTGTGTACTAGATGCCATTAAACCCGATTTGCGCGAGTCGCCAAGCAGCCATACGGTGATTTTTTCTACCGCACTTTGCGCGCATTTTGGTATGCTTCTAATCCCATATCCGCCAATTATGTCTTCGTACATCTTAGAATCGTGACCAATTGGGCCTTCTACATTGCAAAGCAAATAATCACAAGCTTCTGTAATCTCTACTGGGCAAAATCTGCTAGAAAGCCCGCGTGGATTTAAGCCTGCAACAATATAAGTTAGATTCTCGGCGTAATTTTTATGATCCGACTCTAGATTTTTTAGATGCGCTCGCAATCGAGCTAAACCTAAAACGCTAAGTTCCGATGCAAAAATTGTTGGAACATTCGCTAGAGTTGGAAGACTTTGTAAAAGCCTTCTTGCTGAAAATCCAGATCCAATATCTACAATCACAACGTCGCAAGCTTTAGCAAGACCTCTAATTGCAGCCTCAATAACCCACGGTTTAGGTTCTTCGTTTTTCCAAGGCGAATAAGCTAAAACGTCAACATTATTCCAATGCAAAAGCTCGCATCGCAAAACGTAACCGTCTAGTCTTCCTAAAGGAGCTTGAACCTCTTGCAATCTTCTGCCTTCGTCTTGCTCCAATCCAAGTAGAACATCTAAACCGCCATTAGAAATATCTGCATCGATTAAAGCTACAACGTATTTTTTACTAGCAATATTGCTTGCAAGAAGTGCAAGAGTAGTGCTTAAGCCAATTCCGCTATTTGCTGCAGAACCAATTACAACATTTTTTGGAAAAGGCTTTAGCGAGTAGTTCAAGCTTCCAGTAGTTTTTTGAGCAACACTATTATTGCGATTGTCTTGAAGAACACGATTGCTTATAACGCCAAAATCTTTGTTGAACGTAGGATTTTCATCCAGTTCACAACTGCGATTAAAAGATGCAATAACAGTTGAGTCGTTAACATTATTAGACTGATTAATGGCGTTTTTAAGCGCGCTCGCTTGCGGAGGGTATGTGTTAAGTACCCTAGCAGCGCACGTAGGCGCATCGTAATTATCAATACTCATATTGCTCATGCAGCTATTGAATCGCATACAAAATAAATAAGCAATACTTTTGTAAGAATGTGGTTAAAGGCTCAATAAACGTTGCAAATCCGCCAAAAAGTTATCCACATTGCTGTTTTATTGTTTTAATGTACAAGTTTTTAGCGTATTAGTAATTTAGAGTATTAACGCACAAGCACGTTAACGCACAAGTTTTGGATTGGAAGCCATGTACCTTTCCAGAAGTTCGCCATAGATTGGCTTAGTGCGCAAAATATCGGATACAAGAAGCGCAATAAAAGCAGACGCAGCAACTGGAAGAGTGTGAATCATTGTTCCCGACATCTCTACAGTTAGCAAAATCGAAGTGAGCGGAGCTTTTACAGAAGCTGAGAGCGTTCCAGCCATAACGCACACTGTAAAAATCGGCATTAGCTTTGCGTCAATGCCAAGAAGCGGAATGCTTATTATTGCGCGAGAAGCAACGCCGCCTGCAAGTGCTCCAACAGCAAGAATTGGCATAAAAATTCCGCCAGGCGCGCCGCATCCAAAGCTTGTAGAAGTAAATAGCATTTTTGCAACAAACAGAATACACAAAAGAGCTATGCTTGCTTTTCCATATTCGGAAAGCTTAACAAGATTCGAGCCTCCACCAAGAACTTCTGGCAAATACAATCCAACAGGAATCGCGATTAAACATGCTACAGATACTGGAGCCCATTTTGGCAAATACTTATACAGCGTTTGCAATCCAAGTAAGGATCTGTTCATTAAAGAGCCAATAAGTCCTGCAAAAATGCCAAGTGGAATCAGCCAAAAATGAAGTGCCATTGGCAAGTCTGGAATCCTTCCAAAGTCCAAAACAGGCCTAAGTCCAAAGCATGTTTGAGACACAAAATCCGCGCCAATAGATGCAGCAGCAGCTCCCATAAGAACAGTAGAAGACAATCCGTGTTGAACTTCTTCCATAGCAAACATAAGACCAGAAAGTGGAGCGCTAAATGCTGCCGATAATCCAGCTGCAGCTCCAGCAGTTACAACATAATGCTCTTGCGTATCGTTTTTATTGCCTTTTCTAAAGATGCGAGACATCATTTGCGCGCCGCAAGCTCCGATTTGAATCGAAGGGCCTTCGCGCCCAAGAGACAAGCCAAATAGCGACCCCAACAATCCGCCTACAAATCGAACAGGCAAAATGGTGTTCCAACACATTTTTAGTCCGCGCTGAACGTATCCAACAACTTGTGGAATGCCACTTCCAGACGCCATGCTTTCTTTGCGACTCATCCATCCAATGAAAAACCCAGCAACAATCGCAAAAATCACGCAAGGCGCAATCCAAAGCATGTTTTGCAATATTTGCGCATACATCCATCGCGCAAAATCGGTTCCGTACTCAATTCCAAGTCTATAAGTTGCTACAAGCGCGCCAGAAACAAGACCAACAACTACGCCTGCAAGAACCATCTTCCATCTAAGATGCTTAAGTGTTTTAAGAATGCGATCCGAAAAGTCGCGCAAAAAATCGCGTATAAAACCGCCTACGTTCTTCAAAGCCACAATAAACCTATTCTTAAATCAAATCGCAAACAAATACACAAAGCATTCTAACATTTTAATAACACAATAAACGTTAATTAATAAATAAAATATGTCAATTAATAAATAAAATACGTTAATTAATAAAATTCAAAACTTAAGACTTTAGAAGTAAAAACATTACAAAACACGGTCCAGCGTATGCAATAAATGCGCATAAGAATGGCACTATTAGTTCGCTAACAAAAAGCCATAGTCCAAGCTTGATTTTCTTTAGCTTAAACAGGCTTACGACTTCTAAGATTGCTGTTGAAAACGTTGAAAATCCGCCTAAAAATCCCAATGCGCAAGTGTAAACAATAGCTGAAGCAAAAGTTAAATTGTATATAATTGCAGAACTTAGGGATGTAACTAAGCCCATTATAAAAGATGCAAAAGCGTTGATTAGCAAAGTCGCGATTGGAAAATCATGGTTATAAACGCGCCCGATTGCGTCAGATATTGCACAACGAAGAACAGCACCAAGTCCAGCGAAAACAACAGGCAGCCAAAAAAGAACGTATGTGTAAAACATCATTTTGCGCCGCCTTTGCCATTAAAAGCAAAAATTTTATCTCCAATTAGACTCCCAGCAAGAGCCGCTAAAATGCCAAAAATCATAGAAAACGCCATAATGGCAATTACTTTTACAATGTTCATTGCGGTAAATGCGGAATATGCGCCTTCAAAAGCAAAAGTAGACATTGTTGAAAGTCCGCCGCAAAATCCTGTGCAAAAACCGTATTTTATTAAGTCTTTGTTCTTGCTGCGCAATCCACTTGCTACAAGCGAACTTACTAAAGCAAGAATAAAACATGCTAAAACATTAGACAAAAGAGTTGCAAAAGTAAAGCGGCTAAAAAGCATAGAATATCCCGAGTCCCAATGCATGCCGTGCGTAAAAACGCCTATTTCACTACGCACAAAAGCGCCAAGCAATCCGCCAATAAACACAACAAAATAGATTTTTGCACCAAGTGATTTACGCTTGAGCGCGTTATGCGAATTGGGGTGATTACTACTTGGAATACTCATAGTTTTTAGCCGCCTTAAATCGCTATTTAAATAGCCACTAGTCAATCAGCGAATGAACACTAATAATGTGGTCGCGCTGAGGGCCAGTACCGATTGCCGAAATACGGCAATGGGAAAGCTCTTCCAAGCGCTTTACATAGCTTTGAGTGTTTGCAGGCAAGTCTTCAAACTTGTGCACTTTAGAAATATCTTCACTCCAGCCTGGAAGCATCTCGTAAACTGGCTTAGCGCTAGCAAACAAAGACTGATCTACTGGCATCTCGTCTACGTGCTCAACGCTTCCGTCAGTTAAAGTTACATCGTAAGCTACGCAAACCGGAATCTCTTTTAAGCCAGTCAAAACATCTAGCTTTGTAAGAACAATGTCTGTTAAGCCATTTACGCGAGTAGCATAGCGGCTAACAACAGAGTCAAACCATCCGCATCGGCGAGGGCGACCAGTAGTTACGCCATATTCATGACCCTGCTCGCGCAGCCAATCGCCGCTTTCGTCCAAAAGTTCTGTAGGGAATGGGCCTTCGCCAACGCGCGTAATATAAGCCTTAGCAACGCCGATTACGCGATTAATGCGCGTAGGGCCAACGCCCGTACCTGTGCAAGCGCCACCTGCTGTAGGATTAGAAGACGTTACAAATGGGTATGTGCCGTGGTCAACGTCTAGCATTGTTGCCTGGCCGCCTTCAAAAAGCACAGTTTTACCATTTTCCATCGCTCGGTTTAGAACAAGCGAAGTGTCGGCAACGTATGGCTTTAAGCGCTTTCCAAGCTCTACAAGCTGGCTGGTAACGTTATCAATATCAATTGGATGTTGGTTGTAAAGCTTAACAAGCATTTGATTCTTTTGATGCAAGCTGGCTTCTACTTTATCTCGCAAATGATCCGCGTTAAACAAATCGTGCACGCGAATTCCAACTCGATTAATCTTATCTGCGTAAGTCGGGCCAATTCCGCGACCCGTTGTGCCAATCTTGTGCTTTCCAAGGAATCGCTCTGTAACTTTGTCAATTACGCGATGATATGGAGTAATAACATGCGCAGACTCGCTAACAAGCAACCTCGAGCAATCAACACCGCGCGACTCTAGCGCGTCAATCTCTTCAAAAAGAACCTCTGGGTCTATAACAACGCCGTTGCCAATAACAGGAGTTACATTTGGGCTGATTATGCCGCTAGGAAGTAAGTGCAATGCGTAAGACTCGTTTCCTACAACAACAGTGTGGCCAGCATTATTGCCGCCATTAAAACGCGCAACAATATCTACCTTAGAACCAATTAAATCAGTTGCTTTACCTTTGCCTTCGTCACCCCATTGAGCGCCAATAAGCACAATTCCAGGCATGCCGCACCTCCATTTTTGGGCTAACATTGCCCAAATAAACACAATTCCTACGTGTTAAGACTAGCGCAAAGCCAATACCGAATAATGCCAAATAACGCCTAATAATATTTGCGATTACACTATTTTAGAGCTTTTCCAGCAGACCCAAGCTGCACGCAGGCTTCAACAACACGCTGAGCCATTGCTTTTTCTGCCTCTTTGCCCCAAGACCTTGGGTCGTAAAGCTTCTTGGCACCAACTTCGCCGTCGATTTTAAGAACCGAGTCGTAGTTGTGGAACATGTGGTCGGCGATTGCGCGCGTAAAAGCGTATTGCGTATCTGTGTCAATATTCATTTTTACAACGCCATATTTTACAGCTTGCGCTATTTCTTCGGCCGTGGAGCCAGATCCGCCATGGAACACCAGCAAGAATGGTTTTGTTGGTACACCAAACTTGCGATTGCACAAATCAAGCTTGTACTTGTTGTATACAGCGCTCTGAATGTTGTCTAGCAACTGCGGCCTAAGCTTAACAACGCCTGGTTTGTAAGCTCCGTGAACGTTTCCAAACGTAAAAGCAGCCATGTATTTTGCGCGGTCTTCTAAGCCTAATCGCTCAACAACGCGCATAGCTTCTTGCGGAGTGGAATACAACTTTTCGTCAATATCTGCTCTATGACCGTCTTCTTCGCCGCCAACTGCACCAATTTCAATCTCTAGAATCGTGCGCGCTTTATTTGACTCTTCTAGCAATTCTTCTGCAATGTCTAAATTGTGCTCAAGTTTAACTGTGGAACCATCCCACATATGCGATTGGAAAATCGGCTCTTTGCCGTTTGCAACTTGATCTGCCTCATAAGCTAAAAGTGGCCTAATCCAATCGTCTAAATAGGCTTCTGCACAATGATCTGTGTGCAATGCAACCGTAATGTTTGGGTATTGTGCAGCAACTTGATGCGCGAATTGCGCAAATGCGATTGATCCAACAACGCGATTATTTACGCACTGACCAGAAAAATATGCAGATCCGCCAACAGACACTTGAATAATGCCGTCGCTTTGTGCTTCGGCAAATCCTTGTAGTGCTGCGTTTAAGGTCTGTGTGCTAGTAACATTAATCGCAGGGTAGGCGTATCCACCTTTGCTGGCGGCATCAAGCATTTGCGCGTAACGTTCAACAGTTGCAATAGTCATATTTTTATTATGACTCTAAGCGCGCATATTTTTTAGATTTTATTAGATTTTACTATACTTGTGTCTATTTTTGATTATTTTTGATTTCTTGATGACGCTTTTTTGCTGCCGTTACTACAAAATGTAGATATTCTAGCGCGATTTCTTCTTTTAGCCCAGATTCTTCAGCAATTTTTTTAAGTCGATCCGCCTGGTGATTTTCTCTAGATTTATCTTCTGTAGCCAAATTTGCGCGTGCTTTTATTTCTCCGACTTTTTCCGTAACTTTAAAGCGCTCTGCTAGAAGCGAGACAATTGCATTGTCAATATTATCAATCGACTGACGCAACGCAAGAATCTTGTTCATTGAATCGTTGCAGTTGTTGCAATCGTTGCAATTATTGCAATCCGATTCGTCAAAATCTTTGCGCGCGTCAATCGACTCTTTAGAAAAGTTGAACATGCTATTTCTAGTCAAAATAAGTTTGCAAAACCATTGTTGTTTCTGTGCTAACTGGAACAACGCGGTGAATTGTGTTGATTAGTTCTTCTAGCTTGCTAGGAGTTGCAACGCGAACAACAAGCATAAAGCTTGGGCTTCCAGTAATCGAATAGCACGCTTCAATGCCGTCAATGTCTTTCAATTTGGTTGGAACGGAAGCTTCTTGCTCAAAATCAAGAGGCGTAACTGCAACGAATGCACTTACAGGCAATCCTCTGCGCTCGTAGTCAATCAAAGCGCGATACCCAGTTATGATTCCTTTGCGCTCGAGCTTTTGAACTCTGGATTGTACAGCGGAAACAGATAGTCCAGAAGCTTTGGCTAGCTTGGTTAATGTTGCACGACCATCGTGCTCAAGAATGTCTACAATGATTGCGTCTGTAGAATCTATTGGAGCAACTGTGCTCGCGCTGGTTTCCAAGCCAGAAGGAATATTGTTTTCAATCCTATGAGAGTTTCCCGTCATGCGACCTCCATCCTCATACAGCGCATCCAAAATCTTTGTTTTGCTTCGTCGACTTTAGCTGCGCCCCTTGCAGTCTCTTTAATCGTATCGTATTTTTTAATGAAAAAGAACAAAATTAGATAAAAAATCACGGTTTTTCACATTATTTAACACATGTTTACGTATATAAACTTTTGGCCATTCTATTTTTTATGTATCAGATTATTAAAAATGCCCCCAGATTATTAAATCAAGAGGCATTTTAATTTAGATTTTAGATTTTTATTTTATACGTAAATTTTACGCGATTGCGCCTGTTCCGCCATTTGTGGAATTGTTGGCTTGCTGAACAATTGCTGCAAGAAAATCGCGATTAGAAGCAGTCTTCTTTAAGCGCGGCACCAAAGTCTGATAAGCCTGTTCTGGCTCCAAACCGCCGAACAATCGCCTTAATCGATAAATAATCGGCAGCTCTTGAGCAGGAGTAATCAACTCTTCGCGGCGCGTGCCAGAAGAATTGATATCTACAGCTGGGAACAGTCGCTTGTCTGCCAAATCGCGGCTCAAGCGAAGCTCCATGTTTCCAGTGCCCTTAAACTCTTCGAAAATAACTTCATCCATCTTTGAGCCAGTTTCCACCAAAGCGGAAGAAATAATAGTCAAAGAACCGCCATTTTCAATGTTTCTAGCAGCACCAAAGAACTTCTTAGGAGGGTAAAGCGCTTGAGCATCCACGCCGCCAGAAAGAATGCGGCCAGAAGCAGGAGCTGCAATATTGTATGCGCGAGCAAGACGAGTCATAGAATCAAGAAGAACAACAACATCTTGGCCAAGTTCCACAAGCCTCTTAGCGCGCTCAATCGCAAGCTCCGCAACAGTAGTGTGGTCTGATGCTGGGCGGTCGAATGTAGAAGAAATAACCTCGCCTTGAACAGTGCGCTCCATGTCGGTAACTTCTTCTGGACGTTCGTCTACAAGAACAACCATCAAATGTACTTCTGGATTGTTAACAGAAATCGCGTTAGCAATATTTTGCAAAGTGATTGTTTTACCAGCCTTAGGAGGTGAAACAATCAAGCCACGCTGACCCTTGCCAATAGGAGCTACAAGATCGATGATTCTGCCAAGCATACGATTTGGCGTAGTCTCTTGCTTTAAGCGTTCATGTGGATACAAAGGTGTGAGCTTAGCAAATTGTGGGCGATTTTGAGCCTCTTCTACGCTCATGCCGTTAATGCTGTCAACACTTTGCAAAGGAACAAACTTTTGGCGCTGATTCCTGCGATCTCCCTCGCGAGGAGCGCGAATAGAGCCTTGAACCGCGTCTCCCTTACGCAAGCCGTACTTTTTGATTTGGCTCATAGAAACATAAACGTCGTTTGGGCCAGGCAAATAGCCAGAAGTGCGTACAAATGCGTAAGATTCAAGCACATCTACAATGCCAGCAACTGGAACAAGCTCTTCTTTTGGCTCTTCGCGGCGTGTAGCTTGCTCGTGAATCTCATGCTCTTCACGAATCTCGGAGCGTTCCGAGCGTTCTGCTCGTTCTGTACGCTCCGCTTTAGAATCGTAATCGTCTCTAGTGCGTCGCGTTCTGCGCTGGAATCTATCAGATCTGTCTGCTTTAGAATCGTAATCATTTTCTTCGCTAGAGCGATTAGACATACGCATTCTGCGCGATTCCGAACTGCGGTTAGCACTTGAAGCAGAAGACTTTTCGCTTGGCAAAGTGGCAAGAATCTGATCTAAATTAGCATCCACTTCGTCTGTTTTAGCAAAATTACTACCATTATTTTGTTCAGTATTTGCACTTGCATTTGTACGAGTATTATCTTCTCTCGTAACATTTGTAGAGTTTTCTTTGCGATAGCGATGAGACTGATTGTCGCGCGCAAAATTGCGATGACGCTCACTCCTATTTGCATTGCTTGAATCAGAAGATTCATCAAAATCGCGATTTGCATCAATGCTCGAGCGCAAATCAAGCGAAGATGAATTGTTTTGCGCTTCGTCATCGCTTTGAGAAACACGATTTATTCGTACAGTGCTTTTAGGAACATGAACGCTAACGCCAGCTGGCGCATCCCCACCATTGCGCGCAGCAGTTAGCGTAGCAACCAAATCTGGCTTGCGCATTGTAGACGTACCGCGCAGACCCATTTGCTTTGCAAGATCCTTAAGCTCCGAAAGCTTCATATCATCAAGATTTTGGCTTGTTGCCACAGTTATACCTTTCCCTAACTCCAAGATAGACTACTTGGAGCTTTACGTGGAAGATTACGGAAAATCCGTTGTGAATATAACGACAAACACATATCAATGTGTATTAATCGCTGATAAATGTATGCTACTACACTCATACGACTCACAACAACACGGCGTGGCAAGCCAAGCGCTACTTCTTTTCGTGATACGACTTTTCGGTATTAACAGACCAAACGTTATCTTTAGACTTCTTACCACTATTGATGTTTTGTACAGCTTCAATAGCAGTTGCCATTGAGTGATCCTGGTTATTGTAGCGGTGCTGGCCATTTCTACCAACGCAATACAAGTTGCCAAAACCGTCTAAGTACTTAACAAGCTCAGGCATTTGAGCATAAGTGTCAAAGTAAGCAGGGTAGGCCTTTGGAACGCGTTCGCGATGAGCGTCTAAAACGTCATCTTCGCTGTCAATAACTTGCATACGAATCAGCTCGTCAATGGCGTTTTTGCGAGCCTCTTCGTCGCTCATATTCCAAAAATCGTCGCCTTCGCTGCAGAAGTATTCAAGACCAATCCAAACGGTATTATCAACATCCTTAACAAGGTATGGACTCCAGTTGTTAAAGATTTGCAAACGTCCAACCTTGTAGCCAGGGTCTTGAACGTAAATCCAGCAATCTGGCACAATAGGTGGGTTGCCAAGCGTTGGAATGTCGGTAGTGTTGCGCAAACGCATGCGCTTGACAAGCAAGCCAACAGTCACAAAATCGCGGTAAGGCAAACCAGACGCAACTTTTTGCAAGTCTTGTGGAACTTCCGCATTTGCATCGCCATTAGCGCCTTGCTCAATAGACGCAACTAAATCTTTAATTGGCATAGACGAAATGAACTGATCTGCATGAAGCTCACTGCGATCGCCATTTTGATTTTCAACAACAACGCTGCAAATCTTGCCGTCCGCCTGCTTTATGGCAACAACCTTAGAGCCAGTTAAAACAGTAGCGCCATTTTCTCGGCAACGGCGTTCAACAGTCTCCCAAAGCTGACCTGGACCAAGCTTAGGGTACCAAAATTCCTCAATTAAAGAAGTCTCAACTTCTTTTTGGCTTGCCTTATTTTTAGGCATAAGCTTAGAAATAGCGTTTTTCAAAACTTCAACAATGCTCAAGCCCTTAACGCGCTGAGCGCCCCAATCTGCAGAAATCTGGCTTGGATGCCTTCCCCAAAGCTTTTCGGTATATCCTTCAAAGAACATAGAATACAGCTTTTTGCCAAAGCGATTAATGTAGAAGTTTTCGAGGTTTGTTTCTGGCAACTTGTGAATCATGGACCAAAGATAGCTAAAACCAACTTTCATGGTTAGCACAAAGCCCATAGATCGCAAGGTGGATGCAGAAAGAGAGATAGGGTAGTCGAAGAAATGATGATTCCAGAAGATTCTAGAAACGCGATGACGCTTAAGCATAACCTCATCTTCGACTTCAGGATCCGGACCGCCATCCTCTAAATCATGATGTCTGCCCAGTTTTTTGTCGTCGTAAGAAGGAGCGCCCTGAAGAGGTAGCATATCTCGCCACCATTGCATAATGCGATCGTCTTTAGAGAAGAATCGGTGTCCGCCAATATCCATGCGGTTTCCGTTGTATTTTACGGTGCGAGAAATGCCACCAAACTCGCTGGTTGCCTCAAGAACAGTCACATCGTAGCGGCTACTGCCGCCATCTTTTACAAGCTCCCAAGCTGCCGTCAACCCTGCCGGACCGCCACCAATAATCACTACAGATTGTTTTTGGGATTGTGTATCAGCCAATTTTCCTCCATACCTAAAAGCCGCTTTATAAAGTCAAAAACGCAAAATTGCAAGCACGTATCTGTATTAAAATCTAAACGTAAGCTTTACTAGCATACTCTTATCACGCGATAGATTCTGGAATATCGATATCCGTTTTTTGAACTTCCTCCACGTTTACGTCTTTGAAAGTAACGATTCTAACGTTTTTTACAAATCGCGAAGGTCGGTAAACATCCCACACCCAAGCGTCTGTTAATTGAACGTCAAAGTACACGTCTTGACCTGCGGAGCGCACGTTAAAATCAACCTTATTTGCCAAATAGAATCGGCGTTCTGTTTCTACAACGTACGTAAAAAGCTTAATAACGTCACGATATTCCTTGTATAACGCAAGTTCGGCGTCTGTTTCGTAATTGTCGAGGTCTTCGGCGCTCATCGCTTCCCTTCCGTTGTTGCGATTGGTGCATTTGATGTAGTTTTATCGGCTGCTTCGTCTTCTTGATTACGCTTGCGGCCTCGTCCTATAATACGCCACCATGCGCGCTTAGAGGAATTATCTGTGTGCTTAACACTAGATTCGGCTTGTTCGGTTGCTTGCGATTTACGCAAATCGCCATTTTTAACTGGGATTGCAATCGAATGCTCGTGCGCGCTTAAAGCCTCGCAAACTCCAGGATTATCTTCAATAACGTGTAATCCAAAAGCGTCTAGCGAGCGAATGGCATCGTACTCGTCTACAAGAGTGTCCATTACAACAAAATCTTGATACTTTTGGCTTTGAGAATCCCAAAGTGCATCGCGAGCAGTGCCCGTTTTCATAAATCCAAGCGACTGGTACACGGAAAGCGAGCGCGTGTTTGTTGCAGGAACGCCAACCCAAATTCTGTGCAAAGCAAGACCCACCTCGCTTGGTGCAAAACCGTACGTCATAACTCTAGGCATTGCGTCTCTAGAATATCCGCGACCCCTATAATCGCGTCCTAGAATCACCTGAATCCTAGCGGATTTAGACCAACCGTCAATGTCAATCAAAAATATCATTCCAATAATATTTCCATTGATGTTTTCGGAGTCATCAATAAAATCTGGCACAATTGACCATGCGATTGTTGGGCGCGATTGGGCGTCGCTAGAGGCGGCATCATGATTAGATTTTGCCTCAGTGCTTCCAGGTGAAGACCATTGCGCCGAACGATTTACCCACGCGTGAACCATGGCGCGCTCCGATTGCGCATCTTTGCCTGTTATAACGGCCGCTCCATCAAAAGCGTGCAATGCGTCCATTTGCGCCAAATCTTCGATTGTTGCTGGCCTAAGACGTGCCATTTCGCCGCGGATTGGCGGAATCGTAATATTTTCTGGCAGCTCGCGGTGGCTTGTAGAATCAGCATTGAATCCTTGCATATTCACCTTTTTCGTACAATCGACTTACGTGTTACAAAAGCTTACAAAAAGCGCTACAGCGATTAGTAAAAAACCGCGTTATAAAATCGCACTTTTTGCACCCTATACAATGCTATAAAACACAAAGTTAAAACGCAAAGCATAAAGCGCAAAAAGTGCAAAGTAAAAGCTAATCTAAACTAGCCTTTGATTTTTGCCATTACAATCTTAGTAACAGCCTTAGCGTCTGCTTGACCTTTAGTTGCACGCATAACAGCGCCAATAATCGCGCCCATCGGCTTCATGTTTCCAGACTTAAGCTTTTCGGCAACCTCTGGGTCGGCTGCAAGAGCAGCGTCAACAGCGGCTTCCAAAGCGCCATCGTCGTTCATGACCTTAAATCCGTGCTTATTAACAACTTCATCAGGTGTGCCTTCGCCAGCCAAAACGCATGCAACAGTTTGCTTAGCGAGCTTATCGTTAAGCTTACCGTCTGCAATCAGCTTTTCAACTTGCGCAACATCTTGCGGAGTAATAGGCAATTCTTCCAAAGTGACTCCACGAGTGTTTGCTTCGCGAGCAAGCTCACCAAGCCACCACTTCTTAGCGCCAGCAGCACTTGCACCAGCCTTAACGGTTTCTTCAACCAAATCAAGAGCATCCGCGTTAAGAATATCGCGCATTTCAAGATCGCTAATACCCCATTCGCTTTGCAAACGGTTACGGCGCTCGCGAGGCATTTCTGGCATTTCGGCCTTCATGCGCTCAATATGCTCCTTAGTGATGTGAAGCATAACCAAATCAGGATCTGGGAAGTAGCGATAATCGTCGGCGTCGGACTTTACGCGGCCGCCAGCAGTAGTCTGAGTTGCTTCATCCCAGTGACGAGTTTCCTGCAAAATCTCGCCGCCTTCGCTCAAAATAGCAGCCTGGCGACGAATCTCATATTGGAGCGTCTTTTCGATTCCGCGGAACGTGTTCACATTCTTAGTTTCCGAGCGCGTACCAAATGGATCGGTTGGCTTTCTGCGGAGCGAAACGTTTACGTCTGCGCGCATATTGCCCTGCTCCATGCGAGCGTGGGAGATGTTAAGCGCGCGAACAATATCGCGAATAGCGCGCATGTATGCGCCTGCGATTTCTGGAGCGCGGCTACCCGCACCTTCGATTGGCTTAGTTACAATCTCGATTAAAGGCACGCCTGCGCGATTGTAATCAACCAAAGAATGATTTGCGCCTTCGATTCGGCCGTCAGCGCCGCCAACGTGAGTATTCTTACCAGCATCATCCTCAATGTGAGCGCGCTCAATCGGAACACGGAACACAGTGCCATCTTCCAGCTCAACATCCAAGTAGCCATTGCCGTTAGTAGGCTTATCGTACTGGGAAATCTGGTAGTCGCGAGGCATATCTGGGTAGAAGTAGTTTTTACGAGCGAACTGGCTCCACTCAGCAATCTCGCAATGCAATGCCAAACCAAGCTTAATCGCGTAATCAACTGCAGTCTTGTTTACAACTGGCAAAGAGCCTGGCAAACCAAGGCTTACAGGAGTTAGCTGAGTATTTGGCTCGCCACCAAAAGATACTTCTGCTGGGCAAAACAGCTTTGTGCGCGTGCTAAGCTCAACGTGAGTTTCCAAGCCGAAAACTGGGTCAAACTGCTCCACAGCATCGGCGTATTTCATAAGTTTTTCAGCCATGAGAATCCTTCTTATTTAAGCTTTATTTCACTTTACTTAGCCAATGAATCGAGCCAACCAGCTTTAAGCGACTTCCAGATTGGGCCGCTCCACTTTTCTTCGAGCGCTGCTTCCAACGCTGCTGCAGGCTTGTACATCTTTTCATCATGGCATTGCGGAGCAATAATCTGAATACCAACAGGCAAACCATCATCACTTAAGCCAGCTGGGAGGCTCAAAGCTGGAACTCCAGCCATGTTTGCAGGAATCGTAGCAATATCGTTCATGTACATGGAAAGTGGATCGTTCATCTTTTCGCCAAACTTGAATGCCGTTGTAGGGCTTGTTGGGGAGACTAGAACATCTACCTTATTAAACGCTTCTTCGAAGTCGCGAATAATAAGCGTACGAACCTTTTGTGCAGAGCCATACCAAGCGTCGTAGTAGCCAGCGGAAAGTGCATAAGTGCCGAGAATAATACGGCGCTTTACTTCGTCACCAAAGCCAGCTTCGCGAGTTGCAGCCATCATGTTTGCAGCAGTTTGATGCTTATCTGCTGGTGGCATTACGCGCAAACCGTAGCGCATGCCGTCGTAGCGAGCCAAGTTGGAGCTAACTTCGGAAGGCATAATAATGTAGTATGCAGCCAGCGAGTAAGGGAAGTGAGGGCAGGAGACTTCTGTTACTTCTGCACCCATATCCTTAAGCAATTGCACAGCTTCATTAAAGCGTGCTTCAACGCCTGGCTGGAAGCCTTCGCCACTAAGCTCCTTAACTAAGCCAACCTTCAAGCCCTTCAAATCGCGGCGAGCGCCCTCGCGAGCAGCTTGAGCCATTGGAGGAACAGGAGCTGGAATAGAAGTGGAATCGCGCCTATCGTTGCCGCCAATAATCTCTTGCAAAAGTGCAGAGTCAAGAACGGTACGAGAAACAGGACCAATCTGGTCGAGCGAGCTTGCCATAGCGATTGCACCAAAACGGCTAACACCGCCATAAGTTGGCTTTGCGCCGACTGTACCCGTTAAAGCGCCTGGCTGGCGAATGGAGCCGCCAGTATCTGTACCCAAAGCAATAGGAGCTTCGAATGCAGCAACAGCAGCTGCAGAGCCGCCGCCAGAGCCACCAGGAACGCGCTCAGTATCCCAAGGATTGCAAGTGGTTTGGTAGGCAGAATGCTCTGTGGAAGAACCTTGAGCAAACTCATCCAAATTAGTCTTGCCAAGAATTGGCATGCCAGCTGCCTTGAGCTTTTCAATAACAGTAGCATCGTAAGGTGGAATCCAGCCTTCGAGAATCTTAGAAGCTGCAGTAGTTGGAATGCCCTTAGTAACAATCATGTCTTTAATGGCAATTGGAACGCCTGCAAGTTCAGGCAATCCTTCAGCTTCGCCATTAGCATTCTTTTTATCAAAAGCATCTGCTTGCTCAAGTGCAATATCTGCAGAAACGTGCAAGAATGCTTTGATTTCTGGTTCGGCTGCTTCGATTACTGCCAAGTGCGCTTCAACAAGCTCGCGGCTAGAAACTTCCTTAGCTTTTACAGCTTTTGCCATATCGGCAGCAGAAAGCTTTACTAAATCTTGAGTATTAGTCATGTTTATTCCTCCCCCAAAATTCGAGGTGCTACAAACATGCCAGACTCACTTCTAGGAGCGCCAGAAAGCGCTTCTTCTTGAGTCAATGGCGTAGCAGGCTCGTCTGGGCGCAAATACGCTTCAAGAGGTACTGGATTTGCAGTAGGTGGCACATCTTCGCCAGCAACTTCCTGCACTTTATTAATAGATTCTGCAATGACGTTTAATTCGCCTTGCAAGCGACTGATTTCTTCGTCGCTAAGCGCAATCTGGGATAGAACGCCCAGATGCTCAATTTCTTCGCGTGTGAATGTTGGCATAACCTCAACTATATGTGTGATGCGTGACCTTCTTATAGAAGAAAAAGCAATATTAATAAAAGATTTACACACGTTACTGCAGAAATATTTTCCTAATTTTAGAACATGATTGTCGATTCATATTTTCTAGGGAAAATTATGTGTAATATTAAAAAAATTTTATTAGTGAGACAATAAGCGGAATAACAATTATTATCACATGCAGTTTTATAAAATTAACGAGTATAAAATATGTGAACGAGTGTCTATGCATGTCAACACGCCATGAAATGGAAATAATTCAATAAAAGAATGTTGGCATTCCAACCTTCTTCATACGTTTATTTGCAGAATAAAAAAAATTTGTTTTATTTCACTATCACAGAAATAAAAAAGCATGTAATAATTAAATGCTATGAGATATTAAGCTAATGCAGCGAAGCATTCCATGCATAGAAGCAAATAAGTTACGGTATCTCATAAAAAATAACATAAAATATAAAATTGAAGGACACATATGAATAACACAAAGTTCTACCGTAATGCAGCAATGTTGTTGCTTGCAGGCGCAACTATTATTCCACAATGCTTAGCAGCGCCAGCAATGGCCGCTCCTGCAGCTAAGGATTCTGAGCCAACCGCATCTTGCGCAGCCAAGAAGGATTCTCTGAATAATTATTTGTGGGATTTGCAATACGATAAAACAAACATTCTCGCCCGTCATGGCGAAACCATTGACAACAAATTCTCTAGCGATAGCTTCAACAAGGGCGATGAATTCGTTGTTGTTGAGCATCAGAAGAAGAACATCACAAATACAACTTCAAACTTGTCGGTTACTTCCGCCAACGATGATCGCGTATACCCAGGTGCTCTTTTCCGCGCTGACCAGAATTTGATGGACAATATGCCAAGCCTGATTTCCGCGAACCGCGCTCCAATCACATTGAGCGTTGATTTGCCAGGCTTCCACGGCGGCGAAAGTGCTGTAACTGTTCAGCGCCCAACTAAGAGCTCTGTAACTTCCGCAGTGAACGGCTTAGTTTCTAAGTGGAATGCACAGTATGCAGCAAGCCATAATGTGGCAGCTCGCATGCAGTACGATTCTGCAAGCGCACAAAGCATGAACCAGCTCAAGGCAAAGTTTGGTGCTGATTTCGCCAAGATTGGTGTTCCGCTGAAGATTGATTTCGATGCTGTACACAAGGGCGAAAAGCAGACTCAAATTGTGAACTTCAAGCAGACCTACTACACCGTAAGCGTTGATGCACCAGACAGCCCAGCTGACTTCTTCGCACCATGCACTACGCCAGAAAGCTTGAAGAATCGCGGAGTAGACAGCAAGCGTCCGCCAGTATATGTGTCCAACGTAGCCTATGGCCGTTCAATGTACGTAAAGTTCGACACCCGCAGCAAGAGCACCGATTTCCAGGCTGCTGTTGAAGCTGCAATCAAGGGCGTCGAAATCAAGCCAAATACCGAGTTCCATCGCATCTTGCAGAACACTTCCGTAACTGCTGTGATTCTCGGCGGCAGCGCAAACGGTGCAGCCAAGGTTATTACCGGCAACATCGACACGTTGAAGGCTTTGATTCAAGAAGGCGCAAATTTGAGCACCTCCAGCCCAGCAGTTCCAATTGCTTACACCACTTCCTTCGTCAAGGATAACGAAGTAGCAACTTTGCAAACCAATAGCGATTACGTTGAAACCAAGGTTTCTTCCTACCGCGACGGCTACTTGACTTTGGATCACCGTGGAGCTTACGTAGCTCGCTACTACATCTACTGGGATGAGTACGGCACCGAAATTGACGGCACTCCTTACGTGCGTTCTCGCGCTTGGGAAGGCAACGGCAAGTATCGCACCGCTCACTTCAACACAACTATTCAGTTCAAGGGTAATGTGCGTAACCTCCGCATCAAGCTTGTTGAAAAGACTGGCTTGGCTTGGGAGCCATGGCGCACAGTGTATGACCGTTCCGATTTGCCACTGGTTCGCCAGCGCACAATCAAGAACTGGGGCACAACCTTGTGGCCACGTGTTGCTGAAACTGTGAAGAACGATTGATACTTATCGCAATTTCAAAAGATAAAATAATTGATAATTAAATATAAGTGAATACAATTAAGGGCTTTATCTTGTAGTCGGTTACGAGATAAAGCCCTTATTTTATTTGCACGTTCGCTAAATATTATTTGCAGTTAAATATCGCGATGCTTTTCAACAACGTGGCCAATTGCATACATGACTACGCCCCAAGCAAGAACCACCAAGCCTGATTGCCACCATGTAAAAACATATGCGTTTGGTGGAAGATTTGCGCCCGAGTTAGGGGAGCCGCCCAAGAATTTCTCAACCGCTGCGGCTGGCAAAAGCTGCATAAGTATTGAATTCCACTTCGCGAAATTGCTCGCAAACATAATAATGCTAACAACACTAGGCAAAATCATCACGGCTCCAATAACGCACATAATTCCGCCAGCAGTTGACTTGCAAATCATGCCAAAACCGTACGCCATTGCTGCCACAACAACCATAATTGCAGGAGAGCCAAGAAACAGCGTAAGAGGCAATTTCCATGCGTTGCTTCCAGATAATCCAGAAGTGCTGTCTCCTATAAAGGCTAATTCTGCAGCGCCTAGCGAAACTGCCATTGCAATAAGTTGCACTACAAAAACGTAGATTGCAACCGCAATAAACTTAGCCGTAAAGAACATGCCCCTTCTAGGTACAGCAGTAAGAGAAGCCTGAATCGAAGTCGTAGAATGTTCCGCGGTTACAGCAAGCACTGCAAAAATCGACAAAACAATCAAAGATACAGAAGCAAAACTAATAACTAAGTGGAAAATGCTATCTTGAGATGCAATAAGGCTGCCTTTATTGCTCGGCCCAACAGTAATTGCAGCGCTTGATCTACCTTGATTTGCTCCATTCTTAATGTCAACTTTAGACATTGCTTTTTGCACAATCGCGATAATAAAGCTAAAGATTACTGGCAAAACAATAGCTAATGCCATGCACCACCAGGTGGATGAAAGTCCGCGCAACTTAACAATCTCAGATTTAAGCGTGTGCATGAATGTAAGGCGTAAGTGCTGAGCGTTCATGCTGCGGCCTGTTTTGTACGCGTTGGATTGGCGTGCGTTGGACTCAGAAGATTGCACTTGTTGATTTGCTACTTGCTCACTCATTTTGCACTCTCCTTATTGTTAGATTGCTCTGCATGCTGCTTGCTGTCTGGCTTTAAATCGCTGCTAGGAACAGTCTTAGTAACGTACTGCTCCTGGCCATGCGTAAGAGCCAAATATGCTTCCTCAAGTGATGCGTGCTCTTGATTTAGCTGATATACCAAAATTTGATTATCCGCAATTTCGCGAGCAAGCTGATTAAGCTCACATCCTGTTATTCTAAAAAGCTCGCCTTCTTGAACGTCTTGAGGAGTGCGAGTATCTTGCAAAATCTTGCATTCAGGATGATTTTGTGTAAGCACTTGCTTTAGTTTTTCGCCTTCTGGAGTTACAAGTCGCACAGCGTGCTGCGAATGAGCATCAACAAAATCTTGAACCGTTGTGCGCTTCAAAATTTCGCCATGCGCAATAATCACAAGATTATCTGCAGTAAGCGCAACCTCGCTCATTAAGTGGGAGCTAAGAAGTATTGCACGGCCTTCGCTTGCATAATACTTGCATAATTCGCGAACCCACTTAACGCCTTCTGGATCTAAGCCGTTAATTGGCTCATCCAAAATAAGATTGTGTGGGTCTGCTAAAAGTGCTGCAGCAATCGAAAGACGCTGACTCATACCAAGCGAGAAGGATCCCGCTTTGCGGGTTTTAACACTTGATAATCCAGTAATATCAATCACTTCGTCAACGCGCTTTTTTGATATTCCATGAGTTAAAGCCAGTGAATACAAGTGATTATATGCGGAACGACCTCTGTGGGCAGACTTTGCGTCAAGAACTGCGCCAACTTCCGTCATTGGGGATGCGAATTTTGCGTAAGGTTTTCCGTCAATAAGAGAAGTACCACTATTGGCATGAATAAGATTTAACGCGCAACGCATGGTGGTAGATTTACCAGCGCCATTAGGGCCTAAAAAGCCCGTGACTTTACCGTCTTCAGCGACGAAAGAAACGTCGTTAAGCGCTGTTTTTGCGCCGAAACGCTTTGTAATATGTTGAAATTCTAACATAAATTAACAATATCACAAATAAAAAAATACACCTAAAATGTAAGTGTTTATGAGTACAGGCTAATGCGTTTTAATTAATCTTTTTGTTGAGATCTTGCTGCTGAAATTTTAATTAATTGCTTATTAATATTCAGCAATTTGGTGCTGCATGTTGCGCAATCCACGCGTGCATGGAAACAGCCGCGGCTGCTCCTGCATTTAGCGAGCGAACAGAGCCGAATTGCGAAATATAAACAACGTCATCCGCCATTTCTAACGCTTTTTTAGAAAGACCTGGACCTTCCGCACCAAAAAGCATAAGGCAGCGTTTAGGGAACTTGTAGTTTTCCATAGCAACAGCGCCTGGAATAATATCTAGCGCTATAACGCGTGCGTTTTTAGCATCTTGTTCCTGCGATTTTGCGATTTTTTCGGCTTCTTTATTGCCTTCGGCTTGTGCTTTAAGCAAAAGTTGATGCGCTTCTTTCGCTTCTTGTGCTATATTTTCGCGCCAATTAGTTACTAGAGTTTCAATAGTCGGGCAGCACTCAACGTATTGGTATAGCTCAGTCATTAACGAGCCTTTACGATTCCATTTATGAGGCCCTACAATATACACTTTTTTCGCAGTAAACGCGTTTGCAGTGCGAACCATAGAGCCTATATTGAAATCGTGAGTCCAATTTTCTACAGCTACTTCAAACTCATGACGACCTTTAGAATCAAGATCCGCTTTTATGGCTTCTACTTTCCAGTATCGGTAGCAATCTAAGACGTTACGCTGGTCGCCTTCGTCTAGTAATTCAGTGCTAAACCGCGCATCATAATTTGGCGATTCTGGATTATCTGGACGAGGCTCACCTGGGTGTTCTTCTTCCCATGGGCCAACTCCTATAGGTCGGAATTCTGGCTCATCGGAAGCTTTTGCAGCCAAAGTAATTGGATTCGGTTCGTGCATGTGTGAGTTTTGCTCCGTTTAATACTTTTGCTTAGTATTGGCAGCTAGTAATTGCAACTAGTCTTGGCAGCCGTCAGTTGAGCAATCGCCTGTGCAACCTGACTTGCAGTGCCCACCGCAGCAGTTATCTTCGCAGCATGGCTCAGTGCAGCCATCGTGAGCACAATCGCCAGTGCACTCTACTTTGCAGTGACCGCCGCAGCAGTTGTCTTCGCAGCATGGCTCTGTGCAACCGTCATGAGCACAATCACCCGTGCATTTAACCTCGCAATGGCCGCCGCAGCAATGATCGTTGCAGCAATCGTCGTGATCTGCATCTGCACGTAATTCTTCTTCGCTGAAAGCTTGAACAAATGCCATTTTAGTACTCTCCTCACTTATTGGATTTACTAATTGAAGATGCCTTGTGCCTTGTTCGTCGGCGTCAACACCACCAATTAATGCAACTATAGCAAGAATTTGCGCGCCTTGCTGATTAACAATGCCAAAATCAAGACTTAATTCATTTCCGTGTCGTAAAGTCACAAGCGAAGAAGTTTGAACATACGATTTTTCAGAAAGCCAAGAATCAAGCAACAACACTCGCTTGCCTTTAACTGACGGACCTTTTGTTGCAGGAAAAACAAAATCCATAACGAAGCCGTCGAGTGCAATTCCTTTACGTTCTGCAGCATGAATAAGCGCAAAAACCATCGGCACTGCAGCAGCAGTTAACGCACCAACAGCGTCAACATCGCGTTCTAACGAATACCCAGCTTTCTCAATTGCATCAAAAAGAACATCACCAACCAGCTTAGAGCCGCGCTGATTAAAGGTAACAGAAAACAGTTCGCTAAATGGTTTTGCACTCATATCCGCACAAAGCATGCGTTTAAGCTCAGCGCGTTCCTCTTGTAATTCTGTCATTTTTGCACTCCTTAGCGTTAGAGTTGTTCAATTTTTGATGCTTTGATGTTTTATGCTTAACGATCTTCTACTGATACTTCTGGGGCGCTCAGCTCTTTAACATCAGCTTTATCAGAATCTATAAGATCTATTGAAGCAATAACTTTACTTTGATCTAACTTCTGAAGTTTACGCGCTGTTACCAACACCCGAGACTCAAGCGAGGAAGCAAACTTATTGTAAGCTGCAACTGTTCTTGCCAAAGATACGCCAAGCTTTGAAGCATTTTCTCCAAGAACTGCAAAACGATCATACAATTCTCGAGATAAATCGAAAAGTTCTTTTGCATCATCTGTAAGACTTTGCTGCTGCCATGCGTACGCAACAGACTTAAGCACGGCCCACAAAGTAACTGGGGAAGTGAGTGCTACTTTTTGCGCAAAAGCATCATCCATAAGCGTTGGGTCCGCTTCAAGAGCTGCCTGAAGCAACGCTTCGTTTGGAATAAACGCAACTACAAAATCTGGTGCTGTTTCAAAAGCCTGCCAATACGCTTTAGCTCCTAATACTCGCACGTGTTCTCGTAAAGCCTTAGCGTGCGCTTTTAGAAGCTCACTTCTTCTAGCCAATTCTTCGTCACTTGCATTATCTGGTATTTCGCAAGCGCGTTGATAATCCGCATATGGAACTTTTGCATCAACTGGAATTGTTTTGCCTCCTGGCAGATGCACAACCATATCTGGTCTCTGCTGCTCGCCATTTACTCCAGTTACAACAACCTGCGTATCAAAATCAACATGTTCAAGCAATCCTGCGGATTCCACAATATTCTTTAGCTGAGCCTCGCCCCAAGCTCCGCGAACCTTATTATTTCGCAATGCTGCAGAAAGCGAACTTGTTTCGCGGTCAAGCCTTGCTTGCTGCTCGCTTAAGCCTTTAAGCTGAGTGTTCAGCGCACCCATTTCTTGCTTACGCCCTTCTTCAATCTGCGAAACTTTATTCTTCAAAGCTTCGAGATTGTCTTTTACTGGAGCAAGCGCTTCCAAGACTTTGCCTTGCTCTTTCAAAGTTTTCTCACGATTTAACCGTTCGCGTTCTTCTCGCTCTGTGCGCAATTGCTCTTCGCGATTCACTCGCAATTGTTCTGCTTGCTGCGCTTTTAACAACTCAGACTCAACAAATTTCAATCGCTCAGCAAGCTGCTCTGCTTGCGTGCGATATCGTATAGCCTGATTGCCATTTTCTTGCGCTTGAGCGCGCGCTTGTTCATACTGAGAGCGCAATTCGTTAAATTCGCGCTGGTTTACGCCATTAGCGCCTTGCGTTCCATAGTTGTGCTTAACAATAGCCAGCACAACAATGGCGGTTATTACAACAGCAACCACCATTAAAACAAACATCACAATATTATCGAACATACGTTCTATTAAACACTATTGGTTCGACTTTTGAAACATAATTAAACACGCGCATTATTGCATAGAAAAATAAGTGTTATGCAACAAAATAGCGCGCTGTCTACTGGAAAATAATCCAATAAACAGCACGCTTTGTTTTATTTGACTACATTATTTGGCTACATTGAAGAATGCAGGAACTACGAAATCTTGAGAGTTACATGGTCGCTAGTATTCTCACAATCCGCAACTACGCGAGCGCCATCATGCACCTTGCCAGAAAGCAACAATCGCGCAAGTTGATCGCCAATTTCCGTTTGAACCAATCTACGCAACGGACGAGCACCGTAAACTGGATCATAGCCATGCTCCGCAAGCCAAGCGCGAGCAGAATCGCTCACATCCAAGCTAATACGGCGATCACTCAAGCGCGCAGCCACTTGACGAACTTGAATATCCACAATTCCACCAAGCTCTTCGCGGCTCAACGGATGGAACATAACAAGCTCATCCAAACGGTTGATGAACTCTGGCTTAAACTCAGCGTGAACAGCGTTCATAACAGCCTTGCGTTTAGCAGCATCATCCAAGCCCTCTTGCACAAGGAATTGCGAACCCAAGTTTGATGTCATAATCAAAATCGTATTCGTAAAATCAACCGTTCTACCCTGACCGTCAGTCAAACGACCATCATCCAAAACCTGCAACAAAACGTCGAATACTTCTGGATGTGCCTTCTCAACTTCGTCAAAAAGCACTACAGAATACGGGCGGCGTCGCACGGCTTCAGTAAGTTGGCCGCCTTCCTCATAGCCAATGTAACCAGGAGCAGCACCGATAAGCCGCGAGACGGAAGCCTTTTCCATGTACTCGCTCATATCAATGCGAACCATTGCACGCTCGTCGTCAAACAAAAAGTCAGCAAGAGCCTTTGCAAGCTCCGTCTTACCAACGCCAGTAGGACCCAAGAATAGGAACGAACCAGTCGGGCGATTCGGGTCTGCAATTCCAGCACGGCTTCTGCGCACAGCATCCGCTATAGCCTGAATTGCTTCGCTTTGACCAACCACGCGCTTAGAAAGCTCCTTTTCCATGTTAAGCAGCTTCTCATTTTCGCCTTGCATCAAGCGGCCAACAGGGATGCCCGTCCATTCGCTAACGACTCCAGCAATAGAATCGGCATCAACCTGGTCTGGAACCATTGGCTCTTTCGCTTCACTCTTAGCGTTAGCAGCCTGTGATTCCGCTTCTTCCAAAGCTTTTTGAATGCTTGGAATTTCGCCATACAAAATACGGCTCGCTTGCTCCAAATTGCCTTCACGCGTGAATTTGTCGGCTTCTACGCGCTTAGCGTCGAGTTGCGCTCGCAAATCACCAACCTTGTTATGGCCAGCCTTTTCCGCATCCCAACGCGCCTTCAAACCAGCAAGCTTTTCGCGTGAGTTAGCTAATTCTTCCTGCAACTTTTCTAAGCGTTCTTTAGCAGCAGCATCTTCCGCTTTCTTTAATTGCATTTCTTCCATTTCAAGACGCGTAACTTTGCGCTGCAATTCGTCGATCTCTTCTGGCTGAGAATCAAGCTCCATACGTAAGTGAGCTGCCGCTTCATCCACCAAATCAATCGCCTTATCTGGAAGCTGTCTGCCAGTAATGTAGCGGTTTGAAAGCGTTGCTGCAGCTACGATTGCATCGTCACTAATAGTCACCTTGTGGTGCGCTTCGTAACGTTGCTTAAGTCCGCGCAAAATCGTCACCGTATCTTCAACAGATGGCTCGCCAACAAATACTTGCTGGAATCTGCGTTCAAGAGCGGAATCCTTTTCAATATGCTCACGATACTCATTAAGCGTAGTTGCGCCAACCAAGCGCAGCTCACCGCGCGCAAGCATTGGCTTAAGCATATTGCCAGCATCCATTGAACCTTCTGCAGATCCTGCGCCAACAACAGTGTGAATCTCGTCAATAAACGTAATAATTTGACCGTCTGATTGCTGAATTTCCTTCAACACTGCCTTTAAGCGTTCCTCAAACTCGCCGCGATACTTCGAACCTGCAACCATCGAAGCCAAGTCGAGGCTTATAAGACGCTTGTTTTGCAAAGTCGTAGGCACATCTCCTGCCACAATTCGCTGAGCCAATCCTTCTACAACTGCCGTTTTACCAACGCCCGGCTCGCCAATTAGCACAGGATTATTCTTCGTGCGTCGAGAAAGAATCTGAATTACACGACGAATTTCCTGATCGCGCCCAATTACTGGATCGAGCTTTCCTTCGCGAGCGCGCGCAGTCATATCAACCGAATATTTTTCGAGCGCTTTGTAGTTGCCTTCCGCGTCTGGGCTGGTAACTTTCGCACCTCCACGCACAGTTGGCACAGCCTTGCGCAACGCATCTGCAGAAACATTGTGCTTTTTGAAAATATCTGCAACAGCATTTGGCGCGCTTGCAACTATGCCAATAAGCATGTGCTCAGTAGAAACGTATTCGTCTCCCATTGTGCGCATTTCTTTTTCTGCCTGGCTTAGCGCAGCTAAAAGCTGACGACTTGCGTCTGGCTTAGTTGTAGTTGAGCCAGTAGATGAAGGCAATGCCACTAATGCGTTGCGAATTTCAGCACCGATTTGTTGCGCGTCCGCCCCTGCCTGTGCAATAAGCACGCGCACTACGCCTTGCTCTTGGCGAAGTAATGCATCTGCCAAATGTAACGTATCCACTTGCGCATTGCCAGCTGCCGCCGCGCTTTGTACAGCATCGCTTAATGCATCTTGCGCTAAGGTTGTAAACTTTTGTTCCATATTTACCCCCATTTGCACCGCTATCTAGCGGATTTTAGGTGATTTGCGTGCACTTTTTGCGATTGCACTCAAACCACATTCCGTCAATTTCTAAAACTTGAGTCTACTACACTCAAGTTTTGTTTTCAAGATGTTTGTGGCGTTTTCTTATACAACGGTTGCTGGCGACTTTTCCTAAGTATTTTCCTAAGTATTAAATATGTCGTAATCTTAAAAATATGAGAATTGCACGTTTTTCCTATAATGAAGTTCCTCAATACGCTTTCGTTCAAAAAGATGAAGCAGACGGCAAGGATTATTTAGTAGCTCTAGAAGGCCATCCACTAAGCCCTCAAGGAGTTAAACCAACAGGTAAGCGCTACGAGTTAGACGCCGACGGCGTGCGTCTGCTTGCACCAGTGATTCCTTCAAAAGTCTACGGATTGGCAAAAAACTACGATACGCGTTCTGCTGAAGAGCGCGCATCTTCTGCTGCGTTGTCAAGTCATACGGCAGCAGATATGGTGATTTTTACAAAGCCTAGCACATCTGTAATAGGACCTGACGATCCGATTGTTATTCCTGCTTTTTCAAACGATATGAATTTTGAGCCAGAAGTGGCTGTTGTTATGGGCAAAATCGCCAAAAATGTGTCGATCGATAAGGCAATGGACTACGTTTTTGGCTTTACTTGCGTAAATGACGTAACTTTGCGTGATTGCGCAGGCAGCGATCCAATGTTTACGCGCGCAAAAGGATTCGACACTTCTTGCCCACTTGGTCCATGGATTACAACCGAGCTAAATTGGCGAGACGCACATATTTCGTTTACTCTTAATGGCGAAAATGTTCCGGAAGCTGACGGCACTACAGCACGATTGATTCACAGCATTCCAGAGCAAATTGCTGCGATTTCAAACTTCTCAACACTTCTTCCAGGAGATGTTATTTTGACTGGAACGCCGTATCCAGCAGGAACTTTGCATGCTGGCGACGAAGCGATTGTGCACGTAGAAGGCATTGGTTCGCTGCGTAATGTGATTATGCATGCGTAACTAAAATCATCAATTTGACTTAAAACTTCGACTTAAACTACACAAATGCGCGCGGGCCAAAGATTGCCGAACCGATTCGAACCATAGTAGATCCTTCGGCAATCGCCCACGCAAAATCGCCAGACATTCCCATCGAAAGCTCTAATTTTGCAGAGTCTTGCGCGAGTTGTTTACTTACACAATCTCTGATTTCTCGCAATGCAGCGAAACCGCTTCTTACTATTTTTTCATCATTCACGCGCGCTCCAAGCGTCATAAATCCGCGCAAATTAAGCGCAGGCAAGCTAGATATAGCGAGTGCTTCGTCAATCGCGCGTTCTGGCGCGCGCCCCGATTTTGTAACTTCTCCCGAAACGTTCACTTCCAACATAACGTCTGTGCAAAGTCCCAAATTTTTCGCGCGCGTAGATATTTTTTGCGCAAGTTCTAAGCCATCAACTGATTGAATACCATTTGCGAGTGGCAAAACTTTGTTTATTTTATTGCTTTGCAACTGACCGATTAAGTAGAGCGGAATTCCGCCGTTTACACCAACGCTTAAATTCTTACGAGCAGCTTCCTTGCGTAAAATCTCGGCTTTTGCAACGATTTCTTGCGGACGATTTTCCCCAATTACGCGCACTCCAGCTTTAAGCGCCGCCATAATCTCGCCAACATCTCGCGTTTTAGTTGCAGCAAGTAGCGTAACCGACTCAGGTTTGCGCCCATAATGCGATTCTGCTTGAGCAATGGCGTCTTGCACGCTGTGCACACCGTCGGCAATTTGACGCGCGCGAACACAATCTATCTCAGTATTCGCTAAATCTTTTTGCGTCATGTATGCCATTTATTGCCCCAATCTATATATCGTAAAAACAGTCACACTAACTGAGGAATTTTATCACTATATTTACGACGTGCAGCTTCTGCAGTAACTCCAAGTGCGCGACCTATTGTATTCCAAGACTGACCATTTTTGCGGCTTTTGTATACAGCGTCATTTATCTCTTTTTCAATTGCGTGACGGCGATAATTTAATCTGCTCAATTCACGAGATGGATCCCAACGAGAATCCAAAGTTGGATCTCCTGGATTTGGTTTCGATTTTGCTTCCATTTCTTTTGAAATAATCTCGCCATATTCCGCAAGATCTTTTTGCTCTTCTTTATTCAACTCACTAAATTTCATTTCAACCCTTCCTTTTCTCAGTCTAAATACATAGTTTAGTCGAGGAAGGGCACGGATTTGTCGGCTAGGTTTGCGCGAACAGAATCCCACGGCGTTTCGTCGCTTTCAAACAACGCAAGCGCATCGTTTGCACTCATATCTGCTGGGCGAGTTTGCTCAGGATTCTTGTATCCCAAAAGATACATGCAGTAACCAATCATGCGCTCGGCACTCCAGCCAGATTCACGAAGCGCACCAACGTCTAGCGAGTGCTTACTTTTGGCGAGTCGCTCGCCTTGAGCGTTATCAATTAGTGGCAAGTGCGCAAATTGCGGACGCACATAATGCACGCCATGAGCCGCAAAAAATCCCGATTTTTCTAGCAGCTCACCAATCCAAATTTGAAGCGCCGCCGAACGCAGCAAATCGCGTCCGCGCACAATATCATTTACTCCGCTCAAAACGTCGTCAACAACAACCGCAAGCTGGTAGGAAAAAACGCCATCCGCGCGGCGAACCACCATATCTCCCAAATCGCGATTAATGTTAAACGATTGCGCGCCAAAAATCGCATCTTCAAAACTCACATTTGCTTGCGGCGAATCAGCCGAGGGAACAGCAAGTCGCAAAGAATGTTGCTGATTATTTTGCAAACGCTTTTCGATTTGTGCCAAGCCTTCCGAAGTTTCGCGAAGATTTCTGCACGTCCTCGGATAGCGTATAAAACCGTCGCCTTCTTGCGGCGCTGCAATTGCGCGAATATCGGAACGCGAGCAAAAACAAGGGTAGATTAACGAATTTCCGTCGTCGTCTTGCAAAGATTCTAGCGCATCAAGAGCTTCTTGGTAGATTGCAGTGCGCTCATGCTGATAAGTCGGCTCGCCAACCCAATCAAGACCAGCCCAATGCAAATCGTCAATCACTCGCGCGCTGGCATCCTTCGGCATTCGCGCAATATCAAGATCTTCCAGACGCAAAATCATGCTTCCGCCTTGCGATTTTGCAGAAAGCCAAGCAGCCAACATTGCTACCATATTGCCAATATGCATGCGCCCAGAAGGAGTGGGTGCGAAACGTCCAATTGCAATAGTTGACTTCGAAAACATTATTCCGTCTTTCTTAATACCTTTTTAATAAGCACAAGCTTGCAAAACATAAACTTGTAAAATAAAAAGCGCGTAACGCATTCATACTAGCATTACGCGCTTCTTACAACCGCAATTAATCGCAATTAATCGCAATCAACCGCAATCAATAACAGTTAAAAGCAACCGTTTTACGCAAATAGCGACTTAAACATAAGCACACCCAAAATTGCGCCAGCAGTAGGAGCAACCACTGGAATCCACGCCTCGCCCCAGCGAGAAGAACCCTTGTGTGGAATCGGCAAAATGGCGTGAAGTAAGCGCGGCATAAGGTCTCGAGCAGGATTCAAAGCAGGACCAGTCGGGCCGCCCATAGAAGTCACCAATCCCCAAACAACAAAGCCAACTACGATTGAAGCGCCAGCCAAATTCTTCTCTCCCCAAGGAGAAGTAAGGCAGCAAAGAGCTGCCAAAACAAGCACGAGCGTGCCAAAGAATTCGTTTAGGAAGTAGTTAAGCTTGTTATTGTAAGCGTCTGTAGTGCAGAAAGTGCCAAGAATTGCCTCTGGCTCTTCTGTCTCGTTGTAATGTGGCAAATAAGTTACGTACACAATAAGCTGACCGACCAATGCGCCCAAAAGCTGCGCCACAATATAAGGTGCAACATTTTGCCAAGGGAACATGCCATTTACAGCTTGTGCAATTGTCATAGCAGGATTTATGTGCGCACCAGAAATTCCGCCAAACATGAGCACTGGGAACATAACGCCAAAACCGTAGCCCATAGCAATGTTTAACCAGCCTGCGTGATGACCTTTAGTGTTTTTAAGTTCAACATTGGCAACAGCTCCATTGCCAAAAATCATGAGAATGGCAGTTCCAATAAACTCGGCTGCCAACATTACTGTAAATGAATGTTGCATGGTCCTTCGATCCTTCTTAATTGTTTTGCTGCTACTTAATAAATCATTTTCAAAGAAGCTAAGAAAATGAATACAGCAATTATTATTCCAACAATTATTCTTTGATAGTTTCCCCTATGAACACGACACTGCGAGTAAATATCAAATAGTCATATATCAAAAGAGGCTCACCACCTTGGCGAGCCTCTTACTACAAAAACAATCTTGCGGATTCATCTGCACAACATCCTCGTTGCAACGGTAAAAGTCTTAAGTATCCGTCCAACGTAATTGGAATCTAACATCCATACATTTTTGTGGGTTACCGCTCTTTTAATTTGTTCTTGTGATTATTATTATCGCTGCTTTTTACTTAAGAGTAAAGTGCAAAATCGCTTTTGTTAATATATTGTAATTAGTGTTCATTCGCACATAAAAAATAGATGGTTTTGCATCATTTTGTGAACATGCAATGGTTGTCATGTTCAAATGCGTTCACATATTGAAGATGTCGGCGTGTCGAACACTAGCCGCCGCCGACACTCAGTCGCGCACATCCCTTACAGCGCATACAATTACGGAGTATGGTACAAATTTTTGACGCTCCCTCAAAGGCGATTCTGCGCGGCCAGATTGCAGAGCACATCGCCGAAGACGAAAAGGCAGAAAAGCGTGAAGCTCGTGAGGGCGAGCTACCGTTGCCAAAAGATCGCTTCTTTGACCGCGAGCTTAGCTGGTTAAAGTTCAATCGTCGCGTGCTTGAGTTAGCGCAAAATACCGATTTACCACTTCTTGAACGCGCTAATTTTGCAGCCATCTTTGCCTCCAACCTAGACGAGTTCTTTATGGTTCGAGTTGCAGGCTTAAAGCGCAGAATCGACTCAGGAATCGCAGTAACCGCAGCAAGTGGGCTTAGTCCACGTCAACAATTGCGCGCAATTAGTGATGTTACGCATCGTCGTCAAGATGAGCATGCGCATTATGTTATTGACCACATTTTGCCAGAGCTTGCTAAGCAGCGCATTGTTATGCTCAGCTGGGATAAGCTCACTCAATCCGAAAAAGATAGGCTTTCAGACTATTATCGCAAGCAGGTTTTTCCAGTATTAACGCCACTTGCGGTAGATCCTGCACACCCGTTCCCATATATTTCTGGCAAGTCAATCAACTTGGCTGTTATTGTAGAAAATCCAAATTCTGGAAAGTCGCATTTTGCTCGCGTAAAGATTCCAGATAATTTGAATCGTCTTGTTCCAGTTGATGATTTAACAGACGAAGAAGGCCGCGAAGAGCGCTACGGATTCATTACTATGGAAAAGTTGATTGCAGCGCATTTGGAATCGCTTTTCCCAGGCATGATTATTAAGGAAGCGCGATCTTTCCGCGTTACGCGTAACGAAGATATTGACGTTGAGGAAGACGATGCAGAAAACTTGCTCAACGCTATGGAAAAGGAGCTTTTGCGCCGCAGGTTTGGACCGCCTATTCGTCTTGAGATTTCCGACGAAGCTAGCCCATTCTTGTCTCAGCTTCTTGCCAATCAATTGCGCGTAAGCCCTGAGGAAGTCTATCGTTTGCCTTCGCCGCTAGATATGACGGTTCTTTTTGAATTGCAAGCGCTCGATCGACCAGATTTGAAGTATCGTCCGTTTATTCCTACTACAAATCGTCAGATTGCAGAAGTGGAAACTAGCCACGCGCAAGATATTTTCGCTTCGATTCGCGAGCACGATATTTTGTTGCATCACCCTTACGATTCCTTCTCTACTTCTGTTCAAGCGTTCTTGGCACAGGCGGCAGCAGATCCAAAAGTGCTTGCAATTAAGCAAACGCTGTACCGCACGTCTAGCAATTCGCCGATTATTGACGCTCTTGTAGACGCGGCTCACGCTGGCAAGCAGGTGCTTGCGCTTGTTGAGATTAAAGCGCGATTCGACGAAGATGCCAACATTGCTTGGGCGCGTAAGCTTGAGCGTGCAGGCGTTCACGTTGTTTACGGCATTGTTGGATTAAAGACGCATTGCAAGCTTTCGCTTGTGGTTCGCCAAGAAGCCGAGGGATTGCGCCGCTATTGCCACGTTGGAACTGGCAACTACAATCCTAAGACGGCTCGCCTTTACACAGATTTGGGCTTGCTTACTTGCGATCCTGTAGTTGGTCAAGATTTGACTCGCTTGTTTAATCAGCTTTCGGGTTATGCTCCAAAGTCTAGCTTCCATCGCTTGCTTGTAGCTCCTCGCACAGTTCGAACTGGCATTATTGAGCGAATCCGCAGGGAAGAGGCGGCGGCTCTTGCTGGAAAAGAAGCGTGGATTAAGATTAAAGTCAATTCTGTTGTTGACGAAAAGACGATTGACGCTTTGTATCGTGCAGCTCAAGCTGGCGTAAAGATTGACATTGTGGAGCGTGGAATTTGCTCGCTAAAGCCTGGCATTGAAGGCTTGAGCGAGAATATTCGCGTTCGCTCTATTCTTGGCAGATTCCTTGAGCACAGCCGAATCTACGCTTTTGCTAATTCTTGCGGTCCGCAAATTGGCGATGGTCCTGCAAGCGGTCCAGAAGTGTGGATTGGTTCGGCAGATCTAATGCACCGCAACCTTGATAGGCGCGTTGAAACGCTGGTTCGCATAAGCGCTCCAGATCAGGTGGAAGCGTTGATTCAGTACATTGACTTGCAAATGGCGGATTCAACGGTTTCTTGGTGGATGGATGGCGACGGCACTTACACGTTGCATTCTCGCGATGCAGAAGGCAGGCCATTGGTAGATAGCCAGGAATACTTGATTCGCACGCATACGCGTAAGCCGCGCGGTGTTAATTAGCTTACGATTAGCCAAAAGCCAGGGCATTTAGCTCTGGCTTTTTTGCTCCTACTGCCTTCGAGATTTGCCCAAGATTTGTTACATTTGTCTCTCTCGCGAGACATTTGTAACGCTGGCGGTTCCCCGACTTTGTACCAAATTTGGCAAATAGTTCGCGCGTTACAGCGCGCTCACGTCTTCGCCGCGCGTAAAGTCCACTGGACTTTACGTTTGAGCCAAATCACGCTTTGAAGGAGCTTGAAATGCGTTATGCAATTTTCAAGCTCAGTCAAAGCGCTTTTCGCGCTACGCTCAAAGCGCTCAGGCAGGTCGTGTCGTTCGCGCGTTACAGCGCGCTCACGTCTTCGCTTGCGTTGAAAGCACACCGTGCTTTCAACTCTGAGCAAGCTCAGCGCTCCGAATTACCTTTTCGCGCTACGCTCTAAGCGAAAAGGCAGGTCGTAGCGCGTATAAAAATGCCGCGCAAGATTTATTCAAGCGCGGCATAACATTAATCGCAGTTTAATCGCAAGTTAACTTGCAACTGAATTCGCAACTAAATCACGAAGCGTAGAGAATATCTACAACAAAGTAAAGCGTTGAATTTGCAGGAATCGTTACGTTTCCTTGTGCATCCTTCTTATCTTCTTTGCCATATCCATCTTCTGGTGGAATAACCAAAAGAACTTGAGATCCAACTTTCTTTCCAGCTAAGCCTTTAGTCCATCCTGGAATAACTTGACCAGCTAGCGAGAAGTCTGCAGGAGTACCGCGCTTCCATGATGAATCAAATTGATACAATTTTCCGTCTTTATCAGTAGTCCATCCAGTGTAATGAGCGGTGACTGTGCTTTTTGCGTCCACCGTTTTGCCAGTTCCTTCAATCAAAGTCTGAGAAACCAACTTTCCGTCTGGCACGTAGTTATTTTTATCTAACGATGGTTCTCCAGTTTTACTAAGAGTTACCTTCGGCAGATTTTCAGGAATATCCTTAACTTTGTTGCCTGTTGCACGATCAAGAGTTTTCATTGCAGAAACAAGAGTTAACACCATTACGTACGCGTCTTGCTTAGTTTGTGGATTTGCAGGAATTCCAAACGCAATCGTGGAATTAATCTTCCTGCCCTTAAGCAGCGTGTAGTAAGACTTGCTAGTAACACCCTTTTTAACAACAATTGAGCAGTCTGGCTTGCCTTGCTTCCATGTGTTCATAAGCTCTTTGCCGCTTTTAGCGTTGTATACAATGCCATTAGCGCATACGCGACTATTTTCTGGGATTTTAGTGCCATTTCCGTCTTGCAAAATGGCGTAAGAATTTGGCTTAACATCTATAGGCGCTGTTAACTCAACCTTTGGCTGCTTTCCTAAAGCTCCGCTAGCCTTAACGCCACTTAAAACGCTCATTCCAGCTGCGTTTGCTTCACTGCTTGCTGCACCATTGCTTGACTCGCTGTTTGCGCTACAAGATGCTAATCCAAAGCACATGGCAATTGCGCTCGCAGCACAAATTACTCGAGTTATAACTGATTTAGTCAAATTTAATTTGGTTTTTGTCATAAGTTTAAGACTATAACTTGCATGTGATTTTGGTGCGATTTTAGTGTGATTTAACTAGCGATTTTAGCGCGATTTTAGCGCGATTTTAGTGCGATTTAGTCGCGATTCAAGTGTGATTTATTGCGCAAAACATCAAACCTTATAAAAGATTAGTAAAGATTGTAGAATAGATAGCAGTGGATACAATATAACGAATTTAGAATTACGTTAATAAGTTTGTGCGCGTGCGGGGTTACTAATTGGCGGCGTGCCAAGCTTAAGAAAGAGGTTTGATGCAACGTCCTACAAAACGAGCTAGGTTTATGCGAGGAGTAGTGGCCCCAATTTTTGGCATTCTTGCTGCTCTTAGTATTGTTCTTGGTGTGCTTAACGCAACTGTTTGGAAGCCAAGCTCTATTGTTTCGGCGCATGCAAACGTGTATGGGTCTAGATACATTGTTACAGATCCAGGCGTTTTGAATATTGTTGACTATAGAGTAAAGATTAGCGTTGCGGCACTAAATAGTCGCAAGCCGATTTGCGTTGCAGTTGGCTTAGCTAAAGATGTTCGTGGATGGACTAAGGGTTATTCCGTTCAGCGAATAACGGGCCTTAATAACTGGAGTAGTCTTTCTACCGATGTTATGAAGGCAGACGATAACGCGCGTGTAGATAGCGCAAAAACGGCCGATTCTAAGGTTTCTAAAGACGTTTCTAAAGATGCTTCTAAAGACGTTGATTTTAAGGATTCCGATTTATGGACTAATGCCACTTGCCAAATGGGTTTGGCAAAGTTGTTTGTAAATGCTGCCGACTTTGAGCAAGTGGGGAATGCGGCGGATTTAGCGTTAAAGCAGGAGTCGCAAGAGGGATTGCAGGCGAAAAATAACGTGCAAAGTGATGCTCAAAATGGCGCGCAATCGCAGACTTCTCATCAAAAATTGTCGTCGGAGTTGCAATCAAAAATTGCACGCAGGGTTCTTATAATCGATCTTGGTAAGAATTCTCCCGAAGCTTTCGTTGAATTGCGTTGGCGCAGGCATAATCTTCCTGATTTTGCTACTCCTATGTATTTTGTAGGAGCGCTGTTTATTTTGCTATGTGGTCTTTCGGCTTCTGTGTTTGCAATGGCTCCACATCGCAGACGAAACAAGCGACTTGTTGCAAGCAGAACGGGATTGATTAGTGTTGAAAACAATAGCCAAGAAGAAGTTAAGTTCTCGGAGGCTTTGGCTGGAACAATAGCTGGCATTTTTGGCAGTCGCAAAGACAAAAAGTCTAAGCATAAGGTGGGTTCTGGTGCGCATGCGCGTCACGGAGTTCACGCAAGAACGCGTACAACAAAGTCGCAAGCCGCTGGAGATTCTTCTATAAGCGTAAAGTCTGGTCTAAATTCTTCCCCTACTGCGGATTTAGACGAAACAACTGTTATTTCTAAAGATGATTTGCAAGCTTATTTTGCAAGGCTTGCGAGCGAGTCGGGTTCTGATTTTAAGGGCGATTTTGCGGCGGTGAATAACGCTGCAGGGAATAACGCTGCGGAGAATAATGCGGCAGGGAATAATGCAGCGGAGTCTTTCGACTTGTCTAGCGCGAATCGATCGGAGCAATCGAAGGATTTGCATGAATCTGCGGAATCTAGCGAATCTAGCGAATCTAGAAATTCGGGAATTGCAAGGAAGTCTGGAAAATCACAAAAATCACAAGGCGCATCTAAATCACAAACTGGCTTTGCAAAAAAGCGCTACAAGAAGGAATCGTATAAGGATCGCAAGGATCGCAACGATCGCAAAGAAAATTTTGCTGACGACTCCAAGAAGACCAATCGCGGTGAACATAAAAATCGAGATGGCATAATGTATGCAGAGTTTCGTAAAGACGACGATAATCGTAAGAGCGATAATCGCATTGGCGAAAATCTTGGCAAATCGTCGGAGGCTGGCGATTCGAGTAGCGCAAAGCCTGGTGAAGCAAGTCGCAAGTCTCGCAACCAGTTTAACCAGCGTGACAACAGAAGCCAAAACCGTGGCAAAAATCGAAAGCATAAAGGCTATGAGAGTCGCACGAGTGGCGCTGCAAGTGGCGGAAATTCCAACGGCAACAAGGTCAGCAATAACGCCAGCAATAATGCCAATCGTGATGCAAATGGCTCTAATAATGCTAGCCATCAAAATGGCAGCCGCCAAAACGGTCCTCAAAGTGGCTCCCAAAATGGCTCCTCAAAACCTTCAAAAAACCGCAAAAAGTAACGTATTTTGGAAAGTGTGACTATGTTTTATGCGCATAAAATCAAGCACTACGCGCGTTTTGCGTGTGCTTCGGTAATTGCTTCGGCAATGTGCCTTACGCTTTGCGCTTGCGAAGGCCAAGTTCCTAAGGCTGCAGAAGGCTCTAGCGTTAAAGAGCTTCCAGATGTAACTCCAATCAAAGAAAAAGATATACGTTTAAGAGTTTTGCGCTCTTTAGAAAAAGCTAACGAAGAGAAAAACGCAAGTAATCTTGCGGAATACATGAGTGGTCCTTCGGCTCTTGTGCGCGCAAGTGAGCTGGCGATTGCTGCAAAAACGGGCAAGCTAGATGCAAAAACCACTATTCCGCGTGAAGTTGCTCAAACAATTGTGCCAACAAACGCAAGTTGGCCGCGCGATTTAATGACAATTACCACAACAACAAAAGACCAGCAGTCTAAACGATTGTTGGTGATTCGCCAAGATAGCGCGCGCTCAAACTACAAGCTTTGGGCTGTTGCAAGGCTTTTTCCTGGTGTGCATTTGCCAAAATTCCCAGTTCCTTCAATCGGAGCTTCTATGGGCAAAGCTAATGATTCGGGGCTTGTTATGTCTCCACACGCGGCTGCGACTGCATATGCGGATGTTTTGCAAAGAGGAGAATCGAGCAAGTTTGCAAAGTATTTTGCTGACGATTACTTGCGATCAAGGCTAAGCGAGCTTTCTAAAACAGTTCAAGCTGGAATGGAGCGAAATAAGGGATCTCAAGAACAAGTTTTTACTCCTGTAACAAACCAGATTAGCGTTATGCGTGCAAGCGATGGGAGTGATTTGGTTATTGCTCGCATTGATTCAGTTTGGACTAGAAAAGCGGGAGAAGGCCGCGAATCTAGGCCAGCTTCAGACGAAGAAAAAGCGTTATTTGGGGATTCTAAAGCCACTTCTACAATGCGCGTAACTTATGTGAACGTTGTTGCTATGGTTGTGCCTCCTGCTGGCTCGGATGCAAAGATTATTCCTGTTGGAGCGGAGCGTCAGCCTATAAAAGTGGAAGCGTTGTAGAAGCGCTTTAGGCTTGCTGTAATGCGTTTAACGTTTTAGAGATATTTGTAAAGCAATATAAGCAAAAGAGGAAATATGGTTGATTCACAATCTATGGGCATGAATCCAGGCGGATTTTCGCTTGCTGGAGCAGTAGACTTAGAAGGCGTAAAGCGCAAAGCGGAGGCTCTTGCAAAGCGAGAAGCTGCCGAAAAATCTGGCAAACCGCAGTCTAAAATTCCGCCTGCAGGCGGATATGTGATTGATGTTAACGATCAAACTTTCCAGGCAATGGTTCAAACTTCCGTAAGTTTTCCAATTATTTTGCTTGTTTGGCAAAAAAGTGACGAAACTTCTTACGACTTAGCGCAAAAGCTTGCGGATTCTGTTAGCGCCTTAGATGGCAGAATGCAGCTTGCGCGAATTGATGCGGATGAAAGCCCATCGATTGCTCAAGCTTTGCGTGCTCAGCAGCTTCCAGCTGTATATGGATTGGTTGGGGGCAGGCCAATGCCTATTTGCCAAGGATTGCCTAGTGAAGATGAGTTGAATCAGATTTGTAGTGCCATTTTGCCGCAATTAGTTAAGGTTGCGGAAAAGTCTGGTGTTGCTGGAACGGCTCCTTATGTTGATTCGGCAGATTCTAGTGTAGACGATAATTTTGCGGATTCTGGCGACTCTGCGGATTCTGGCGATTCCTCCAGCGTCCCTCCTGAGCACAAAATTGCGCACGATGCAGCTATGAATGGCGATTATGCTCTTGCTGCGCGCGAGTATGAAAAAGTATTGCAAGCTAATCCGAATGACGAATTGGCATCTCGTGAGCGTGCTAAGGCTTTGCTTCTTAGCAGAAATACGAATACAAACGTGGAGGCTGTGCGCAAGGCTGCTGGCGATAATCCTGGCGATGTTTCCGCTCAGCTTGCTGTAGCAGATGTAGATATGATCGATGGTCATATTGACGATGCTTTTGGCAGACTTCTTGATTTTCTTGCTTCTCACAAAGATTGCGCAGAGGCAATTAAAAACCGCATGCTTGAGTATTTTGCTATGCTTCCTGCTGGCGATGAGCGTTTGAATCGTGCTCGCCGCCGCCTAGCGATCCTTCTTTATTGATATATCAGATATATCACGCAATGACTCCGCCAACTAAAAAGATTAAAATTGAGTTAGCTAAAAGAGGGTATTGAAAATGAACGAAGAGAGTCTGCTAAGAAAATTTGGAATGACATCCGAGCAAATTGACAAGGATGTTGAGATTTTGGAAGATGAGAACCAAGATGATGGAGTAATAGGACCTGTATATTATGGGTTACATATGGCCTCTGCACAAGATGAACCTTTAGTTAGTATGACAATAAAACTACCTAAAGCGCAGCTTGAAAGCATAACAAAAGCGTCGAAAAGTTACCATATAAGCAGAAGTGAGTATGTTCGCAGAAAGCTTGCAGGAGCTGTTAGTTAGTAAAAGAAAAGCCAAGATTCGCATTCGTGAGAAATATGCGATTCTTGGCTTTCTCGTAGCGGGGCATGGATTTGAACCATGGACCTCTGGGTTATGAGCCCAGCGAGCTACCGAGCTGCTCCACCCCGCGTCGGCTACTTTTAGCAGCTCTATCTACGATAGGGGCAAATTTGGATTTGTCAAGTCTTCGGCGTGTTTCTCGCATAATTTTATCGCGCAAGCAGTTTAATTTTAAACAAATGTGGAGTATAATAAACAAGTGACTAAAGCGAGTTATTAAGAATTTGCGTACTTGCTATAATCGCAACACTCGTTAATAATCAGCAATATAACTCAAATATAACTCAAATGTACAAACTAAGAGTAGAATCAGCTTTTTAGAGATATATTTTCGTTTCGCACATATGTCAACGAATGAATTTACAGGATTTACGGTTTTACAAACTAGCTTGTGAATAACTTTATACTTAACGCAACTGTATTGTAAAAGAGTCCTACAAGGAGGCACGAATGAGTGGAGCTATCGAAGTTTTAGCGAAAGCTGCGCATATAAATGTTGCGGCGTTGCTAGCTTCAGCAAAGCCAGAGATGCCAAGCATTAATGACTTTTTGCCGCCAGAGATTTTATTCCAAGGCACACCTTTTGCCATGAATCGAATTATTATGGTGCGTCTTATTATGGCCGTAATCGTTATGATTATTTTTGGCATTGGTGCATCTCGCGCAAAAGTGGTTCCAGGAAGATTCCAAAGCGTGCTAGAAATTCTAATGGACTTTGTGCGATTTAACATTGTGTACGAAATGATTGGCGAAGAGCGCGGAAAGCGTTATGTGCCAATGATTACAACTCTTTTTATAACAATATTCTTCTTTAATCTTTGCTCAGTTATTCCAGGCTTAAATATGGCTGCAACCGCAACTATTACAGGGCCATTAGTGTTTGCTCTTTGGGTTGTGTGCCAATACTTAATCACTGGAATTAGAGAAAAAGGATTCCTAACGTTCTTCCGCGAATCCTTGTTCCCAGCAGGCGTGCCATGGCCGATTTACTTTATTCTTACGCCATTGCAGCTGCTGGAATTGTTGATTGTGCGACCACTTTCGCTTACAATCCGTTTGTTTGCGAATATGATTGCTGGCCATTTGCTGGTGGCCACTTGCCTAGTATTCACCAACTTCTTTGTGGTGGATTCCAGCAATAAACTCCTTGCCTTAGGCGGTGCATTGTGGCTGCTTGGTGGCATTCTGTTTACAGTATTCGAAATAATAGTTGCAGGCTTGCAGGCATTTATTTTTACCGTTCTTGCATCTGTGTATATTTCGGAAAGTTACCCCGAGAAAGAAGAAAAATCTGCTGTTGCTGTTGCATAGATAGTTAAAACTAATTAAAGCAAACAAATAAATCAGGTTTAATAATCTTAGGGTTTATAACTGGTTACTGTTCCTAAAGAAAGGAAACCAATGAATAGTATCATCGCTCTCGCAGGATTGACGGGCAACCTTAGCATTCTCGGCTTTGCCGTTGCTACTCTTTCCCCTGCTATCGGAATGGCAATGGTTGTATCCAAGGCTATGGAATCCACTGCACGTCAGCCAGAAGTCGGCAACCGTATTCAGTTGTTCATGTTTATTGGCTTGGCATTCATCGAGGTTCTGGGCTTGCTCGGATTCGTTGCCTACATTATGGGAAGCTGAACCGAACGAAACAACTCGTTCCAACGCATACAAGTGTTGAAAGAATAGAAAGGACAAGCCATGGCATATGCAGCCGAAACTAATAAACTGGCGTTGTTCTTGCCGGAGCCTTACGACGTTATATGGTCGCTGGTTATTTTAGTTGTTCTTGCAGCGTTTTTCTACAAGTTCGTTATGCCTAAATTCCAGGCAATTCTTGATGAGCGCGCAGAAAAAATCGAAGGCGGAATGGCCAAAGCAGCAAACGTGCAGCGTGAAGCTGATGAGTTAAAGAGCCAGATGGAAGAAGAACTCTCTAATGCTCAAGCAGATGCTGCAAAGACTCGCGAACAGGCTCGAGCACAAGCTTCCAAGATTGTTGATGAAGCAAGACAGCGTGCAGAGAAAGATGCTGCGAAGATTATTAGTGAAGCTCAGCATTCCATTGAAGCTCAGCATAAGCACGCCATGACTAGCCTCCAAGGAGAAGTCTCGGTACTCGCTGCGGCGTTAGCTGGAAAGATTCTTGCTTCTAAGCTAGATGACGATACCGTAGGCTCCAAAATCATTGATCATGTGATTGATGAAGTAGGAGACGTTAAGGATTCGGCGCAAAACAAGTAGTTAAAGCAAGCTTTCACTAAGTCTTAAGTTTTATGTCTTAAATCTTAAATCTTAGTGTTGCTAATCGCTACTTAGTTTTGCATAAATGAGGAGGTACGGATGCCAGAAAAGGCATCGCGAGTAAGCGAAAACTTATCGCGTTCTTCGCTTGCGCAAGCCATTTCAGATGCTCATGACGAAGCTCAGCGCATATCTGATGAGCTTTCAACAATGATGGATACGCTAGAAAAGTATCCAGAGCTTTCTGACGCCATTACCGATCCAAATAGGTCTTCGGAAGATAAATCTCGCTTAATAGACGAGCTTATTGGAGGTAAGGCGCATCCCGTTGTTTTGCGCATTATGCACTACCTGGTAGGAACTTGGCATGGTGGCGCAGAGAGTGGCAAGACGGGCAGCTTTGGCGGCGCATGGTCTGGTTTTGAGCGCGAAGCAGGCGAAACTTTGGTTACTGTTACAACCGCTCAGCCTCTTACGGATAAGCAAATCAAGCGTTTGATTGAGATTTACACCAAAAAGTTGGGTCATCGTGCATACATAAACCCAATCGTAGATCCAAACGTGCTTGGTGGAATGCGTATACGTATTGGCGATCAAGTAACAGACCGCACAATGTTAATGCAGCTTAAGCAGTTGCAGCGTTCTGCGCGCAATGGCGCTTGGACACAGGCAGTGAAGTAATAAATTAAGGAGAATTATGGCGGAACTATCTATTGATCCCGCCCTTATACGCAAGGCACTTGACGGGTTTGTTGACTCGTACAAGCCAGCAGACATGCCAACGCAAGAAGTTGGCTATGTTGTTACGGCTGGTGACGGCATTGCGCACGTAGCTGGATTGACTGGCTGCATGGCAAACGAGCTGCTCACCTTTGAGAACGACACCTTGGGTCTAGCGTTTAACCTTGATGCTCACGAAATCGGCGTGGTTATTCTAGGCGATTTTACGGGCATTGAAGAAGGGCAGGAAGTTTACCGCACTGGCGAAGTGTTATCTGTGCCAGTGGGAGACGCCTATCTTGGTCGTACAGTAGACCCATTGGGTAATCCAATTGATGGTCTTGGCGCGATTGAGTGCAAGGAGCGTCGTATTCTTGAAGCCCAGGCTCCAGACGTGATTCATCGTCACCCTGTGGACGAGCCTTTGTCTACTGGCTTAAAGGCTATTGACGCAATGACGCCAATCGGCCGCGGTCAGCGTCAGTTGATTATTGGCGATCGTCAAACTGGTAAAACCGCAATCGCAATCGATACGATTATTAACCAGCGCACAAACTGGGAAAGCGGAGATCCAAAGAAGCAAGTTCGTTGCATTTACGTAGCAATCGGACAAAAGGGTTCAACAATCGCTGCTGTACGTCAAAGCCTCGAAGAAGCAGGCGCTATGAAGTACACAACAATCGTTGCAAGCCCAGCTTCGGATTCTGCAGGTTTTAAGTATATTGCTCCATATACTGGCTCTGCAATTGGCCAGCATTGGATGTACAACGGCAAGCACGTTTTGATTGTTTTCGACGACTTGTCTAAGCAAGCAGAAGCATATCGTTCGATTTCTTTGCTTCTTCGTCGCCCACCTGGGCGTGAAGCTTACCCAGGCGATGTGTTCTATCTTCACTCTCGTCTGCTAGAAAGATGCGCAAAGCTTTCCGACGATATGGGCGGAGGCTCAATGACTGGCTTGCCAATTATTGAGACCAAGGCAAATGACGTTTCTGCATACATTCCAACTAACGTGATTTCCATCACCGATGGTCAGATCTTCTTGCAGTCCGATTTGTTCAACGCAGGTCAGCGCCCAGCAGTCGATGTTGGTATTTCCGTGTCTCGTGTTGGTGGCGCAGCTCAGGCTAAGGCTTTGAAGAAGGTCTCTGGCATGCTTAAGATTTCGTTGGCTCGTTACAAGTCTTTGGAATCCTTTGCAATGTTTGCTTCCGATTTGGATGCAGCTTCCAAGGCTCAGCTCACTCGTGGCGCTCGCCTAACCGAGTTGCTTAAGCAGAAGCAGTTCTCGCCTCGCTCTATGGAGCAAGAAGTTGTTTCCGTGTGGGCTGGTACTCATGGAAAGTTAGACGACATTCCTGTAAAAGACGTGCTTCGCTTTGAACGTGAGATGTTGGATTATCTCGATAAGGGAACCGACATTTTGCAGGTGATTCGCGATACCGAGGACTTTACAAAAGAGACAGAAGCAAAGCTTGATTCCGCAATCGAAGATTTCCGTAGAACGTTTAAGACTTCTGCAGGCAAACCTTTGATTGTTAAGGATTCTTTGCCTCCTGCTGAAAATCCTGCTCCTGTTGAGAAGGAAAAGCTTGTTGCAAAGCCAAAGTCGGATGGTCGCGATTCAAGCAATAACGAGTCTGAGGGGAAGTAGCGTATGTCTTCCCAACTTGCATTGAAATCGAGAATTATTTCCACACAGTCTTTGGGCAAAATCTTTAAGGCTCAGGAAATGATTGCGTCTTCGCATATTGCAAAAGCGCGAGATATTGCGCTTAACGCTAAGCCATACAGCGACGCAATTTTCGATGCCGTGCAGGCGTTGGTAGCTCATCACGAAGCAAACATTAAGCATCCAATCTTTGGGAAAGAGCGTGCGGGTAATCGCGTAGCCGTGCTGGCGTTGACTTCCGACCGCGGAATGGCGGGCGCGTTTACGTCTTCGATTATTCGAGAAACCGAGGCGCTACTTGCAAAGCTAGACGCCGAAGGAAAGCACGCTGAGTTGTACGTGTATGGTCGCCGAGGTGCAACCTATTACAAGTATCGTAATCGAGACGTTGCAGGCACTTGGGAAGGATCTACGGATCATCCTGATGTAACAATTGCAGAGCGAATCTCCGATACTTTAATGGACGCGTACATGACTCCCGAAGAAGATGGTGGCGTTAGCGAGCTTTACATTGTGTTCACTGAGTTTATAAACATGGTGAGGCAAAAGGTTCGCACTCTACGCATGCTTCCAGTTGAGCTGGTTCCGTTAAAAGACGGTGAAGAGTTTGCTATGCATCGTCCTGACTACGAAGCAGCTTCTGGCCCTTCGGCTTCGCTTTCTTCTACGGGTGCGGTTTCGGCGCGTGAAGAAGCTGTTAGTCGCAGCAATCCAGATGCTGTGGAATATTGCTTTGAGCCTAGCCCGGACGAAGTTTTGGATGCGGTTTTGCCAAAGTATATTCAGTCGCGTATTCACGAATGCTTGCTTACATCTGCAGCTTCCGAAACGGCTAGTAGGCAAAATGCTATGCATACGGCTACAGACAACGCCCGCAATTTGGTGGATGATTTAACGAGAAAGCTTAATGCTTCTCGCCAGGCTTCCATCACACAAGAACTTACCGAGATTATCGGCAGCGCTGATGCGCTGAATAATGAGGAGGAATAGGAGCATATGGCTGAAAATCAGACCACAGCACCTCCAGAAGATGCAAAGGAAGACGACCCAACGGCTGGCCGCGTAACCCGTGTTCAGGGTTCCGTGATTGACGTTGAGTTCCCAGTTGGCTATCTTCCAGATATTTACAATGCTCTCAAGGTTGATATCAACACCGTTGGAAACACGGAGGGAGATACCGTCCACGAGATTACGTTGGAAGTTGAGCAGCACCTTGGGGATTCGACTGTGCGAGCAGTGGCACTTAAGCCTACGGACGGCTTGGTTCGTGGCGCTTTAGTGCGAGATACTGGTGGCCCAATTTCTGTGCCTGTTGGAGATGTTACAAAAGGTCACGTTTTTGACGTTACTGGCAACATTTTGAACGCTAAACCAGGTGAAAACATTGAGGTGACCGAGCGTTGGCCAATCCACCGCAACCCACCTGCTTTCGATCAGCTTGAGTCTAAGACTCAAATGTTTGAAACGGGCATTAAGGTTATCGATTTGCTCACTCCTTACGTGCAAGGCGGAAAGATTGGTCTGTTCGGTGGCGCAGGCGTTGGTAAAACCGTGTTGATTCAAGAGATGATTCAGCGCGTTGCTCAGAACCACGGCGGTGTGTCTGTGTTTGCTGGCGTTGGCGAACGTACTCGTGAGGGTAACGATTTGATTGGCGAAATGGCAGAGGCTGGCGTTTTGGAGAAGACGGCGCTTGTCTTTGGCCAGATGGATGAGCCTCCTGGGACTCGTCTTCGCGTGCCTCTTACCGCTTTGACTATGGCTGAGTACTTCCGCGATGTACAAAATCAGGATGTGTTGCTGTTTATTGATAACATATTCCGCTTTACTCAGGCTGGTTCCGAGGTTTCTACGTTGCTTGGTCGTATGCCTTCTGCAGTTGGTTATCAGCCAAACTTGGCAGATGAGATGGGTGCGTTGCAGGAGCGAATCACTTCTACGCGCGGCCATTCCATTACCTCGCTTCAGGCTATTTACGTGCCTGCAGATGATTACACCGATCCTGCGCCTGCAACAACATTTACGCACTTGGATGCAACTACCGAGCTTTCGCGTGACATTGCAGCTAAGGGTATTTACCCAGCTGTGGATCCTTTGGCTTCTACTTCTAGAATTTTGGATCCGCGTTATGTTGGCCAGGCTCACTACGATTGCGCTAACCGCGTAAAGGCCATTTTGCAGCGTAATAAGGAGCTTCAAGACATCATCGCTTTGATTGGTATTGATGAGCTTGGTGAAGAAGATAAGACCACTGTTAGCCGCGCTCGTAAGATTGAGCAGTTCCTTGGTCAGAACTTCTACGTGGCCGAAAAGTTTACTGGCCGTCCAGGTTCTTATGTTCCAGCAGACGAGACGATTGAGGCGTTTACGCGCATTTGCGATGGCGTTTACGACGAGATCCCTGAGCAGGCATTCTCTGGTATTGGTGGCATCGACGATCTTGAGCGTCGTTGGCACGATATGCAGCAAGAGTTTGGTGCGTGATTATGGCAGAAAAGCAAGTGAAAACGCTGCACGTTAGTGTGGTTGCAGCCAGGCATCCTGTTTGGGAAGGCGATGCTAAGTTTGTTGTTATTCCTTCTGTGAATGGCACAATGGGTGTTCTTCCTGGGCATGAGGCTGTGCTTGCGTTGATTGATTACGGATTCGTGAAGGTTGACGATTTGCAAGGCGTTCGTCACGTTTTTAAGGTGACTGACGGCTTCTATTCTGTTGACAATGATCACATTACGATTGCTGTTGAGCATAGTTGCAACGTTGATAAAGACGGTAACGTTTTGCCTAACGCAAAAGTGATTTAGGGTTTGCTTTTATTGCTTACGTAAGTTTTATTGCTTTTGTAAGTTTTATAAACTTGCGCAAGTTGAGTAATCTCTTATTAAGACAGGAGTTTGGGTATCCCGAGCTCCTGTCTTTTTGTTTTTATTGCGCGCGTAAAAAAATAGATCTCAGAGGCGAAACACTGTTAATATCTCAGTCAACGAACTGAGAAAGTAATGCTTACAAACTAAACGGCGTGCTTGCGTTAAGCAGCCACTGTGCTATGTCTATTACGCGGATTCCTTCAATGTCGTAAGAATCGTGGCGAGTGTTTGCAAGCAGAATTTTAGGATAAGCGTCTTTTATTGCTTTTAGTGGCGAAAGTTCGCGCTCCAATGTTGCGTCGTCGCTAATGTTGTCTGAAACTTGAATATAAAGCTTTTTGCTCGCCTTTACTGCCACAAAATCTACTTCTTTTTGGTAAAGTTTGCCAACATGAATCGTGTAGCCTCTTCGCATAAGCTCAAGTGCCACAATATTTTCGTACGCTTTTCCGTAATCCATATTTCGCGTTCCTAGAATTGCGTAGCGTAGCGCGGTATCTGCTAAATAGTATTTTTCGTTTGTTTCTAAATATTTTTTGCCGCGAATATCGTAACGTTTTACTTTATAAAACATGAATGCATTGCATAAATATTTTAGATAATTGCCAACTGTTACGTGCGTTGTTTCAATCTGATTCTTTTTAAGTATTGAGCTTACATTGTTTGCGGTTGTTAGATTTGCAATATTATCCATTAAAAATTCGCATATTGAGTCAAGAAGTGATACTTCCGATATTGCGCATTTGTCTACTAAATCGTGTTTAACAAGAGTTGTATACACGTTTTTTATGTACGCTTCTGCATCGTCTTGATTTGCGTAAACGTATGAGCCTGCAAGTCCGCCTTGTTGTAAATACTTTTGCAGAGCATCGTTAAAGTTGCTTGTTATTTCAAAGTATTCGCAATATTCTGCAAAACTAAACGGGAAGACTGGTATTTCAATGAATCTTCCACTAAACAGTGTTGCAAGGTCCGAGCTAAGTAAGAATGCGTTAGATCCTGTTAAATAAATATCGTATTTATTGCTATTGTGAAGGCTGTTAATCGCAAGCTCAAATTTTGGGCATAATTGCACTTCGTCAATCATAAGAACGTTGTACGCTTCGGGAACGTAACGGCTTTCAACGTATTCAAAAAGGCTTTTGTAATTTTTTAGATTTTCATAATTTAGGTTATTAAAGTCGATGCTGATTATGTTAAGTTCTTTGTTGTTTGTGTTAGCTGGTTGTAGTTCGTTTGGCTGATGTGCGTGTTTGGCTGATGTATAAAGTTTGTTACTTTGATTGCCATAAGTGTTTTCTAAATAGGTGCAGTAAGCGCGCAACAACTCCGATTTTCCACTACGCCGAATACCAGTAATGATTTTTATATCTGGTGTGCATTTAACGCGTTTGAGGCGATTTAAGTAATCTGTTCTCTCAATGAGCTTCATTGCAATCGCCTTTCGTCTTCAAAACCGTATTATTTTTCACTTTTGAAAGCAAACACGTATTTCTACTTTCAAAACTTTAATTTTATTTTACTTTTGAAAGTATTATATCATTTTCACTTTCAAAACTGTAATATTTTTTAAGTTTTGAAAGTGAGTGCCTGTTTGCCTTAACGTTCGAAGGCCCTTTTGTATTCCGTTTATTGCGTTCTGTTTATTATGTTTTGAGGCTTGTGTGAACGTCTTCTCACTTCGCAAAATTAAAAAATTTTCAAATTTGCGAAGTGGGATTTGGCTGGTTTTGCAGCGTTGGATTTGCTCGGCATTAAGGTGCGTAAATTGTGTTACGCCGAAACGAGTGGTGTTATGTTGCCGATGCTGTCAATATTTCTATAGCGCGTTTTTGCGAAAATGTTGTTATAGATGAGTATTTTTTGCGCGCTATGCTGCCTTCATTTTGCCAAAATGTAGGTATAGAACATGTCTTTCTGTAAACCATGACGACATTTTGCTGTTTTGTGGCTTTTTTGGGTGGGGGGATATTGTTGTGGTTTTTTATGATTGATAAAGTGTTTGATGTTGGGAGTGAGGCAAGCGATGTTTGGGAATGTAATGGCGATTGAGTGCGCGCTTGGAACGGGGATTATTATCTCTAGCAGCGTGCCGATTTCGCAGCGCGTGCAGAAGCGGATTCGCGATTTTATTGAAGAGTATGAATCGGTGCTTTCGCGCTTTCGTGCGGATTCGCTTGTTTCGCGCATGGCTCGTGCGGAGCATGGCGGTGAGTTTGAGTTTCCAGCATGGGCTCAGCCTCTTTTTGCGCTTTATAGCGAGTTTTACGCTGCAACGCACGGTGCTTTCGACGCGTGCATTGGCGCGGATTTGCTTGCGCTTGGCTACAGCAATTCTGTTCACTTTATTCCGCAATCCGCAGTTAGTGCAGGTAAGAATGAGAATAGTAGCAGTGATAGTTGGTCTAACTATCGCCGCGCTTTGCCAATTACGTGGGCAGATATTTCGCAAGATAGCGGCAGCACAACGCTTTGCACAAATCAACCAGTGCAGCTTGATTTTGGTGCAGCTGGGAAAGGCTATTTTGTAGATCTTGTAACGCAGATTATTAAAGAGGAGCTTGGTGAGGAGCTTCCTGCCGATTTTGATTTTTTGGTAAACGCAGGCGGCGATATGCGCGCTTGCTTTAGAAAAGAGAATAGTCAAATAAAAGTTGCTCTGGAAAATCCTTTTGACACAACTCAAGCAGTTGGAGTGGCATCAATCGCAAGCGGGGCGCTGTGTGCATCGTCTAATGCAAGAAGGCGATGGAAAGTAAAAGATGCAAGTGGCTTTGAGTCTAATTTAATTGCGACTCACTTGATTAATGCGCTTGACGGCATTCCTGCTTGCGATTTATGCGCAAGTTGGGCGTATATTCCTGCTAAAACTTGCGATTTTCCAACGGCTTATGCCGACGCAATTGCAAGTGCGTTGTTTGTATCGAAAGAAAGCGATTTGCAAAAAATCGTGCAAAATGTTGGCGCTGAGTTTGCTGTAATGCTGCCAAATCATGCGCTTCGCAAAACGTGTGCCTTCCCAGCGCACTTTTTTGCCGAGTCAATTCAAAAAGATTGATAATTATCGTTATCAATATCATTTTTGTAATATTTGCGAGTTTTTTGCGCTGAACTATATCAATCTACTTGATATATCGATATTATGTTGATGGGGTTACTTGCGAGGCGACTTCAAACATAACAAAACGGAACAAGTTCTAATAAAACAGAACAACCGCGTGGAAATCGCCAAAAAATTTGAACGATTAAAACTGAAAACTGAAGCTAAAAGCTACAAGCTTAAAACTAAAAGCTGCAGATAAAACTAAAAAATAGGACGAAAACAAAAGAAGTTGGGTGCGCTCAATGGGGATTAGGGCCAAAGGAGATATGGAGACATTATGCACGCGTGTGCAAAAGCGCGCCAAAAAGCACAGCAAGTGTATGCATTTTTACTTGCGATATGCGTTTTTGTAAGTTGCGCAATAGGGTTTGCTGGAGTTGCTGGGGTTGCTGGATTTGCTGGTCTAATCGCAGCTCCAACGTCTGCTTATGCTACGGATGCCAATAGAACATATAACACTTGGTCGGAAGTTTCTTTAGCTATTAAAGATCAGCTAGAACAAGGCAAAAGTGAGTATGCAAACGCAAATATGGCAGGAGCAGCAACCAGGTTTCAAGCCGCATATAACTCTGTTTATGTAGCTTCAAACATGATTACAGTTGTGCGAGATACGATTAGTCAAGATAAAGTTCAATCGCAAAGTGACCAATTCCAACAGTTGCAAACGCTGGTTTATCAACAAAATCAGGCCGCGCAAATTAGTGAAGTTGTATCTGCTTTAGAAGCAGACGTTGCGCAAAGTGCATCTCAATTAGACGCAAACGCAAGTCTAGATAAGCCGAATGTTTATGCATCCAAATTGCGCGCTCAAATCGCAAAAGAACGCAAAAAACTCGATGCTGCAAAAAAGAAGAATCTTGGGCGAAACGGCAGAACTTGGAGCCAAGTAGCGCGAGAAATGAACGTTATACTAGATAAATCTGCATCAACATACAAAGCAGCAAAAGGAAACAAGCCAGAAGTTGCCAAAGCTGTTGATTTAGTAAACGAAGCCTACTACCAGTATTACGAAAAGCTCGGCTTTGAAAAGAATGTTATGAACGCAATAAGCGGAAGCCGAGTAAGCACTGTTGAATATCAATTCAAAGAGTGCAGGCAAGCTATGAACAATGGCAAGTCGTTCGCGCAAACAAAAAAGTTCGTTACAGATCTTAAGTCAATGCTTATTGAAGATGCTGCAAAACTAGACGGCGGAGCGGCGGCCAATGCTAATCCGTTTATGCAATTTATAACAAGCTCCTTTGGTCAGGCTTTTATAATCTTGCTGCGCGAAGGATTGGAAGCGCTGCTGGTTGTGGCTGCAATAATCGCGTATCTTATTAAATCTGGGCACAAGCACATGGTTAAGTACATTTACATGGGGCTTGTTGCTGGAATTGCGGCGTCGCTTATTGTTGCTGCGCTTTTTGGATTGTTGTTCAACGGCTCTGGCCCGCAGCAAGAGATTACGGAAGGCGTTGTGGCGCTGTTTGCAATGCTCATGCTGCTGTACACAAGCAATTGGATGATTTCAAGATCTTCTGTGCAAGCTTGGAACGAGTATATTCGCAACCAAACAACGGCAGCTGTTTCTAAAGGCAGCTTGATTTCTCTAGCGTTGCTAAGCTTCCTAGCGGTATTCCGCGAAGGCGCAGAAACAGTAATCTTCTACCAGGCGATTTTTGCTGTATCAAGCGGAGCTGACTCCATGATTTGGGGCGGATTCGTGGCTGCAGCCGCCGTGCTGGTTGTAATCTTCTTGCTGATTCGCTTTGCATCTGTGCGCATGCCGATTCGCCCGTTCTTTGCAGGAACAAGCGCGCTTATGTGCATTTTAGTGGTGATTTTTGCTGGCGGAGGTGTGCATGCGCTTATAGAGGGCGATGCGCTCGCTGGCGCGTATATTCAAGGCTTGCCAACTAACGATTGGCTTGGATTCTATCCGTACGTTGAAACGATTTCGGCGCAAGTCGTAGCTGCAATCGTAGTTATTGCGCTGCTTTGCGCGAGTTTTGTGCGCGCGCGAAAATCGCAAGCAACCGTGGCAACAGTTAACGGATAAGTCAAAACTAAAAATCAAAACTAAAAATCAAGCAATAATAAACAATAACTAATAGAAAAGGTTAGATATGAAGAATAAAAAGATGATGGCAATTGCAGCCTTAGCGCTTGCAGGAATGCTAACACTCACTGGCTGTGGCGCAAACGGAAACGCAGCAAAGTCTGCGTCAAAGCCACAATCATCTGAGCAGAAGGCCGACGATAAGGGCGGAGACAAGGGCTTTGAAGAGGTTCCAGTTGGACCTCACCAAGACCAGAACATTGGCCCGCTTACGATTGGCGCTGTGTACTTCCAGCCAGTCGACATGGTTCCAGCAGGCATGGGCTTAAAGGCAAGCGAGGCAAGCTTCCACCTTGAGGCAGATATTCACGCAAATAAGAAAGGTGCACAGCTTGGCTACGGAAAGGGCGAGTTTATTCCAGATTTGACTGTGAATTATCAAATTATTGATAAGGCGAGCGGCGACGCTGTTGTAAAGGGCACGTTTATGCAAATGAACGCTTCCGACGGCCCACACTACGGTGCAAATGTTAAGCTCGATAAGGCTGGAAACTACAAGTTAGTGCTTTCTGTTGAATCGCCAGAAAAGAAGGGCTGGATGCTTCACGTAGATCCTGCTACGGGCGTGACTGGCCGATTCTGGACTGAGCCAATTACCGCTACATTCGACGATTGGAAGTACACTCCACGTCAGTGGTAATTTTGCCAGTGGTAGTTTTGCCAGTGGTAGTTTTGCCAATAAAATGCATGAGTAATGCATAAATAGTGCAAAATGGCGCATAAATAAAAAACAAAAATAGATAACAAATAACACATAAACAGCAAAGGAGGGAGACATGCTCAGGCTGTTCGTTACAGTTCTTCCAGGGCTGCTCCCTCTTGCGCTGCTTACAATGGGATTAAGCGCAACTCTAAGCGTTGGCGAGGGGCGAGATAAGCCAATCAGCTCCCGCTGGCGACTTTTCGGCTTGATTTTTGGAACAGTTGCGGCGCTTGTCTTTGCATTTTTGCGCGCAAGCGTGGTGATTAATCAGCGCAATTTTGTGAATCTTCCAGCGCTTTGCATTGCCGTTCCGCTAGATATTGCAACAATCGCTTGTGTTGCTGCATCTGGCAAAACGGTTGCAAAATGGCGCAAAAATCCGCGGCCCTTGCACATAAGCAATGCGATTGGCGCGCTATGCCTAGCGTTTACAGTGTTTTACGCGCTTCCAGACGTGATTTTGCAGCTTACGATTTTCGTTGACTCCAGCACGCCTCCGTTTACTTCCGATATGCTTCTTCGCGCGCTAGGATTTATTCTTGGCGCGGCTGCTGCGATTTGTATAAGTCTTATGGTGCGATCTTTGCGCACAACCGCCAGTAAAGTCGCCTTTAGAATCGCAATTATTCTAAGCTTAATAATCTTACTAATTCAGCATTTAACATCCCTGCTGCAAATTATGCAAGGAAGTATTTTGCTGTATATAGACGATTTTTCGTTTAGCATTCTTGTTTGGCTTATAAACAACGCTCCGCTTATGATTATGGCGCAAATTTGCGTGTTTTTGATTCCTGCATTCGCCTCTCTTGTAATTGGTTTTAAGACGCCTGTAGTTGGAGAAAATTCTGCACAAATCCGCGCAAAGCGAGCATTTAAGCGCAAGTCTAGAAGGTCTGCGCTTGCGGCGCTAATGGCTGCAATCGTAGTAATACTTACGCTTACTGCTGGCGTGTCTCTTATGAATATTAAGCCAACGCTTACGCCGCCAGAACCGTACGAGTTGCATGATGGCGTAGCAACAATCAACTTTGTGCAAATTAGCGATGGTCACTTGCATCGATTCCAATACAAAGCTAAAGATGGCACTGTTATGCGCTTTATAATCATCAAGAAAAATGGTGGAGCGTATGGCGTGGGCTTGGACGCGTGTGAAAACTGTGGAGACGCAGGCTACTACGAAAAAGACGGCAAGATAATATGCCGAAAATGCGATGTTGCAATAAATTTGGCGACTATTGGTTTTAAGGGCGGATGCAACCCGATTCCATTCCCATACAAGGCTGGTGGCGGAAAAATTACCATTCACACAGCCGATTTAGACGTGCTTAGCTCGCACTTTAAGTAGGAGTGCTTGCAAATGTTTATGATTCGAATGGTTGCGCGATCTCTTGCAAGGCAGATTAAAAAGCGAGTTCTTATAGCGATTGTTGTGTGCTTGAGTGCGTGTGTAAGCGTTGCAATGCTTAGCGTTGTTTACGACGTTGGAGACAAAATTAACGCGGAGCTTAGCTCTTACGGATCCAATATTATTGTTCAGCCTAAGTCGAATGCTGTTGTGAACGACTTGTATGCGTCTCGCACAAAGTCAGGCTATAGTAATTCGCAAACTTTGCAAACTTTGGCGGATGCTGAAAGTCAAGAATCTACCGCTTTTTTGAAGGAATCAGATGCTGCAAAAATCAAAATGATTTTTTGGGCGTTTAACATAACGAATTTTGCACCAAAACTAACGATTTACGCAAATCTTAAAGCAAATTCTTCTGCTGAATCTGCTAATTCTTCTTCTGCTAAATCCACTAAATCTGCTAAATCTGCTAATTCAGTAGTTCCGATTGTCGGCACGTGGTTTAATCGCAAGCTTGCGCTCGCTTCTGGAGAAACAACAGTTGTTGGCGTGCAAGGAATGAGGTCTTGGTGGAAGATGCTTGAAGGCAGATTCCCGCGCGATTTTAAGCAAGAGGCCGCTGTTGGCACAAATCTTGCTAAAAGTCATAATCTAAAAGTTGGTCAGCTAATAAAACTAACTCGTTCTGGCAGACAAATCTCACTTAAAATTGTTGGCATCTACGATTCTGGAGATAGTGACAATAACGCGATTTACGCGGATTCCAGCCAGGCACAGCGTCTCGCAAACAAGCCAAATATGGTTGAGGCGATTGAAGTTAAAGCATTGACTACGCCAGAAAACGATTTAGCGCGTAAAGCGGCGAAGAATCCAGCGGCTCTTAGCCAAGAAGAGTGGGAGACGTGGTATTGCACAGCCTACCCAAGCTCGATTACTTACCAAATTGAAGAAGTGATTCCAGGAGCTGTTGCAAAGCAAGTGCGGCAAGTTTCGGCTATGCAAGGCAGCGTGCTTAACAAGACGCGCGCTGTGATGGTGCTTATGACGGCGCTTAGCTTGGTTGCGGCAGCTGTTGCGGTTGCAAATCTTATGGCGGCTGCGATTTCGGAGCGATCGGGGGAGCTTGCGCTGCTCAAAGCGCTGGGTGCGCGCGATGGCGCTGTTGCGCGGCTAATGCTTATGGAAACAGCGGTTATTGCGTGCGTTGGTGCGATTATTGGTATGGTTGCAGGCTTTGGAGTTGCGCAAGTGATTGGATTTAGCGTGTTTGGTTCTGCGATTTCGCTTCGACCAATGGTATTTGTGCTGGTGTTTGTGCTTCTTGCGATTACTGTTCTTGCTGCTGCTGGCTCTTCTATTCGCTCTATTTTGCATGTGCGTCCTGCGGAGGTGCTTCATGGGCGTTAAATCTGGTTCGGGTATGACTTCTAATAGCGCAATGTTTGCAACTATGCTTTTTGGCGCGGTTTTTCGCCGAAAGTCGCGTGCGCTTATGGCAGTAGTTGCCACTCTTGTTGGTGCTGCTACGCTGTTTTGCTTGGCTGCAATTTGCATTGTTGTTCCTCAACAAATGAGTGACGAAATGCGCACGTACGGAGCGAATATTATTGTGACGCCGCTTGCAGGCGAGTGGAAAAATGGCATTGATCGCGCAATGGTTTTGCACACTAACGACATGGTTCTTGCAAAAGGTGCTATGCGATCTGCTACGTACCGTTACGAAAATGTGCGCATTAATGCGGCTCCGTACGTGCTTGCTGGAGTGGATGTTTCCGCTGTTAAGTCGCTTAATAAGCATTGGAACGTGGATGGCGCTTGGCCTAGCAGTGGCAACGTTATGGTTGGGCGAGATGTTGCTTCGGCTATGGGATTGAAGATTGGTTCGCGCATTGCAATCGCGTATCGCGCTGGCGATAATTCCCCAGATTCGCACAAGCCCGCGCAAAAGTCGCAAGGTAATCAAGCAGGTAATCAAGTAGATAATCAAACAGATAATCAAACAGATAAATCTTCTCAAAATAAGCTTGTTGAAGGTAGAGTTTCCACAGATATTATGGATACTCACGGCACAACTTTCCGCGTTTGCGGCATTTTAGATACGGGAGACGCCGAAGATTCCATGCTTTACGCAACTAACGCGGATTTGCGTGTGCTTACAGGCGTTAAGCGCGGTGCGGACGTGATCGCTTACTCGTCTTCTGCGCCGAACGTAGATGCTGTTGTGCGCAGCATTAACGATATGACTTCTATGCGTGTTCGTGCGCAACAAGTTACTAAAGTTACAGCGGCAGATACTGGCATTATTGCTATGCTTCGCAGCCTATTTTGGATTGTTTCGCTGGTTGTTCTTGCGTTGATGATGGTTGGCGTAAGCACTACGATTTCTTCGATTGTGCAACAGCGCCGAAATGAGATTGGCTTGCGCAAAGCTTTGGGTGCGAGCGCTAAGAGCATTGGCATTGAGTTCACTGCGGAATCTGGGCTTTATGGTTTTATTGGCGGAATCGCTGGTACGGCAGTGGGGTATGGATTTGCGCGATTGCTTGCGTCAATGGTGTTTGCGCGAGATTTGAGCGTGAATTGGTGGCTGGTGGCGTTTTCTATTGTGTTTAGCGTTGCAGCGTCTTGCGTTGCTGCGTTGCCGCCTGTTTTGCGCGCTTCAAAAATCGACCCTGCGATTGTGCTTCGAGAAGAATAGCTTTTATAGTGATTTTAGAATGTTTTTAGAATGTTTAGTTAAGGATTTTTAAGGATTTGATATGGCAGAGAATGTAGAAAATAGGCAGGAAAATACAGATTCCAAGCCAGAAATGCTGTTGACTTTGGACCACGTTTCCAAGATTTACGGCTCTCTTCGCGCTGTTGACGATTTGTCGCTTACTGTGCCGCAAGGCGAGTGGCTTTCGATTGTTGGCTCGAGTGGCTCTGGCAAAACTACGCTAATGAACATTATTGGGTGCATGGATTCGCCGTCTAAAGGCTCCGTTGCTTTGCAAGGCCGCAAACTCGAGGATTTGAACGCGGGTCAGCTTGCAGACGTTCGCAAAAACGTAATCGGTCTTGTGTTTCAAAAGTTTTATCTTGTGCCACATTTAACAGCCGTAGAAAACGTGATGGTTGCGCAATATTATCATTCTGTTGTAGATGAATCGCAAGCAATGGAAGCCTTGGAACGCGTGGGATTAAAGGATCGCGCTCACCATCTGCCAAGCCAGCTTTCTGGCGGTGAGCAGCAGCGCGTGTGTGTTGCGCGTGCTCTTATTAACTGCCCGAAGTTGCTTCTTGCGGATGAGCCGACTGGTAATTTGGACGAAAAGAATGAGCAGATTGTACTCGACTTGTTTAAGCAGCTGCACAAGCAAGGCACTACGATTATTGTTGTAACGCACGATTCTTTGGTAGCTCAATGCGCGGATCGTGAAATTATGCTCAACCACGGTGTGCTTGTTGGGGAGCGTTGGAATAATGAGGATGCGCGCAAAGCGTACGAGGCGATTGGTGGCAAGCCTGCGTTTACGAGTGCGCATGTTGATGAAAGCGTTGCGCAATCTTTGCAAAATCATGAGCCTACTAAGTCGCCTAAATTAGCGAATTTAGATGATTAGTTTTTAGATGATTAGTTGCGTATAGTTTTAATTTAAGATTTAAAGGCGATGATTTTATGGTTTCAGATAATATGTTTCATAATGTTTCACGCTGCAATAATTTGCGTGATGATTTGAAGTCTAAAAAAATTGCAAAAACGGTTGCTGCGATTGCGGTTTTGGCTAGTTCAAGTGCTTTTCTTGCATCTTGCGGTGAGCCGAGCGCTGTTCCAATGAATGATGAGTTTGCTGGTAATTCTGGTCAAAGCGAAAACGATAGTGGCAATGCTTCGAAGTCTTACGATTCTGGCGCTCAACAATCGCACGCTTCTGCGCAAAGTGAGGATTCACAAAATCAGCAAAATCAGCAAAATTCGCCTAAAACAGACACTGGCAATTACAAAGATGGCGATTACAAAATCAAAGCTAAGTATGGGCCAGTTGCAGAAGATAGCATTGATGTGAATTTAAGCGTTGCAAATGGAAATATTAGCAGTGTGCAAATAACGTCTCATCCGTTTACGCCAATCTCCAAAAAACACATGAGCGCTTTTAGTGAGGCTATTCCAGGAAAAATCGTTGGAAAACCGTTAAAAGATTTGCATATTTCGGTTGTTGCTGGAGCAAGTTGGACTAGTGATGCCTTCAACAAAGCGCTTGACGTTGCTCGCCAAGAGGCTTCAATTCAATCCGCAAAATAATCTTGAACTATCTTACTTTATTAATATAATCGTGATTAATATAATCGTGATTATAATAATCGTGATTATATTGTTGAATATTTGAGCGTAATTAATAGGGGCTAGTAGTGCAGTTGTTTACAATACTAGCCCCTATTTTTTGTTTGTTTTTTCTTATGAAATTATTGCTTATTCATTTTTATGCGCTTTAATTGTGCTATGACTCCAGCAAGTCCAAATGTTAAAATTGCAGAAAAAGCAGTTAGTAATATCGTGCTTCCTGTTTTTGGAAGTTCTTTATTCTCGTTTCTGCGTTTTTCTACGATTTTATTATTTGGATTTTCTTTTGGTAGTGGCGTAGGGTTTGGTGTTTTTTCTGGGGAATCTGCAGGAAGATCAATATCCTCCTGTTGTGTATGTTCGACGTTTGGAGTACTAGCTTCTTCATTTTTACTTGCTGACTCACCTATTGAGGAGTTGCTGTCAGGTTCAATAGAGCCGCCGTCTTTAGCCTTATAAAGCGTGCGTGTACTGCCTGTGATTGCAGAATTGGTGAGAGTTACTTTTCCACTATGTATATTTAAGCCGACCTCGCCATTATTATTAAATTCAAGAGTAGAGTTGGTAACGTCTAATTTTGCCTTTGGGCAAACGGAAATGCCTGCGTGATCTCCTGCATTATCAACAATTCGTGAACTATTGATAGTTGCCGCGCCTTGAATTGTTAAACCAGTTCTGTGTTTCCCGTTACCATTTTTATTAATCACAAACTCCGAATTGTCCATGTTTAATTTGTTGACATAGTATGCCAGTCCTGAACCATCTGGCCCTCCAAAGCCTGCTACAGTAAGTGAAGAATTCTTCAAAGTTAAATCATATGCCTCAGTCCATGCGGGAGTTTGTGATTTAACGTTAATAGTAGCATTTTCGAAAGTAACATCAGGACCATAAAAAATTGCATCACATTTGTCGTCAGCAGTAATTTTTAATCTATCTTTGCTTGTGCCTTTTACTGTTCCCGCAAGGTAAATTCCGCTCCCGTTTGTTGCTCCGTTATCTTTGAAAGTGTATGTGCCATCTGTAATAGTAGAGCCTTTATCCGCTGTAAGAGCTACCTTAAAGTTCTTCATTGTCAATTCGCCGTCACCGCGAAGTGTGGAACCAGATTCCAGCGTGATGCCATCTTTGGTATTATTTGGGCCTGTTATTGTGGCGCCGGATTCAGCGATAGAAAGTGTAATGTCACTTGGAATTGTTATAGGGTCAGTAAGCGAAAAATTGCCTTTAATGGTAATCTTTGCAGGTTTGGTTGTAGCTTTTTCAAGAGCTTTTTGAATAGTTTTTAATTGATTAGTTGCAGATCCATCTTTATCGTCTGATCCGTTTGTGCCATCTACAAAAAGTTGTGTTTCTGTAGATGGGTTAGTTGCGGTTACTGCTGCCGCGGGGGGGGGGTAATAGCTAATGCGCTTATTGAACATACAGAAAATAGTGACATTGCTGCAATTACAGTTGAAGCAGCAAATATGCGCATGCCGTTATATTTATTATTTCTTCTCATTGTTAGCTCCATATCGTCGCTGAAGTTAGGCGCTAGTTAATGCGTCATGTTATTACAGTCGTCACACTATACCTCGCTGTAGACGTATTATTGAAAATAGTTATCTTACTCCTTGATTTCAAGAATAGTGCCTTCGTCGCGAATCATCGCTGCTGCCATAGCTCCAGTTGCTGCCATAAATGGAATAATCGCATTTCTGTATTCGTTCATGAACTGTGCAAAATCATGATTCCAAGATATAAGCGCAACGTACAAAAGAAGGAATTCGATTGCTGTAAATATTGCCCACTTAAGAATCCAAATAAGCGTTTTTTTAATAAGTTTTATAGAGTCCTTGCTCATGAGTTGTTTCCCTTCCAATTTGCTGTTTTGTTTGTGAGCATTGTAGCTAATTCGCGTACGCTGCTTCTCGTTCGTATGCATTTTGTATTTCTAGTATAAATGCTGCAAGTCTTCGAGAAATACTATGTACTCAAAACTCAGTACTCAAGATTGCACGGAAAATGTTTGTAATTAGACTTAAAGCAACGCACAAATATATTGAAAATATGTGTTGCGAATATAAGTTGTGAATATGTTACAAATACAAGGAGATACAAACATGAGTAGCGCAAATATGGGTAATGTAAGCATGAGTGATTTTGGTATAAACTCTTGGCAGCCAGAAGATAACGTAAACAAAATAGGAAATGTTAGTGAAAATAGCATTAATCAAATTCAAAAGCAGGAAGATAACTTTGCGGAAAATAGTAACGAAGAGCTTTCGCAAGATGAAATTGATGAATTAGCTAAGCAATTAGAAGAATTCTTTACAAAATATATTGTGCTAGAAGATGGCTCTTTTGTTGTAAAAGAGGATGCTATTATTGCAGACGGTTATGGCGATCACATAGAATATTTTCGCAATGCTGCAAAAGGATTAAATCTTTCAATGGAAGATCAGCAATAAGCTTAAATCCTTAAAGTCTTAAATCTTTAAAAATCGCTTTCATCAATAGGGTGACCTTGTGGACGCTTTATTACTCGCCACAGAATCACCAATGTTAAAACGCCATTTGCAATTCCGAAGTAATAAATCCAAGGAACGTGAATAAGCCCACAAATAAAGCATGAAATAATATTTATTAAATTATTTGAGTAATTGTTGAGTATTTGCTTATTTTGTGATTCGATTTTTTTTTTGCGCTCTTGCTCAAGAGTAATTATGTAATCTTTGTTGCTTTCTATATTCTCAACATCATTACTTGTTCTGTTAGCGCCTGCGCCATCAATCTTAGATATATTATTTGCGATATACGCATTTTTTTCTTTAATAACGCTTTTACGCAAGAAAAAATATGCATAAGAATACAATGCAACAGAAAGAAGTCCTGGTACAAGCCACAAAGCGAAAAAGCCAAAGCTACGCATAAAAGCAGCTGTTGAGGCAAGCGCCACCGCAGCTACTTCTGCGGAGTGCAATACTACTAGTCGTTTTGTCATATAATCCTGCTGCAATCATTATTGAAAATGAATTTTCAACGCAACCAAAAGTCACATATTGTTACTTATTATAATCACATTTGATTTACATGCATTACTTGTAATCATTTATTACTACACGATTTGCTCTACTTTGCGCGCGTTTATAAAGTAGAATATAAGAAAAGTAGCGTGTGATTGCAAGAAAGCCATTATGCCAAAAACGTATGCAATAGTAGATAACGACCCATTAGTTTTAGCGGTTATGCGAAACGTGCTCAGCAAGCTTTTGCCAAGCGAGTACGTGTGCAAATGGTGCGTAAAATCAGGCGTGCAAGCTTTGAAATATTGCCAAGTAGCAAAAACTACTTCGGATTATATTTTGATTGATATGTCAATGAAAGACATGTCTGGAGTAGACGTAATACGCGCAATTCGTGAGAAAGACAACAGCATTGTTTTAATTGGCATGACTTCGTACGATTGTAGATCCTACGCTTCGATGGTTGCGCAAGCTGGTGGGCAAGCGATGGTTGCTAAAGACAATTTCAAAGGACTAGCAGAAGCTTTGCAATATTGCGATAAGCAGAATGTGTATGGCTGCCGTTGTGTTAAAGACGTTGCTTACGATTTTGCTACACCGCAAGAATCTTTTATTAGGCTTTCTAAATCAAGATTGCGTAGCGTTTTGCCGCCTCAAGAACTAAAAATTATGGATCTGCTTGCTAAAGGTCACACAACAAATCAGATTGCGGCTCAACTTGGTCTTATGCCAAACACTATTAACACGCATATTCATAGGATTTACAAAAAATTGCATGTTTCTAATCGCGTGCAAGCAATATCCGCATTTGCTGCAATGCAAAATCGTGAGCAAACTAGCAATCTGCAATATTTTAATGATTCGACGCAAAATCACCCGAATCTTTTGCAAGAAACGGATAGCGCATGTTAATGAAAACATTTTCGCGCGTTATTGAGTTGGTTAAAAGCTGGAAAATTCAGCGAACTTTATTCATAATATTGGCGATTCTTGTAGTGTCAATGGATGTGCAATCTTGCAATACAGCTGGGTTGTGGCATAACCCGCAGCAATCTGCGTGCCAATACGTTTGGATGTTTGCAACTTTTCTTATGATTGCTTTTCCGCGTCAAATATCGCTCGTAACTCCGATTTTGTATTGCGTAACGTTAGCAGTACCAGGCGTAAATGCAACTTGCTTTCTTTTTTCATTGATCGCTAGCATGTTTGTTGCAGGCTTTTACGATTCGTGGAAGTATTTGCTTTGTGCGTACATAGTTTCGCTGAATATTATGTACTTTGCAAAAATGGAGTACATTCCGCTTACTTTCCCTTGTTTTATTCTTATTTCCATGATTTGCGGTTACGCTTTGCGCAAGTATTTGAACATGTTGGAGGAAAATAATCGCGCAAAAATGGATATTGTGCGCAGTGAGTTCCAGTCTTATATTGCTTCTGTTGCATTGCAATTGCACGACGATGTGAACAATGAGATTACGGATATTACATTGCTTGCGACTGATGCTTTGTATGCCGAGAAAAGTGATCATACAAAAGAGTCGCTAGAGCAGATTGTTGAGCATTCTCGTAATGCGCTTTCTAAAACGCGACTTGTTATTAATCTACTTGAGCAAGCTGAGCATAAGTATGATGATTTTTTAGATTCAAATATTGCCAGTATTGCTGGCACGCAGTTTATTTATGGTTCTAATGGCAATAATTGCATGACTTTGGCTGATTTTCTATGCAATATTCGTGCGCGCTTACAGGCTGAACGTAAGATTTGTGAGCAGCTTGGGTACTATGGCTCTCTAACAGTAAATGATGAAAGTTCGGGAAGTAACGATTTTACTGCATCTGCAACTGTTAGTACTGAAAAAGCTCAATGTGCTATTCGCATGTGCAGCGAGCTGCTTACTAATATTCGCAAGCATTGCAATACTAGCGTTGATTTTTCTATGAATGTTACGGTTGATGAGCGAGAATGCAAAATAATGTGTATGAATTCGATTTCAATGTTGAACAAGTTCGGCGAAAGGCTTGTTTTTGGCAAAGGGCTACTGTTTCATAAAAAATCTGTGGAACGTTTAGGTGGATCTTTAAGCGCGCAAAAAGATGATGACACTTGGCTGGTCAATGTTGTTATTCCACTAAACTAGCATCACTCAAATCATGCGTTATCGTGGCAAAATTAGCAAAATTAGCAAAATCTGCCACGATAACTTGTTATTTTTGTGTTTTATAAGTCCTGTAATGCTATTCTTTTATCTTCTGCAGACTGCTTAGATGACGTATCGTCTTTCTTAAGAGAATGCGCATATCGAATAAGACTTCTTGCAATAAAGAACACTAAAGCACATATAGCAAGTGCAATAAGAATGTCAATTATTGGGCCAAATAATGCATAGCTCATGATTCATCCTTTCTTTTTCTATATTCGTTTATGAGTGTTCGAGCTGTGTCAACATCGTATTTATCGTCAATAGCAAGACTCTTTACTAAAAGAACGAATGGGTCTTCTGGCTCATTGTTGCTTATTCGAATTTTTTCAATGAGCCTGTTAAGTCTGATTCTCATCGTTGGGTAAGAGACTTGATACATTTGCGACATTTCTTTTAACGATCCAGACGATAATACAAAGTTCTTTATAAATGACATATCTTCGTCTGTGAGATTAGCCATCCATTTTGGAATATGATCCATATCACCCCTTTCTTCAACCTATAAAACTTTAATTAAATTAAACTTTTATTAAAAATATTAAAGCTGTTGTATGAGTTTGTCAAGAATAAACATGAGAGGTATGACGTAAAGCGACATTTTTATGTCACCAAAATTGTCGTCTTGTCGCCAATGGGTACAAAATTTAGTCATTTTGCTTAGCGTTAAGAACGTTCAATAAGTTTATAATTTCATCAAGTACGCTTGAAAATGTTATTTCTTTTGTATAACTATATTTTTTCGAATAATTTTGCCACTGTTGATTTTGCGTATAATCAGTTTTAAAAGACTCTAGAAGCTTAATTATCTTATTAAAATCTAATTCTGTTTCACGATATAAGAAAGTTCTTTGGCAAGCTATCACTAATTGCGAAAAATCAATATCATTCTTTTTTAATTTTAAAAGAATAAAAATATCATAAAAATCTTTACTGCGACTATTTAAAAAATTGCGTGAATAAATAGTCTGAAGCTTTTCCGCTAATATACTTTCAACGTTATAAGCAATAATTGGGAATGTTTCATCAGTAAAAATAGCTTTATAGTAGTAATTTATTGGCTGTGGCGTAACAACATCACCAGTAGCAATATCCAAATGAACAATTTGTTTAATATTTTCCAGCTCACACAAAATTGTTGCGCGATATCCTCCATAATCATCGCTTTCTTTAATAGCCGTAATAGACTGAATAGAAAAACTTATATTATCTTTTGAATTTGCAAAAACTTCTGTCAGTTGTTTTTGAACTTTTTCTTCTGAAAGTTCCATTTTATGAAACTGAAAGTCAATATCCACCGTACTGCGGGAATTGATACCTATTATGTTTGACAGAAGGAATCCACCTTTGAAAACATAGTGATTTGAATAATGGCTTTGGCTTAATCTTTTCAAAATAACTTCAAGAAAATAATAAGTCATAACAGAATTAAATGTTAAACCAGTCTTTGTGGACATTTTATGACACAATGCTGTTAATTTTGCCTTATTCACAGTAGCACTTCCAGTGTTTGCTTAATTTTATTGGATATATTCATTTTTGTTGCATACTCATGAAGTTTTATAAGATCTTTCCCATTGTACTTACTATAAGCTTGAAGAGTTTTAACAAAGAGTTCAGAATCAATGCTGTTTCTGTTTATTATAAAATCACAAATAATACGTTCAAAATCATAGACACGTACTTTATTCCCCATTGGGGTAGCCGTTGTAGTAACGCCTAACTTGCTATACAATCTTGGAACCCAATGAATAGCTAAATTTGAGGGTGGATTATTAAAACGATATCCTCTAGGAACGCTTACTTCAAAATGTTGTGGAATTTCATCTGTAAAACATTGAAGATAAAGAGCTGAAACATAAGAGAATACGGCCTGTGGATAACGATATTGAAAGAAGTAATATTCGTCATAATCACCATTGGAAGAGAGAAAAATCCCCCTTTCAATTCGATTAAGAACACCTTCGTTTTTCAAACGAGTTAAATATATAGTTGGAATATCTAATGTTTTACAATCCTTGTATGTAATTATTCCATGATTATTATCTAAATAGTTAAGGAGTATCTCTTTGTTTGACACAATAGCCTCACTTCTGTTGCTTTCATACTAACATTTTATATTTTTTGTAGTGTAAAAGCAACAAAGAATTGCAACGCTATATTTTTTAAGCAAGTTATCGTGGCAGTTTTTGCTAGATTTGTAATTTTTGCCACGATAACTCTTATAACATAGCAACGAAACAGCATTCTGCATTGCAAATTAACCGCCTACTTGCATCTGCCATGCAGAAGACACGTCCAAATACTCGGTTGAAATATGTCCAAATATTCGATTAACGCGCAAGAGAAAGCACAATAAGTATCTTGCACAATGGCTATTTCTCTACATGAAGCGGAACGTGTACATTAATAATCCACGAATCGCCATCTTCAATAACTTTAAAAGTTCCGCCAACGCGTTCCGCAAGTATCTTATGAAAACGCAGTCCATATCCTAATTGCAAATTAGCAAGAATACCTCGTTGCGCACTATTTATACACGTAATATGACATTCATGGTCATTAAGCATTACATTCATGGCGTATTCTTTAGGTTTTGCAGCATGCTTTTTTACGTTCGCAAGCAGTTCTCGGCAAATATACTCAATTTGAGCACATTCTTCAAAAGGCAAATGCGCTGATCTAGAATCTTCAGCAGCTAAATCACTATTCAAGTCAATGGAACCAATATAGCCAAGCTTCTCAAATGACTTTTGCTCACCATCAAATAAAACGCGTAATCCTGTACAAAAATCTTTATAACATGTAGTCGATTGCATAACATCGCCAGTGCTTGCAGTTGTAGCATTGTCAAGAAGAGAAATGATATTACGTGCTCTATGAACAGTTGTAGTAGCACGTTGAAGAATCTCTCGCGAATTTTCATGCTCTTGGTCATGAGTCGTTTGAGGTTCAATAGATTGTTGAGCCATCATCATAATGCTGGAAAGCTCATTAGTTACTTCATCGTGCATGCGAATTGCGGCAATAGTGGCATATTTTTGAAAAACGTTGTAACGCTGTGCAAATAACTGTTCCTGCTGTTGGTGAATAGTAGAAATATAGTATTTTGCGATTGCGCTAGAAATAAGAACGATAAGAAGCCACCACGCTAACACATAAGCGTTTTGAAAATCGCAGATAATAAAGAACCATGAAGATACTCCGCAAGAAGAAAGCACGGTGTACCAAGGCTGAGTGATTACAGCAATTGCCAAACAAATCAATATGGTAAGCATCATAGATGAGTAGTTGATATTTGGCGCAATAATTACCAACGGCATCCAAATAAGCACAATAAAAGATGCTTTACGAGGCCATATTGCAATACATAAGCAGATTACAATCCATACTATTTCAACTGTAATTGTATGCCAATTAGAGTAGTAATGAAGATTATTATAGGAACAAGTTTCAAGAATCAAAGTACAACTTATGATTACACCAATTCCAATTTTCTGCCAGGCATCATGCGGCAAAAAATTGATCATACGCGTTAATAATTTCATAACTACCTACTTTTACACGTTAATTTCTTACACGTTATATGTCATGCGAATACTTTGCGAGCGCAGCAAGCGCCTGCATTCGACTTCGGACTTGAAGTTTTCCATAAATACGCCGTAAATGCGTGTTAACTGTTGAAACTTTCACATTAAGCTGATCTGCAATCTCTTTCGTAGAATACCCCTGTTTGCACAAGCGCATAATTTCCGATTCTTGAGGAGACAAAACTGAAGTCTTCGGAAGTTGAGAAATCATATTAAATGATTCTTGCGGAGTGTGAAAATAGTCAATATATTGTGGCAATTCTGGACAACCGTAGCTTGTTGCGCGCGATTGGATGGCTGCAACTACGTCTGCTAAATTGTCTTTATGCACTAGCGCTTGACCACCCGATTTAGCGACTGGCAATACGTATTCATCCAGCATGTAGGAAGTAATGCCAATTAAAACAATATTGCTATTGCGCTCGCGAATTGCTTTAATTACATCAACACCACTCATTTCTCTCATTGACATATCTACTAAAAGTACGTCAGGAGTATTTTCTGTAACGCAACGATGAATAGCTTGTTTTGCAGAAGAACACATCCATGCACAAACAAAGTTTTCAGGCAAACGACTTTTTAGAAGAAGTTGCATATATCGCAATACAAGCGTGTCATTATCAACAATTGCGTAAGTAGTGTTCATACAATATATGGTATCTTGTTTTGGAATCCGCTTATCAAGAGATGTGCGATTGTATTGTTTTTCTCAAATTATCAAGATTGTACACATTAAAGTGCCATACGCTAGCACTTTCCGTTGGCACACTCCATTCTTCGGTTTTGCCATTCGCAGTAAAACGAATTATTTGAGTTGTTGGTTTACTTATAACTTCAAAATTAGTGAGTTGATTCCACGCAATACGACGAAGATACTTATCGTCTAATTTAGCTAGATTACCCGAGCCTAAAATGACATTCGGATTAACAATAATAAACTCATTATTAGTGGCAGCAATAATACGCGCAACAACGCCTTGCGCTACATAGAATAATTTAGGTAACAAAAATAGTTTGATTAGATCTTTCCACCAAGGGTCGTATTTCATTGTAAATACATACGTCTTATCAACTGAAAGATTGTGATCTTTAAAGTACTTGACGATATCTTCTTCTCGTATACCGCGCAAAGGATTAGTCATAATAAGCACCTCCTTGTGATTCTTGTTTTGTAAATTACCAACATACTAACGTGCAGATTTTATCTACACAAATAGGCGTACCTATTTTTAACGATAGTGCTTTTAGAAAACTTTTACTATTAGCAGTTTGCATGTTCTCAACAATCAACATTTAAGAATATTTCCGTTTTGGAACTATTTTTAAATAGAGGCGTACTTATGGAGTTATCGTGACAGAAATTGCAAAATTAGCAAAAACTGCCACGATAACGTTCGATTTAGTAATAATTGTGTGTACAATGGTGCTACTTTGGCATTACGTTGGGTGCTGTAGGTCTGTTATAATAAAGCAAAGCATGAATAACAAATTTATGGATTTTGAGCTTAAAGGAAACAACATGACTTCTACAAAAACAGCTAGAACAGGCAGATTAAGTGTAAGAGTTAATCCAGAAATACGAGATAGCGCATCGCAAGTTCTTGAACATTATGGTCTTGATATGAGTTCAGCAGTCAACCTATTTTTGTATCAGATTGTAAATACGCAACGTTTCCCATTTTCACTTGAAAGTTCTCCATACGAGCACGCTATTGATGAAGCTATGAAAGAAAAACCAATAGCTGCAGGCACTGTAGACGATTTTGCTGAGCTGATGCGCAATGCCTAAACCGCCATTTTATAGTCCAATCTATCTGCGAGATGTTAAGAAATATAAGCAGAAGCATTACGATATTGAGCAAGTAATCAATATTGTAAGACTTATTTGCAATGGTGCAGATTCTCGCGAGCTTGCAACTTATAGAGATCATATTCTTAAAGGCTCATATAAAGGCGTGCATGAATTGCATGTGTCTGCAGATGTTCTACTGTTGTATCAAGTTAAAGAAGATTGCATTATATTTCTACGCTTAGGATCTCACGATGACTTATTCTAACTAGCAAAAACTGCTAAAATCACAAAATCTGCCACGATAACGCCATAAGTACGCGGATATTTAAGAATAGTTACAAAATGTAAATATTCTTAAATAATTAAATAAAAAAGAGGTTGCTTATGAAAAGTACATAAGCAACCTGATTAATTAACTAATTAACGAAGCAATGAAACAACTAAGTGACTAGAAATCCCAATCGTCGTCGTCGGTTTCAACAGACTTGCCCATAATATAGCTGGAACCAGAGCCAGAGAAGAAGTCGTGATTTTCGTCGGCAGCAGGAGAAAGAGCCGCAAGAATTTCTGGGCTTACGTGAGTTTCTTCTTCGCTGTACTTAGCAGGGTAACCAAGATTCATCAAAGCTTTGTTAGCGTTATAACGCACGAAGTCAAAAACGTCGTCGTGGAAGTCAAATCCTTCGTAAATCTGACCAGAATACTCAACTTCCAAATCGTACAAAGTGTCAAGCAAGTTCATAGTGAACTTTTCAAGATTCTTCTTATCGTTCTCGCTTCTAAGCTCCAAGCCGCGCTGGAACTTGTAGCCGGAATAGTAGCCGTGAATTGCTTTATCGCGCAAAATCAAGCGAATCATATCGGCAGTGTTCATCATCTTACCGCGAGAAGCAAAATAAAGCGGAAGATAGAAGCCCGCGTAAAGAAGCAATGAAGAAAGCATAGTTGCTGCAATCTTGCGCTTAAGCGGATCTTCGCTCTCGTACTCGCAAAGCACGGTGGTAACGCGCTGCTGCAAAACGTCGTTGCCAACAGCCCAACGGTAAGCTTCGTCAATCTCCTCGCTAGAGCAAAGAGTGGAGAAAATAGAGGAGTAGGAGCGAGCGTGAATTGACTGCATAAAAGCAATATTCGTGTAAATAGCCTGCTCGTGCTCCGTGCGAGCGTGCTCAATCTGGCAAAGCTCACCAATAGTTGCCTGGCTGGTATCGAGCAAAGTCAAGCCAGTAAAAACGCGAGTAGTGGTCTTGCGCTCAAGGTCAGTTAGGGAACGCCAAGAAGGAATATCATTGCTCAGCGGAACTTTTTCTGGAAGCCAGAAGTTAGCAATAAGACGATTCCAAACGTCCAAATCTTTGTCGTCAATAATATTGTTCCAATTAACTGGGCGTACGCGCGATCCGTGATGGTAGCGGTACTGAGATGGTGTGATAGAAGCTGCCATCATAGCGTCGTCTGCGATTACGCGATTAGTGCCGAAAGGCTTATCGAGACTACTGCGCAGTTCTGTTGGGTCGAGCTTGGTTGGGCTGAGTTCTGTCATTATTACTCCTAAATTATTTGTTTCATACTACGTTTTATAAAATTTTTAAGTTTTTTCTTTGATTTAATTTGCGAAATATTTACTTCGCTACGACTTACAGTGTGCAGCTTACGCAACCTTCGATTTCCGTACCTTCCAAAGCCTTCTGGCGAATACGAATGTAGTAAAGAGTCTTAATGCCCTTACGCCATGCGTAAATCTGAGCCTTGTTCAAATCGCGAGTAGTAGTAGTGTCTGGGAAGAACAAAGTAAGGGACAATCCTTGATCCACATGCTGAGTTGCTTCAGCGTAAGTATCAATAATAGCCTTCCAGCCAATCTCGTAAGCATCCTTAAAGTACTGCATATTCTCGTTCGTCATGTATGCAGCAGGGTAGTAGACGCGACCAACTTTGCCCTCTTTGCGAATCTCAATGCGAGAAGCAATCGGGTGGATTGAACTCGTGGAATGGTTGATGTACGAGATTGAGCCAGTTGGAGGAACGGCCTGCAAATACTCGTTGTAAATGCCGTCGCGCAAAATCTCGTCGCGCAACTGCTCCCAGTCCGAAACGGTTGGAATTGCAACGTTAAAACGAGCAAACAAATCGCGAACCTTTTGAGTTTTAGGCTCAAGTGAGCGGCTGCCATCTGTGTACTTATCGAAGTAGTTGCCTTTGCCTGCAGACTTAGCGTAGGCGCTAGTCTTAAAGCTTGCAAAAGCAGTCCCGCGCTCTACAGCCAAAGCGTGAGAAGCCTTATAAGCGTGGTAAGCAACCGTCATAAAGTACATGTCTGTAAAGTCAAGAGCTTCCTCGCTTCCGTACTGCATGTGTTCACGCGCAAGGAAACCGTGCAAATTCATTTGACCCAAGCCAATAGCGTGACCTTCCGCGTTTCCGCGACGAATCGAAGGCACAGAATCAATAGAAGTATGCTCCGAAACAGAAGTGAGCGCACGAACAGCAAGCTCAACGCTTGTGCTCAAGTCACCATCCATTGCCTTAGCGATATTGAGAGAGCCAAGATTGCAAGAAATATCGCGACCAACGTGGCTATAAGACAAGTCGGCGTTATAAGTGCTTGCTTCCTGAGTTTGCAAAATCTCGGAGCACAAGTTGCTCATAGTAATGCGGCCCTCAATAGGATTTGTGCGATTCACAGTATCCTCAAATAAAATGTAAGGGTAGCCGGATTCAAACTGAATCTCTGCAAGAGTCATAAAGAATTCGCGAGCGTCGATGTACTTCTTATGAATGCGCGGATTTGCAACCATCTCATCGTAATGCTCGGTAACGGAGATGTCTGCAAAAGGCTTGCCATATTCGCGCTCAACGTCGTAAGGGCTAAACAAAGCCATCTTTTCCTTACGCTTAGCGAGCTCAAAAGTAATATCTGGAATCACAACGCCCAAAGAAAGCGACTTAATACGAATCTTCTCGTCTGCGTTCTCGCGCTTAGTATCGAGGAAACGCATAATATCTGGGTGGTGAGCGCTAATGTACACAGCACCAGCGCCCTGACGAGCGCCAAGCTGATTAGCGTAGGAGAACGAATCTTCCAAAAGCTTCATAACAGGCACAACGCCACTCGACTGATTCTCGATGCGCTTAATAGGAGCGCCAAGCTCGCGCAAATTCGTAAGGAGCAGAGCCACGCCGCCGCCGCGTTTAGAAAGTTGCAAAGCAGAGTTAATTCCTCGCGCAATAGACTCCATGTTGTCTTCCAAACGCACAAGGAAGCAGCTTACAGCCTCGCCGCGCTGGGCTTTACCAAGATTCAAGAACGTTGGGGTTGCTGGTTGGAAGCGGCCTGCAAGCATCTCGTCCAAATAGTTAAGCGCTGCTTTTTCATCGCCGTCTGCGAGTTCCAAAGCGACTGCAGCTGCGCGCTGAGCGAAGTTTTCCAAATACTTCTTTCCGTCAAAAGTCTTCAAAGCGTAAGAAGTGTAGAACTTAAAAGCACCCAAGAATGTGCCGAAAGTGTGGTGAGCGGCTTCTGCGTGCTCATAGAACTTATCTAGAAACTCGTCGCTATATTTGTGGAAAACGTTGCCGTTGTAGTAGTAATTGTCAATCAAATAGTTCAAGCGCTCGCGAGTGGAAGCAAACTTCATGCTGTGTTCTTGCACGTAACCCGAAACATAAAGCTTTTCTGCTTCCTGATCTTTATCAAACTGAATGCCTTTTTCTGGGTCAAAAAGACCGAGCATAGCGTTAAGAACGTGGTAGTCGCGGCTGTTGCGAATGCGTTCGGCAGTGCTACTGCTGGCAGTGCTGGCGTCGTCAGTGTGATCAAGATTAATCGAAGTAGATTCGCTCATCGGATCCGTGCTATTCATGGGTTTTTATTCCTTTCCTAGTGCGTTGTTTTTGCTTTTCAAACGCTGGTTGATTTTATTTATATGCTGTATTTGTTGTTTTTGTTTATTTCGTTTCTTCTGTTTCTTTTAGTTGCCTTAAGAATTTTGGTATTCCCTGCGCTACTTTTTCTATGTCTTCCGCAGTTCCCGTGAGCTCAAATGAGTACATATTTGGAATTGCGCATTTTCCAGCGATTTGACCGCCTGCAGCGCAATATGCGTCTCCAAAATTCGTATTTCCAGAAGATATTACGCCGCGAATAAACGAACGATTTTCGCGATTGTTTAGGAATTTGCGCACTTGTATTGGTATTGCTTTCTTAATATTTCCGCCGCCGTAAGTTGGCACAATCAAAACGTATGGTTCGCGCACATGCAATTCTGGTTCTTTTGGACGAAGCGGTATGCGATACACGTTCACATTGTTGCTTGGAAAATCGCAATTTTTCACGAATCGTAGTGTATTTTCGGAGACGGAAGAAAAATAGACTACAGCTCCGATTGATTCGCCTTGTGCGCGCGCTTCTGGCTCGCTTGGTTGTGACATATTTTCTTGATCACACATTTTTATGCTTCTTGATTGCTTTGATTATTTTGATTGCTTTGCGTATTTTGCGTATTTTGATTGTTGATTCTTGACTGCTTTAACCGTTTTGATTGTTGTCTTCTAATTGACTTGCGATTTGTGCAATCAAATCTGGACGATATCCGCTCCAAGATGAGTTTGGAGTAATCACCACTGGCGCTTGGCGATATCCTGCAGCGCGCAACTGGTCTAAAGTAGAAGGGCTTTGAGTTAAGTCTACTGTTTCAAAATTCACGCCTAGCTTAGTGAATTGACGCTTTGTGGCATCGCACTGTGGGCAATGTGGCTTGGTGAAAACTGTAATAGTCACGGTTCGTCTCCCTTCGTTATGTGGTGTTTAAGTTTTTGCTTTATGATTATTTAATTTCGTGCTTTTTGGCACGATTTAACAGTCTACTACCACTTAACACTATTTGTAGTGGCGTGTTGTATAGCTAATCCCTATATCTAGTGTCTCCAAATTTGAGCCAGCACGCGTGTCTATAAGATTTAAGCGGCATTTATGCTTTCTAAATAGCGATGAATAAAAGTAAAAATGTAATCTTTATCACAAAATTGCCACTATTGCGATAGTGCAAAATTTACGTGTGAGCGCAACAAAAACTCTTGTGCATATAAAACGATAAACTTAAAAAAGTGTGTTTTGATTGGTTAAGTGTTAAAGATAAAACAATCATAAAATAATAAAACGGTTATAAATATTACTGTTATAAATATTAAAAGATAGAGGTGCAAAATGGCGGAAACTCAAGCTAGAGCAAATATTGGTGTTGTTGGCTTGGCAGCTATGGGATCGAATTTGGCGCGAAATCTTGCGCATCACGGCAATACAGTTGCTGTTTATAATCGTCATTATTCGCGCACAGAAACGTTGATGAATCAGCATGGCAGCGAAGGCGATTTTGTGCCAGCTAAAACTGTTGAAGAGTTTGTGGCTTCGCTTAAGCGCCCACGCACAGCAATCATTATGGTAAAAGCTGGTGCTCCTACAGACGCTGTTATTGAAGAGCTTGCAAATGCTATGGAGCCAGGAGATATTATCGTTGACGGCGGAAACTCCTACTTTGAAGACACGATTCGCCGAGAGCGTAATATTCGCGCGCGCGGTCTTCACTACGTTGGTTGCGGTGTTTCTGGCGGAGAAGAAGGTGCTTTGCGCGGCCCTTCGATGATGCCTGGTGGCACGGAGGAATCTTGGAAGACGCTCGGCCCTATCTTAAAGTCGATTGCGGCTGTTGCAGAAGGCGAGCCTTGCGTAACACATATAGGCACTGATGGCGCTGGTCACTTTGTGAAGATGGTTCACAATGGCATTGAGTACTCAGATATGCAGCTTATTGCCGAAAGCTACGATTTAATGCTTCGCGGTTTGGGCATGAAGTCCGAAGACATTGCAGATGTGTTTAGCGAGTGGAACAAGGGCGAACTTGATTCTTATTTGATTGAGATTACTGCGGATGTGCTTCGCCAGAAGGATGCTAAGAATGGTAAGCCTTTGGTTGAAATGATGGTGGACCACGCTGGCATGAAGGGCACTGGCACTTGGACTGTACAGTCTGCGCTTTCTCTTGGAATCCCTGTAACGGGTATTGCGGAAGCTGTGTTTGCTCGCGGGCTTTCTAGCCAAGTTGCTTTGCGTGAAGCTGCAGAAAACCAGGGTTTGACTGGTCCAGATATGCATTTTGATTTGAACGATTCTGAGCGTAAGGCATTTATTGAGGATATTCGCCAAGCTTTGTACGCTTCTAAGATTGTTTCTTATGCGCAAGGATTTGACGAGATTGCTGCTGCTGCAATTGAGCATGATTGGAAGATTGATCAGGCTGCTGTTGCTCGCATTTGGCGCGGCGGATGCATTATTCGTGCTCAGTTCTTGAACCGCGTTTCTGAGGCTTTTGAATCTGGGCAGGCAAGTGTTTCCTTGCTTTTTGCACCGTACTTTAAGGATGCTATTGAAAAGTCGCAAGCTGCTTGGCGACGTGTTATTGCGCGTGCAGTGGAGCATGGCGTGCCTGTTCCAGCATTCTCTAGCTTGCTTGCATACTACGATGGCTTGCGTTCTAAGCGTTTGCCAGCATCACTTATTCAAGCTCAGCGCGATTTCTTCGGCGCGCACACATACGGACGCATTGACGAGCCAGGTGTATTCCACACTTTGTGGGCAGAGCCTAATCGCCCAGAAGTTAAGCAAGATTAAAACTAATAATATTTATAGCTAACATGCCTTTGCATTATTATGCAGAGGCATGTACTCTATTCTGATCTTTCTAGCATATTTTATTGCTGAATTTTACTAATATTCTTAAATTGATTGATTTCCTTGATATTTCAACGATTTTATAACACTCTTCCCAAATGCGCCATGTTTTTAGGGGCTGTTTTTCCCCAATGCGCTATGTTTTGAAAGCCATATTTTCGCAAATGCGACATCTAGGCTATGTTTATTCAATTTTTAGTTGATTGAATATTATGCATATTATTGGATTGCAGCGCGCAAAGTTTCTGCGGTAGTTAGCCACGCGATTTCTTCAGTTCCGTTAGCAAAAGATGCAGGATAGTCTGAGTTATTGTCACTAGAAAGCGCGTCCATTAAAGCTTTTCCTTTTTGCTCTCCAGCTGTTAAGAACCAAGTTCGGCGGCTATGAGCCAGCACGGGTGCGCTAAGCGTTAATCGCATTGGCGGCTGCTTAGGGGAGTGATTCACACCTAAAACTATGCGATCGCGATTGTGAATTTGCTGCAATCCTGGGAAAAGAGAAGCCATGTGCGCGTCTGGCCCCATGCCAAGAATTGCCAAATCAAAGTGAGGCTCTGGCCCAAGTAATCCTATAATCTCTTCCTCATAGTCGTGCGCTGCCGCATCTAAAATAGCGTCATTTTCAGCATCGCTAGCATTCGCCACTTCTTGCGCATTGCGCTCATCTGCAGGCATTTCGTGAATATGAGACTCCTGCAAAACTTTGTGATCGCTAAGCATGTTAAGAAGTAGCTCGCGAGCCTTGCGCGCATTGCGATCGTCGCTGTTATAAGCTACAAAACGCTCATCTGCCCACCAAATATGCACATTAGACCAGTTGATTGCTGGAAGTAACGGATTGCTAGCTAGCATTTGAAACATGCGAATCGAATCTGTTCCACCTGTTAGCAAAAGATGGAATGGCTTATTAAGATTTTCAACATTGTTTTGCCATTGCATAATCAAAGTTACAAATTTTTGTGCAGCAACAGCAGCTAAAATATCCTGATTGTCGTAGCCGTACACTGTTGCGTTATGTGCAAATCTAAAATCTTTAGCCATATGAACCTCTTATTTTGCAATCTTCGTTATTTTTGATTGTGCTATTGTGTTTAGTCACATCTGTTATCTTGCATTGTGCAACAATTTGCGTGAATAAGCTGCGCATAAATCTCGTCTGGGTCAATTCTGCGTAATTCTTCACTTAAACAGTCTTGTAAAGAACGAATCGGCATAGAAATAGGCTGAGAAGCTTGCCCAGGGAGACTTATTATTGCTTGGCTGCTGCCGGAAGGTCGAGTTAAAGAAAGCTCGCCATCTTGCCGCTTAAGACTTACTTCCGTAATTGCATTCGCGCTTGAATCTTCAACAATTTCTACAGGAACATTAAGTGAGATTTTTAGCCATTGTGCAAGCAAATGCAGTGGAACGTAGTGCTTAGGGCCGCTAACTTTAACGCTAAGAATCGGCAAGTGCGGCGGCTGATCAAGCATGGAAGCCAGCATTGCACGCCAAGACGTAATACGAGTCCAAGAAAGATCAACGTCTTTAGAAGACCAGTTTTTTCGCAGATTTTGTACAGTTTCAAGAGTGTTGCTGGCGCGCTGAGCGTCTGTAATTCTGCTGCTTGCCATAGCTCCAAGCAAGTCTTTAGCAGGATTTTCTGGAGCGTTTGTAGGCCACCATGCAACAATAGGCGCGTCTGGAACAAGAAGCGGAATAACAAGCGTATCTGGGTGACGAACAAGGTCATTATGCGGATAGAGAATAATGATTTCGCCTGCTCCAGCATCTGCGCCAAATCGCACTTGAGCGTCTAAGTTCGGTGTTTCTTCTTCTTGATTTTCTTGATTGCCTTGATTCTGATTATGCAAACTTGCATTAGCGCTTTGCCAATCGCGAACAATCGCGATAACGCGACAAGGGTGCTCGCGGCTGGCTGCATTTGCTGCTCCAAGCGCATTTTCAAGCTCTTTAAGAGTGGTGTCAATAAGAAGAGTGAGCACGCGGCCAGTGGCGGATTCGCCTCGTTCTTCGTGAAGTTCGTCGATTTTTGCGGATATTTTAGACGTGTTTGTGTTAGGAAGATTAATAATCATGGCAGCCTCCAATGGCGATTATCGCGAGCAAGCATTTGATCTGCCTCTTCAGGCCCCCACGTTCCAGCTCGGTATGGTTGCGGACGCGTGTTAAGCGAAGCCCAAAAATCTTCAATCGGATCCAAAATTTTCCAACTTAAATCAACTTCTTGCGTTGTTGGGAAAAGTGGTGGCTCGCCAAGCAAAACGTCTAAAATAAGGCGCTCGTAGGCTTCTGGAGAGTTTTCTGTAAAAGACCTTCCATAGCTAAAGTCCATAGAAACATCGCGAACTTCCATAGACGTTCCGCCTGGCACTTTTGCGCCAAATCGCATTGTTACGCCTTCGTCTGGTTGCACACGAATCACAATCGCATTGCTACCAAGTTCGCGAACAGCAGTAGTCTCAAAAGGCAAGTGTGGAGCGCGCTTAAAAATCACAGCAATCTCTGTAACGCGCTTGCCTAAGCGCTTGCCAGTTCGCAAGTAGAATGGCACTCCAGCCCATCGGCGAGTGTCTACGTCTAATCGCACAGCAGCATACGTTTCTGTAGTGCTATCTGGGCTAATTCCTTGCTCTTGCAAATATCCAATAGCCTTATACGAGCCTTGCCAGCCTTCTGCATATTGGCCTCTTGCAGTGTTTGCGCCCAAATCTTTAGGCAATCGTATAGCAGACAAGACTTTAGTTTTTTCTGCTGTTAAATCGCCAGCGCTAAAGCTTACAGGCTCTTCCATAGCAGTAAGTGCCATTAGCTGCAACAAGTGGTTTTGAATAACATCTCGTGCAGCGCCAATGCCATCGTAATATCCAGCTCTGCCACCTATGCCAATGTCTTCTGCCATAGTGATTTGCACGTGGTCAACATAATTAGCGTTCCAAATTGGCTCATACATTGCGTTTGCAAAGCGCAAAGCAAGCAGATTTTGCACAGTTTCTTTGCCTAAATAGTGGTCTATGCGGAACACGGAATTAGGGTCAAAAACCTCGGAAACTACGCGATCCAGCTCTTGTGCGCTTGCTAAATCGTGGCCAAATGGTTTTTCGATTATCACTCGTCGCCATGCGTTTTCGGAGGAGTGTGAGAGCCCCGATGCAGCCAGTTGTTGAGCTACAACAGGGAAGCTGGATGGCGGAACCGACATGTAGAACGCGTGATTTCCGCGAGTTCCGCGATCTCTGTCTAGTTCGCTTACGGTTTTGCTTAATCGCTCGAAAGCGCTTGCGTCGTCGAATGTGCCGCGAACAAAACGTATGCCTTTTGCAAGATTAATCCAAGTGGATTCGCAAAATGGCGTACGGCAATGCTGTTGAATATTTTCTCGCACAAAGTTTACAAAATGCTCATCTGTCCAGTCTCGTCTAGCGAATCCCGTAAGTCCAAATCCAGGCGGCAAAAGTCCTCGATTTGCCAAATCGTATACGGCTGGCATTAGCTTTTTTCTAGCTAAATCGCCCGTGATTCCAAATATAACAAGGCTGCACGGTCCTGCGATTTTAGCTAGTCGCAAGTCGCGCGGGTCTCGCAGAGGATTCTTCCAATCTGCAATCGAATCGCCCTTATTGCTTTGGGAAAATGGGGTTATTAACTCACTCATATGTACCATCGTAATATTTTGACGTGATTTGGGCGGTTTGTTTTGCTATGCGCAAGTCATCCGCCGCACACTGCTAGTCGTATCATTCGTGCGTATTGTGGCCCGCCAATAGGCGTTAAGTGTATTCCGTCGTCTGTTAGAAACTCGCTATGGCCTGCACTAGTGCCATTCCAGTCAATAATTCCAACGTTTTTGCGCTTTGATGCAAATGCGCGCAATTTTGCGTTCGTTTCGTCTTGCCAAGGTTGCGGCACGCGAGTTGTTACAAAGTACACGGGCTTTCCGCCAGTAATATTCACCATGTTTTGTAAAACTGACTCGTCTCTAGGCGGCCCGTTGGTTCCAAGCTCGTAGATTACAACACTTCCAGGGTGTTTTTCGGCTACGTCTTTTTGGTAGTCTTCGGCTCCGTGGAAAATCTGCCTGCTAACTTTTCCGTCAATCCAAGCGTTTGGTAGAGCTTTTATAAGGTACGGTTTTGCGCCTTCGGTTACGGAGTCTCCAACCATTGTTATGTCTGCTGTGCAAACGTCTTGTTTTGAGTCAATTTTCCAAGGTTTTGTGTTTATGTTTGCTGGCACTTTTTCTGCGATTGGGTTTAGAACTCTATGCGCGCTTGGCTTTGTTGGAAACATTTGTTTTGTTATATTTTGGCGTTTTCCGCCTACTTTTCTTTTTTGATTTTGATTTGACTTTGTGCCCGACTTGTTGTTTGAGTTATTGTTATTGTTTGAGTTTGACTTTGAGCTTTGGCCTGACTCTGGCTTTTGCTTGCCATTTTGCGAATGAGTTTTATTGTTTTGTTCTTGACTTGTTAGTTCTGGTCTTAATTGTATTGCTCGCGCCTGAGCAATGCTGTTCCAGTTTAATGGCGCAGCAATTAGCACTATGCACGCTATTGCGCACACAGTAGTTGCAACTCTTCGTAGAACAAATGGAAGTCGAATGTTTTTGCTTTTAACGCTTAAAGTATCGCTAGAAAGATCAAGGTTTTTATTTTTATCTATAGAATCATCTATAGAATCATCCATCGAATTATCTTTTGTATTCTCTGACTTTGTGTTAACACTAAAAGTCATATATTTACTTGCAAATGGCATTTCAAAAATTCTGTAAAATACTTCACCTGCAGCAACAACAATCACGCATTGCAAAATCTGCTCAAATAGCGTTATGTGCGTTGTTCTAGTTGCAGGATTTAAGATTTCGAGTATAGGAAAATGAACAAGATAAATCGCAAAAGATCTCTTGCCTAAGTAGCTTAACACGCTAGTGCCAAGTATTTTTGCGCAAACGTTGTTTTTTATCATGCAAGCGTGCATTAAAATCGCACAAACTATTGCAAAAAGCGCATAACCGCCGTACACAATCCACGTTTTTAGTCCGTCTTGTTTAATAAAGCAGAATAAAACAAACGCTAGTGCAGCAAATCCTACAATGGATTCTAAAATTGGCTGCTTGCCTTTGTTTTTGCCATTTTGCAAATCGTTTTCTTGATTTTCAATTTGTTCTTTTTCGCTTTTGCTTCCAACAATGTAGCGGCACGCGTCTGAGATGATTTTTATAGCAGATTTTCCGCTAAACCATGTGCAATACATTGCCAAAAGTGCGCCGATTAGAAATTCACATGCGCGCGTATCTAAAGCGTAGTACACGCGTGCAATGGTTTGCCCTTCTCCATAAAGAATTGTTATTGCAATGTTTGTAAGCGCAGACGCAATCGTAAGCGTTGCAGTAACAAGCATTCGCACAAACTTTGATTTAACTATTTTAAGAATTGCGCATAGAATAATTGGCCAGCAAATAAACATTTGCATAATAAGGCCTAAGTACCATAAATGCTTAATAGGAGAAGGCAGCCCCGATTGCTCAAAATACGAGACTTTTCGCAAAATATACGCCATGTTGCTGCTAAATGTTGCTCCAGTTAGAGCATCTGATTGCAACTTTGTTAAAAGGCTTGGCGAAAACAGCCACATAAGTGGTGCGCTTAGTGCAATAATGCCTAGCGTAGAAGGCCATATTCGTTTTATGCGTTTAAGCAGGTACTTAAAGTAGGCAATAAGTTTTGATTTTTTCTTCTGGCTTTCTTGGTTGCCATCTAAATGTGAATTTTTATTGTTATTCTCGCTGAACATTTTTAGCAAAGATACGGTGCTAAAGTATCCTGCCATAACAAGAAACATTGTTACGCCTAGAAAGCCGCCGTTGAATACAATTGGACGCAAGTGGAACGCTACAATTCCAATAATTGCAATCGCGCGCATGCCGTCTATTGCAGCGTTGCGTTTGTTTGCAGCGTTTGTTGCGTTGTTCAATTCTGTCATCTTGCCTACAACTTAATACGTGTTTGTTGTGTTTGCTGTATTTTTGTATTCAGTTCTTTGTTCAGTTTTACAAGTGTTTATGTTCGATTTTTTCCATTAGTATCGCTCTAAAACGTAGTCATATTATCTATGTATTAAGACACTAAAGACGCCTATAGCGTGTCTTAGTTTTTCCTTGATTTTTCGCGTATTTTTGCGTAATTAACGAGAGTTTTTTTAATGTGAGCTAAAATATTTTTCAAATGTTTTACTGTTTTTATTAATATTTTTTATTAATATTTTTCTTTATGTTTTTTGCATCGGTTAGTTGACACTTTCTGTGTCTTATCTAAATCGCGCATTATTGCGCTTTGCTTCGATTTGCTTGTGCGTATATCGTAAAGCGTATTGCGCGCTATTTTCCACATGTCGCAAATATATTACACAAATATGTCTCGCATATAGTCCGCATATAGTCCGCATATCTAACTGGTTCTGAATCGCTATAGTGCGCGTAGCGTTTTATATACTCTTTGCTGCGCGCTAAAGTTAGACTGAACAGTCTAAGTTAGATGTACAAACGTTAGATTGATAAACAAATGCTTAAACGTACTTAAGCATTAAGTTTTACGTTAAGGAGTAAAAATGGCAGAAACATTTAACGTTGTGGTAGAGATTCCACGCGGCTCTAAGAACAAGTATGAAGTTGATCACGAAACTGGTCGCGTATTTTTGGACCGTACCTTGTTCACCGCAATGGGATATCCAGATGATTACGGCTACATTGATGGAACTTTGGGCGAAGATGGCGATCCTCTTGACGCTCTTGTTATGATTCCAAATTCCGTGTTCCCTGGTTGCGTTGTTGAATGCCGCGCTGTTGGCTTGTATCACATGGTTGACGAAGCTGGTGGAGATGACAAGGTTTTGTGCGTGCCAGCAGACGTTCGCTTTGACGACATTAAAGATATTGATGATGTTAACGAGTATCACAAGGCAGAAATCAAGCACTTCTTTGAGCAATACAAGGCTTTGGAGCCAGGCAAGGAAGTTCTTCCTGGAGACTTCTGGGCTGGAGTTGATCAAGCAGAGAAGGAAATCGTTGCAGCTCGCAAGCGTTTGGAAGAAAGCGAAAAGTAGTTCTTGCGATTAGTCGCAAGCTTCTAAGCGTTTTAACAACGTATTTATTAGTGTCTAACGCATTTTATGTGTTAGACACTTTTTAATATCTTTTAATATCTTTTAATATTTTTTTAATATCTTAATAAGTAATTGCTATCTAATTGCGTGAAACAGTGCGTGAAACAACGTGTGAAACAACTAGCATTAACTTTAATCGCTTACGCTACAAGCAACATTGCTAATCCAGCTCCGTAAACAACCATTCCGCACATCATAATTGGAATCAAAGCTGTTCCAATTTGCGGGAAAACTGTTCCAGCATTGTATTGTGCATCTTTAATCCAAAGGTGAGAAAGACCAGCCAAAACAATCACAACAAACAGTCCAATAATTGCCACTAATACGCCAAGTTCTAATACGCGCACAGAAAAAGTGAATTTAATAATCGACGGCAAGAAAAGCCATCCAGGCAAGGCTGCGCATGCAATACTTGCAGTAAGGCAATGAGATAGGTTTCGTACAAGATTAGACCTATCTTCTCTAAACATTTGTCTAGCAAAGCTAACAAATGTTGCTGCAACAAGAATTAGCGCAAAGTTTACCGCCCATCGCTCGTATGGTCTAATAGCAGCAACAAATTTGTGAATACTAACTTCTGATTCGCCATCAATCACGCTGCTTGGCAGCCATCCTTTTAAGGCCAACGTTGCACACCACATAGACGCTACTGATGCAAGAAAAGGAATAGCTTTATCGGCTGTAGAGCCTTTGAGTGGCCAAAAAGTTATTAGAGCAAGAAGAATAAGAATGCAAACAGTTAAAACTGCTTTTGCTGTTGCAAACGGAAGCATAGCAGCAGATGCTAAAAGAACTATAGCAACAAATTGAGTTACAACAATCGTAATGTGATCATACATTTTGTTGCGCTGAATAGTGTTGCTCATTGTACGCTCCTATCGCGTTTACGCAGTATTCAATCTGTGTATTCAATCCGTGTATTTAATTTGTTAATCATGTATTTACATCATTTTATATGCAAGCGTACACTTGCGCTTTTTGATTCTTCTTAAGCATGGATTACAATTCTTTTTTATAACAGCTTGATTTTGAATTTTCATTCAATTCTATGCGCTATGGAGGTGTCAATATGACGGATATTACATTGATGACCTCTTGTGCCGCGCCTGCAAAAGTTTTGCCATCGCTAACGCTTCTTTCGCATCGCGTGCGCGTAGTGCCAATGGAACCTTCTAGCATACTTAAAATGCCAGAAGATACTATTCTTCTTGTTGATGCTAGAGAAGACTTATCTTTAGCAAAATCGCTGTGTTCTCTTGTGCGCGCGTCTAATTTAACAATGTCTATTATTCTAATTCTTACAGAGGGCGGTTTTACAGTTGTAAACCCATCTTGGGGCGTTAACGACGTTATGCTAACAACTGCTTCTCCTGCCGAAGTAGAAGGAAGATTGCGCTTAGCTGCTAAAAAAGTTGTATCTGCAGATTCTGCTGATGGCTCTACTGTTGCCGATTCCACTAGCGTTGAGGTTAACAGCAATGGTCAAATGTGCTCTGGAGATTTAGTTGTAGATACGCAAAGTTACACAGTTAGTTTGCACGGAAAGCCTATCGATTTAGCGTATAAAGAATTTGAGCTGCTTAAGTATTTTGTTCAGCATCCTCGTAGAGTTTTTACGCGTGCACATTTACTTCAAGAGGTTTGGGGCTACGATTATTACGGCGGAACGCGAACGGTAGACGTTCATATTCGTAGGCTTCGCGCAAAGTTGGGCGTTGAATATGAGCATGTTATTGGAACAGTTAGAAATGTTGGATATCGTTTTGACCCATTAGAAGCTCAAGTTGACGAAGTCGAAAATGACGATTATGCACAAAACGCTAATCGCGAGGATTCTGGCGATTCGCGTGACGAGGATTCAAGCGTTTCCAACGATTTAGACTAGGCTTATATTGGCTACAAATAACACGAATAAAATAAATAACACAATAAATAACACAATAAATAACACAATAGATAACACAAATAAAATCAATACGGTAAATGTGATAAATAAAAACAAAATGCGCGAAGAATACAGGATTTTATGCGAAGAAATCCCAAATCCAAAATGTGCGCTAAATTTTACGAACCCATTTGAGCTTTTAATCGCAACTGTTCTTAGTGCGCAAACAACAGATAATCGCGTAAATCTTGTTACAAGTAAGCTTTTTAAGGAATACCCAACGCCAGTCGATTTAGCAAAAGCGCAAATATACAACGTGCAAGAAATAATTCATTCGCTTGGATTTTATAGAGTAAAATCGCAACATATTATTGAGCTTTCGCAAAAACTTGTTAAAGATTTTAATGGCGTTGTGCCAAATAATATGGCAGATCTTACAAAGCTACCAGGCGTAGGAAGAAAAACAGCAAACGTTGTTTTAGGAAACGCTTTTAAGATTCCAGGATTTCCAGTAGATACGCATGTTATGCGCGTTACGTCAAGACTTGGCTGGGTTAGTGAGGCTAGTGCTAAAGCTAAAGATGCTGTAAAAATCGAGCAAGAAGTCACAGCTTGTTTTGCGCCAGAAGAATGGACGAATCTTTCGCATCGTCTTATTTTGCACGGAAGAATGTTTTGCACTGCTAGAAACCCGCGCTGTGCTGATTGCCCGCTTAGGTTTTTATGCCCTTCTGTTAGATTGTAGCAAGTCAATTTGCGCAAGATTACAAGATTAATGGCATCTAGTAAACTCTTTTAGAATATTTTTAGGATATTTTTAGACTATTTTGTGAATAAATTCGGCAATCAAATTCAAACGGTGATATAAACTTTTAATCATGCCTGAATTTGAAAGATACTCATCTGCTTCGCATGTGCGTAGTGCAAGATACGCGCATAAAACTAGACGAAGCGCTAAACCATGGGTTGTATTTATTGTTTTAATCGGCATTCTATCTGCAATGATTTGGGGCGGATGGCGGTTTATAGGCGGAAGATCTTTAATACCTACAAACATCTTTCCAGCGCCAAGTTCAACTTTAACAATAGGATTACGCACGGCTCCAGCTTCGCTAGATATTAGAACAGACGATAGCGATTCCTTACAACAGGCACTTTTGGAGAACGTTTACGAAACTCTTGTAAAACGAGACGAAAACAATGTTTTACACCCAGGGCTTGCGCAATCTTGGAGCGTTTCGGACGATGGATTGAATTATAAATTTAGGCTCCGCAGCGGGATTAAGTTTGCTAACGGAGACCCAATGAACTCAAGCTCCGTTCTTAAATCGCTTCAGCAAGGCATTACAAAGAATTATCCTGGCTACGAAAAGCTAACAAACATAACAAGCGTTTCTAATTCTGGGCCTAACGTTTTAAACATAACTCTTAAGACTCCAGACCCACTTTTGCCAAGGCGATTAGCTGGAAGAGCTGGAATTGTTTACAACACAAACATTTTTGTTAATTACGCTTCCGATGCTATTGGAACAGGTCCGTTTACGGTAAAGGGATACAATAAGGGTGGAAATCTCGTTCTTGTTAGAAACAACAATTATTGGGCGGGGCAAGCTGGATGCCAAAGCATAACTCTTAAGTATTTTAACGATGACACGTCTTTAGCAAACGCTGTTAATGATGGCAGCGTGCAAATGGCAATTCCACTAGACGGAAATGAAAACAATCGAATGGCTGCAATGTCAAACACTAAGTTGGTAAAGGGAAAAAGCACAAGATTAAGAATGTTTGCTTTTAACACGGGAATGTCATCTATGTTCTGCGATCAGCAAATTCGTAGAGCTGCAAGACACGTGATTGAGCCAAATGTTATTCTTGCTTCCGATCCTTTTGGAGGCCAGCTTGTTGGCGGTCCAATCGACCCTATGTCTCCAGGATATGAAGATTTTAGTAATACGTATCCTCACGACGTTCAAAAAGCTTACGGTATGTACCACTACTTTGTTGCAGGATATTTGCGCGGAATCACAATGCTTGTTCCGACTGGAATGGCTAGTGTTTGCGATCAAATGGCAAAAAACTTAAGCTATGCAGGTGGATTCCCAGTAAAACTAGAAGAATTAGACCAAAGTGTAATCGATCAACGAATACGCGAAGGCAAATACGACTTAGCTCTTACTTGGACTAATCACACTTTGGATTCTGGAATGTATGCAGACACTAAGTCTAACTACTTGTTCCAAGATCACGCTTCGCAAAAGTATTTTGCAGACGCAATGAAGTCTACAAGTCCGCAAGAGTACGAAGAAAACATTAAAAAGTACGCTAAAGAATTGTGCGATTATGCGGTTTCGGGATGGTTGTACGCAAGAAACAGCATTGTTGTTGCAAAGTCAAATGTGAGTGGATATCCTACTAACATGACTGATCAGCTGCTTCCTTTGCATGATGTGACTGTTAAATAGTGCTGGCTTAGTGAGTCCTTAGTGCTCTGTTATAGTGCGATGTCTCAGTGAGTTTCTAATATTCAGTTCATGAGTGAACAGGATAACACAGTAAAACACGCACATTTAACACCATTGCCTAATAAGGTTGGTGTTGATGGTCTTGAAGACAAATGGCGTAGTAATTGGGATGAAGCTAAGACTTACGAATTCCACAATTCTCGCGACCGCAAGGCCGTGTATTCAATCGATACTCCACCTCCAACCGTTAGTGGCCACTTGCACGTTGGTCACGTATTTTCTTACACGCATACGGATGTGATTGCGCGATATAAGCGCATGCAAGGCTTTGATGTGTTCTACCCAATGGGTTGGGACGATAACGGCTTACCAACAGAGCGCCGCGTGCAAAACTATTACGGCGTGCGCGTAGATACTTCGCTTAAGTATGACCCTGATTTTAAGCCGCCATTTGAAGGCACAGAAGGCAAGAAGATTGAGGCAAAAGACCAGGTTCCTGTAAGCAGACAGAACTTTATTGAGCTTTGTGAGCGCTTGACTTCTCAAGATGAGAAGCTTTTTGAAGCATTGTGGCGCAGGCTCGGTCTTTCTGTAGACTGGTCGCAAACTTACCACACTATTGGCGAGCAGCCTCGTCGAGTTGCGCAAAAAGCATTCTTGCGCAATCTTGCTCGTGGAGAGGCTTATCAGAAAGATGCTCCAGGATTGTGGGATGTGACTTTCCAAACTGCAGTTGCCCAGGCAGAGCTTGAAGCGCGCGAGTATCCTGGTTTCTACCATAAGATTGCGTTCCGTTTCGAAGATGGTACGCCAATTTATATTGAGACTACGCGCCCAGAATTGCTTGCTGCCTGCACTTCTTTGATTGCACACCCTGACGATGAGCGTTACAAGAAGTACTTTGGCAAAGAAGTTTACTCGCCGCTGTTTAAGGTGAAGGTTCCGATTTTGGCGCATCCTGCAGCTCAAATGGACAAGGGTGCTGGCATTGCAATGTGCTGCACTTTTGGCGACGTAACAGACGTTGAGTGGTGGCGCGATTTGAGTTTGCCAACTCGACCAATTATTCAGCGAAACGGCCGCATTGTAATGACTACTCCTGATTGGATTACGGACGAGTCTGGTCGCGAAATGTTCGAGAAGATTGCTGGCAAAACCACGTTCTCTGCTCGCAAGGAAGTTGTTGAAGCTTTGCAAGCAGCTGGAGATATGGAAGGCGATCCAAAGCCAACAAAGCGTATGACGAACTTCTACGAAAAGGGCGATAAGCCTTTGGAAATCGTCACTTCTCGCCAGTGGTACTTAAAGAACGGTGGCACGGACGAAAAGCTGAACGCTGAGCTTATTGAGCGCGGCAAGGAGCTTAACTTCCACCCAGACTTTATGCGCGTGCGCTACGAGAATTGGGTTCATGGCTTGAATGGCGACTGGCTTATTTCTCGCCAGCGCTTCTTCGGCGTGCCATTCCCATTATGGTATCCAGTAAATGAAAATGGGGAAGTTGACTATGAGCATCCTTTGACGCCTAGCGAAGACCGTTTGCCAATCGACCCAACTATTGACGTTCCAGAAGGCTTCGACGAGTCTCAGCGAGACCAGCCAAATGGCTTTACTGCTGAGCAAGACATTATGGATACTTGGGCTACATCTTCCTTAACTCCACAAATTGTGACTCGTTGGGAAGAGCCAGGTGAGGAAAATCAAGCTTTGTTTAAGGCTACTTTCCCAATGGATTTGCGTCCACAAGGCCAGGATATTATTCGTACTTGGCTGTTTAGTACGGTTGATCGCGCGCATCTTGAAAACGGCTGCTTGCCTTGGAAGCATGCTGCGCTTTCTGGCTGGATTCTAGACCCAGACCACAAGAAGATGTCTAAATCTAAGGGCAACGTGGTTGTGCCAAATAAGCCAATCGAAGAGTTTGGTGCGGATGCTGTGCGCTACTGGGCAACTTCTGCAAAGCTTGGCTTGGATGCAACTTACGACGAAGGCCAAATGAAGATTGGACGCCGCCTTGCGATTAAGCTTTTGAATGCTACAAAGTTTGCGCTCGCGATTGGTCGCGAAGACGAGGAACATCAGGTTCTTGAGTCTGCCAGCGCGGATTGGGATTTTGCAGACGTTACGGAAGTTTTGGATCGCTCTGTTATGGCAAAGCTTGCATCCGTTATTCGTACCGCAACTGATGCGCTTGAATCTTATGAGCATTCTAAGGCTTTGGAAGCAATCGAAACCTTCTTCTGGGAGTTCTGCGACGATTACATTGAGCTTGCAAAGAATCGTGCTTATGGAACTGCGGAATCCACGGGACGCACTCCAAGCGAATCTGCTGTAAAGTCTGCTCGCACAACTCTTGGTCTTGCACTCGACGCTTTGGCTCGTTTGCTTGCTCCTTACTTGCCTTACGCTACGGAAGAAGTGTGGAGCTGGATGCATGACGGCGAAGGTTCTGTGCATCGTGCTAGCTGGCCATGCGCTAAGGCGTATGAGGCTGCTGCAAACGGAGTTTCTGCAGACACTTTGGCTTACGCGGGCGAGGCTTTGGCTACTTTGCGCAAGATTAAGTCTGAAGCAAAAGTTTCTATGAAGACTCCTATTTTGCAAGTGACTTTGAACGTAGCAGAAAACGCTTATAAGGCTGTTGAGGAAACTTTGGGAGACGTTGCGGAAGCTGGACGCGTTACTGGAGAAGTAAAGCTTAACGCTGTTAAGGCTGCGGATGCTGGAGATTCTTCTGATTCTGAATCTGAATCTGCGGAATCTGATGCAGCTAATGTAAATGTTTCTGTTGCTCAAAGCGAACTCGGTGAAGCTCCTGCAAAAAAGAAGTAGTTTGCAAATAATTAAAAATGATTAATCGCAAGTAACTAAAGTAGCTAATCGTAAGCTGCTTGTGATTAGTCGCAAAACAAAAGCGCTGGAAGTCAATCTTCGACTCCAGCGCTTTTTGTGTATTGCAATCGCGAAGCATCGCGCGGTAACGCTAGACTGTAAACCATGAATCCAGAAAGCTTAAGTGAATTAATTGAAAAAATTGCTAAAGATTTAATAGCAAGCGGTAAAGCTGGCAGTTTAACAGAAGATTTGATTCCTGTTGCCGAAAAACTTGCAGTTATGCGACCAAAAGATCGCGCACACGGCGATTGGGCTACAAACGTTGCTATGCAGCTAGCTAAAAAAGCTGGTATGAAGCCTCACGATTTAGCCGAACTTTTCGCCGATCGTTTGCAAGAAGCAGAAGGTATTTCGCTCGTAGAGGTGGCAGGTCCTGGCTTTATTAACATAACGCTTGATTCTGCTTCTGCAGCGGCAGTTGTAGACGAGGTCTTAAATCAGGGTGCGGATTTTGGCAAAAATACGCATTTGAGCGGCAAAACTTTGAATCTTGAGTTTGTTTCCGCAAATCCAACTGGTCCAATCCACATTGGTGGCACGCGCTGGGCAGCAGTTGGCGATTCTATGGCTCGAGTTTTGGAAGCGAACGGCGCAAAAGTTGTGCGCGAATACTACTTCAACGATCACGGTGAGCAAATCAACCGTTTTGCAAAGTCTTTAGTTGCTGCAGCTCACGGCGAAGAAACGCCTGCAGACGGCTACAAAGGCGCGTATATTAACGAAATCGCGGACGCTGTTATAAAAGAAGCGCAAGCAGATGGCATTGATATTCTTTCTTTGCCACGAATCGATCTTGGAAAAGACGAGGAAGGATTGCCACTTGGCGAAGGCGATTCCGAGCAGCGAGAAGAGTTCCGCAAGCGTGCAGTTCCAATGATGTTTGCGGAAATTCGCAAGTCAATGCGTGATTTTCGTGTTGGTTTTGACGTGTGGTTCCACGAAAACAGCTTGTACGAGGATGGCGAAGTTGAGCGCGCTATTGCAGACTTGCGTTCTCGCGGGGACATTTTCGAAAAAGACGGCGCAACTTGGTTTGAATCCACTAAGCATGGCGACGACAAGGATCGCGTAATTATTAAGTCTGACGGCAATTACGCCTACTTCGCTGCAGATATTGCGTACTATCGCAACAAGCGCCATCGCGAGCAGAATCCTGCAGACGTAGCAATTTACATGCTTGGCGCGGATCACCATGGCTATATTGGCCGAATGATGGCAATGTGCGCAGCTTTTGGAGACAATCCTGGCGAAAATATGCAGATTCTTATTGGCCAGATGGTAAATGTTATGAAGGATGGCAAGCCTGTACGCATGAGCAAGCGCGCTGGAAACGTCATCACAATTGACGATTTAGACGATGCAATTGGCGTTGATGCTTCGCGCTACTCGCTTGCGCGCACAGATTACAACACAAGCGTTGATATTGATTTGGATTTGCTTGCTTCTCACAGCAACGATAATCCTGTGTATTATGTGCAATATGCTCACGCGCGCAGTTGCAATGTGGCTCGTAACGCGGCAGACGCTGGAATTAGTGCAGACGGAGCCGATTTAAGCTTGCTTAATACTGAGGCAGACGGCGAAGTGTTGGCTGCTTTGGCGCAATGGCCTGCAGCTTTGGCGCAAGCTGGCGATTTGCGCGCTCCGCACAGAGTTGCGCATTATCTTGAGGATTTGGCTGCAAGCTACCACAAGTGGTACAACCTTGAGCGCGTAGTGCCAATGGAGTTGAGTGACCCAGAAAATCGCTTGCCAGAAGCAGAGCGCGAGGCAGTTCGCATTGCAAAGTGCCCAGAGCCAGCACGAGCTGCAGCTCGACTTAAGCTTAATTCGGCTGTGCGTACGGTAATTGCAGAAGGCCTTGATTTGCTTGGTGTTAGTGCGCCAGAAAAGATGTGATTTAGCGCATTTACCCTTTATTTAGGACGCTAGCTTTTATGTTAGCGTCCTTTTATTTTTGATTAGAAGACACGCGCGAAATTGCAAATTTTTGTCGATTAAGTACATGCGATTTATTAATATACCCCCTAATATTATTTTTCGGTTTCAGTTTTGTTATTCAATGCGTTAAATAATATGCTTAAACAATTTTCACCATATAGGAGGTGTAAGCATGAGCGTCACAACACAAAGTGTCAGCACAGACAGTGCCCCGAAAAAAAGGAACTTGACAATTATTGAATCCGCGTACGTGGCGGTCATGTTGTTTGGCATGTTCTTTGGCGCTGGAAACCTGATTTTCCCAGTATTCCTTGGTGCTAACGCAGGAAACAATTCTGCTCCTGCAGCATTAGGCTTTATTGTTACTGGCGTTGGCTTGCCATTGTTAGGCGTTACGGCTCTTGCAATGAGTCGCGCAAACGGACTTTTTGAGCTTTCGAGCAAAGCTAGCAAAAAATACGGCATGTTCTTTACATGCGTTCTTTATTTAACAATTGGCCCGTTCTTTGCAATTCCGCGCTGTGCAACAACTTCATACACTGTTGGCTTGGAGCGAATTATTCCGCAAGACGGGAATGGGCAATTGTACTTGTTCTTGTTCTCTGTAGTGTTCTTTGCGCTCGCGTTCTTCTTTGCTATGAAACCAAGCGGCATACTCACATGGGTTGGTAAAGTTCTTACGCCAATCTTCCTTGTGTTCCTAGCGGTTTTGGTATTTACGGCACTATTTTCCCCTATAAGCGGTGCTTCTTCAGATGCTGCTCCTATGGGAAATTACGTTAATAAGTCATTCTTTACGGGATTCTTAGATGGCTACAACACAATGGATGCTTTAGCTAGCTTGGCATTTGGAATTGTGGTTGTTAGCACCATTCGCCAGTTTGGTGTAAAAGATCCTAAAGATGTGGCAGTAAATACTGCTCGCTCTGGATTCTTTAGCTGCTTGCTAATGGCTTTGATTTATGTTGCGATTGTTGTTGTTGGTGTGCGTAGCCGTGCTCTGTTCCCACCTGCGGAAAATGGTGGCGTAACTTTGGCACAAGTTGCACGTTACCATCTTGGGAATGCTGGCTTATTCGTACTTGCTGCAACTGTAACGCTTGCCTGCTTAAAGACTGCGGTTGGATTAATCGTAAGCTGCTCGGAAACCTTCTCTAAGTTATTCCCTAAGGGTCCTAGCTACCGTGTTTGGGCTGTATTGATTACGCTTGTTTCGTTTGGTCTTGCAAACTTTGGATTGAGCGCAATCATCGAATACGCGGTTCCAGTATTGATGTTCTTGTATCCACTGTCAATCGTATTGATTCTTTTGGCTTTGTGCGGTCGACTTTTTGGAAATTCCAAGGTCGTGTATGCTTGGACACTTGGTTTTACTGGTGTTGCAGCTGTATTTGACTTTTTGAATAGTTTGCCAACAGCTTTGCGAAACGCATTGCATATGAACGATATGTTGATTGTTGCTCAAAATTGGTTGCCGTTCTCGGAATTTGGAATGGCTTGGGTTTGCCCTGCTGTTGTTGGATTTGTTGTTGGCTATGTTCGCATGGTTATATGTGACAACAAAGGTATGGAAGAAGTGGCTCGTGTAGCTGCTGGCCCAGATCTTGAAGGCAGTGTTGCTAGTAGCGATGACTATTCTTCAGGCAATGATGAGCTTGACGAGTCGGATGCGTTCGCTGTATCTGCTAAAACTACTGTTGACGAGCCTAATTTTAGCAATCAATCCTAATGACTATTTGTATCTATTTGTATAGATAGTTGTAATAATAAATAATCGCCATATTTTGGTGCGTATTTTACGTAACAAGATATGGCGATTTTTGCGACTTGCGACTAGAAGTTGCCGCCGTTCCAACCCCAGTCAGTGGTTGCAGTGTAGCGAATATAAGTGCGATCCTGTGGAATTCCAAGCTCGCGATTCAAAGCTGCCATAATCTGCTCTGTCAACTTTTCCCAAGCCGAGCCTGGAACGCTAGAACCAAACACGTTCACTTCAACGTAAGCTGCAGGCTTAGTATTATCTCCTGCAAAATAAATTGGCATGTTGTCTTCAAATGGGCACATAAGCCAATGCTCGCTTTTGCCTGGAACCGCGCTAATCGCCTTGCCGTACGCTGCTTTTAAGGCATCGCGCTGAGCAGGTGTAGTGCTTACAGAAACGTGAGTGTGAATAACTGGCATAATTGCTCCTTTGCTAAATTTTATGAACTTGCTAAGTTTTATAAACTTGTGTTACGCAACTTGCGCTACGCAATAATAAACTTGTGTTACGCAATAATTATAGTGAATTGTTAACCTCCGCGTGTTTAATTGAATGTATGAAAAAACTTATTGAACAGGTTGTTAAGTTTGGAATCGTAGGCATCATTGCGCTGATTATTGACGTAGTGTTGCTAAATCTGCTTCTTCTTGTGCATCTTAATAACGTTGTTGCTGGAACAATATCTTTTATAATCTCACTTATTTTTAACTACATTGCCAGCATGAAGTACGTGTTTAAGCACCGCGAAGACATGGCTCGTTGGATGGAATTGCTGATTTTTGTTATTTCTGCAGTTATTGGTTTGCTTATTAATGATGCGATTATTTGGCTTAGCACGCTTGGAATGTCGCAAGCTTTGCGCGGTACTGCGATTTACATGCTTCGCACAAACATTGGCAAGCTTATTGCAACAGTTGTTGTAGCTGTGTGGAATTTTGTTATTAGAAAATGGCTTTTAGATGACACAAAGTCACAAAAACCTGGTTATGATGCCGCTAAAGACAATACTTTTGCTCACAAGTTGGGCGAGTGGTCGCTAAGTCACACTCCAAAAGGATGGAAGTAGGTTTGGAAGTAGGTTTAGAAAATATGCCAGCTACGACTATTCATTTTGTGCGCCACGGAGAAGTGGAAAATCCAAATCACGTGCTTTACGAGAGACTCCCAGGATTTCACTTATCTAATCGCGGCTTAAAAATGGCTCAAGCTACAGCAAAATACATTGCGACTGTTCCACAAATGCGCGGAATTAGTGCGATTTATTCGTCTCCTTTGGAGCGCACACAAGAAACGGCGCAACAAATCGCAAACGCTTTGCAAATTGGCCCGATTATTTTAGACAATCGTCTAATCGAAGCGGAAAACAATTTTCGCGGAAAAAGAATCGGCTACGGCGAAGGCGCTTTGTGGAAAAACAATAATTGGAAGCTTGTATCTAACTTGTGGAAGCCGAGTTGGGGAGAATCCTACAAAAGCATTGCAGATCGCGTTGGCGATTTTGCGCGCGAACAAGTGAAAAATCACCCAGGAGAACAAATCGTAGCTGTAACGCATGAATCGCCAATATGGTCTTATCGTCATCTGCTAGAAACAGGTCACGCGGAGCACAATATGCTTTTGCGCAAGACGGCTTTGGCGTCGATTACGTCGATTACGTTCGATTGCGCAAATATGAATGTGCTTTCCATCACATATGTGGATCCTGCGGCGCGTGTGCAGTAGAACGTGTGGAATAATAAGCAGTAGACTTTAAAATATGCATAAAAGATGCGTAGAAACCGTGTTTTTTACGGCTAATGCGAAGGAGCGTTATTATGGGTGATTCTGTAGAAAAGCTGGATTCAAAAGCTTTAGATTTGCTTGAGTCTGCTGCAAAGAAGGCCGCGGATTTAACTAAATTGTGGCCTTTAAGCGAGGCTCGCCATTTAGATAATGACGCAAAATATGCGGAAAACCTAGAAGTTAGGGCGATTCGCGCTATTGCACGAATTATTACGGATTTAGACGTTACTGTTCCAGATGCAGAGTTTGTGTATGAAGGTGCGGATGTGATTCCAGGGCGCCCGCAGGAGATAGTTGACGCGCTTTTGGCTGCAGCAAACGCTTACGATGATATGGATTTATGCTACGACCCAGACTATAGCGAAGCGCAAGAAGAGCTAGAAAATAACACGAATGATGTTAGCGCTATTTTCAACAAGCTTGAGTCCAATCTTTCTAACGATGTTAACGCAATCAACGGTGCTGCGGATTCTCTAAGCGTTGCAGGGAATTGGAGCGTTGAGAGCTTGCAAGATGCGTTTAGGTGCGCAAAACAAGAGTGTGAACAATCATATGAACAAGAGCGCGATTTTTACGGGATTAATCCTGTAGAATCGCAAAAAATTACGGCAATACTATCTATTCTTAAAAGTCTTATTGAAAAAACCAGCAACATTTATGAAACTTTGCCTATATTCCTATATATTAACGAGGTGTGCGAGTGTGCTGGAGTTCCGCGAATGATGTTTAAGGACGATCAGTGGCGTGCGCTTGTTGATTGCGCAAAAAGTGGTAAGACTGGCGATGATGGCGAAAATGGCGAAAATAGTGAAAATAATATGAGCGCGCTGGTTGAATTTGCGGCTCCATTGCTTGAGCGTGAATGGTCAAAGCATAAGGAAGATGTTCTTTGGGACCCAGAAGAGGCTAAGAAGCTTGCAAAAGAAGAAGACGATAGAAAGTCTCGCGAAGCTCTTGCTGCTAAGTTTGCGCATGTGGAAGGTAATAAGGAATCGACTCAAGCTCTTGACTAGATAGGCACGTCCGTAACGCGCGGCACAATGGAACCTATGACTGATACAGAGGAAACTCAAGAAGTTGCTAATAATGCAACAAAATCCACAAAGCCTGAACTTCCAAAGAATGTTCGCGTGCGTTTTTGCCCTTCGCCAACTGGTACACCTCACGTAGGTATGGTTCGTACCGCGCTGTTTAATTGGGCGGAGGCTCGCCACACGCATGGCAAGTTGCTTTTCCGCATTGAAGATACAGATAATGAGCGAGATAGCGAGGAAAGCTATCAGCAGATTATTGAGGCTCTTCGTTGGCTAAATATTGATTGGGACGAGGGCATTGATGTTGGCGGAGATAACGGGCCATACCGCCAGTCCCAGCGTATGGAAATTTATAAAGACGTAGCACAAAAGCTTTTCGATGCAGGATACGCTTACGAATCCTTCTCTACTCCTGAAGAGATTAAGGAGCGCAATATTGCTGCTGGCCGTCCAGCTGAATTTGGCTACGATGGCTACGATCGCAATCTTACGGAAGAGCAGAAGCAAGCTTTCCGCGATGAAGGCCGCAAGCCTGCGCTTCGCTTAAAGATGCCAAATGAAGACATTACTTTTAACGATTTAATTCGTGGTGAAATCACTTTTAAGGCGGGTTCTGTTCCTGATTATGTGATTGTTCGACCAAATGGAGATCCACTTTACACGCTTACAAACCCTGTTGACGATGCGTTAATGGATGTAAACGTGGTTTTGCGTGGCGAAGATATTCTTAGCTCCACACCTCGCCAGATTGTGCTTTACCGTTATCTTATGGAAATGGGAATTGCTAAGGAAACTCCGCTTTACGGCCATATGCCTTATGTTATGGGCGAAGGCAAGAAGAAGCTTTCTAAGCGAGACCCTGAGTCCAACTTGTTCTTGCATAGGGATAACGGCTTTATTCCAGAAGGCTTGCTGAACTACTTGGCTTTGCTTGGATGGTCGATTGCGCCTGATCGCGATGTGTTCTCTATGGACGAGATGATTGAAAAGTTTGACGTTCGAGACGTTAAGGCAAACCCTGCACACTTCGACTTAGACAAAGCAATTTCCATTAATGCTGAGCATATTCGCATGCTAGATTCGCAAGACTTCTTGAATCGCTCTGTGCCTTACTTGCATAAAGATGGCGTAGTAAGTGCCGATTCTTGGGATGCGTTAACTGACCGCGAGCGTGAAGTGCTCACCGCTGCTGCTCCTCTTGTTCAGCCTCGCGTGCGCTTGCTTGGCGAAGTTGCTGGCATGGTTGGTAGCCTGTTAAGCGAAGATGGCTACATTGAGCCAGATGACGATGCGCGTAAGCAGCTTAAGGAATCTGCAGGCGAGGTTCTTGATGCTGCGCTCGCTGCTTTGAATGGTGTTGATGCTTCTGATTGGCATACGGATTCTTTGCACGAGCTTTTGAACAAGAAGCTTGTTGAGGAAGCTGGGTATAAGCCGCGATTGGCGTTTGGCCCTGTGCGAGTTGCACTTTCTGGCCGCCGCGTTTCTCCGCCACTGTTTGAGTCCATGGAAATCGTTGGCAAAGACGTGACTTTGGCTCGTTTAGCTGGATTGCGTGAGCATTTGTAAAAAATGATTAAGCTCTAACGCGATTTGCCCCCAATGCTTGTTGATTTTTGCTTGATTGGGGGCATTTTTGTAGCTGATTTATGGTCGATTTGGATGTAGCGCGACACGCCGCTAGTTGCACATATTTGCATTATGTTGTAAAGTCGACATTTGTTGCGTCTAGAGGCGTAGCAAATAAATTAAGCCCCCGTCGTCTAGCGGCCTAGGACTACGCCCTCTCACGGCGCCAACACCGGTTCAAATCCGGTCGGGGGTACAAAGACGGAACGGTTCCAAGAGCCGCGAAGCCTGCCAATTGGGGTATGGTGTAATTGGCAACACAGGTGATTCTGGTTCATCCATTCTTGGTTCGAGTCCAGGTACCCCAGCGAATAGCTCTCGTAATCGCGGGCGCGACGACCTGCTTTTTCGCTTAAAGCGTAGCGCGAAAATGCAATTCGGAGCGCTGAGCTTGCTCAAGGTTGAAAGCACGGTGTGCTTTCAACGCAAGCGAGGACGTTCGCGCAACTAATCCGCGCGAACGATGTGACGGGTTTTGTACCAAATTTGGCCTAGATTACGTACAAAGTGCGTCAATTGGTTTCTGTTTTGCTGCTTACGCGCCTCTTGTGCGAATATTCATCAGCTTAGCTTTACACACTTTTTGGCCTATAACCCTCGAATCTTACGTGCCTCTTGTGCAAGTTTTACGCAAAACAAAACCCCGAGTGATTGGCTCGGGGTTTGAAAGAAGAGAAGAAGAGAGGTTCAGTTATTAGTTCTAAATCACTGATTATTGTGATTTATTTCGTCTATGCTTTATATGTAACCACTCTTTTCTTAATGCGAATAGGTTATTAGCTTAAAGTTATCTTAAAATATTGTAAAAAAACGCTATTTTTGCGGCGTTTTGCAGCCTTCTGCAGTGTTTTTCCGCGTTTTTCCGTGTTTTGTTGATACGCCAGATGCTGTGCCGTATGCTTGAACTATGTTAGAAATTGCAGAATCTGATAAAAGCGACTCTAAGATTTTGGAAAGTAGTCTAAATGGGCAGGTGACTTCTCCAAACGCTAAGTCGTCAAGTTTTGCTAAGTCATCTAATGCATCTGATTCGTCAAAGCTTCCAACATCCGTCTCTGCAAGATTAGGTAAGTTGCAATTTCATCTTTCGGGAAAATTCCGTGTTTTACAGTTTGCAGATGTTCAAGATGCGCCAAAAATCAGCAAAGATACGATTAAGCTAATAGAGTCTGCTTGCGATGCAGTTAAGCCAGATATTGTGATTTTTAGTGGCAATCAAATTGCAGGGTATGCTAAAGATTTTGCGAACACTTTTGTGCGAAGGCGCTGGGATGAGTCGCAAGATGACCGTGGAGTAGATGACCGTGGAGTAGATGCTCGCAAGTCTCATGAAAAAGATTTGCAAGATACGCGCAAAAAAGTCTTAGAGCATATTAAGCGCATGGTAAAGCCTTTAGAAGATCGCTCAATTCCTTGGGCGCTAACGTACGGGAATCACGATTTTCAGTGCGGATTAAGCAATAGCGAGCTGGATTCGTTGTATCAAGAGTTTTCGGGATGCTTGAATCGCCAGCAAACCGATGGGGAATTTTCTAGCGGATCCGCAATGTCTCTTCCAAAAAGCATTTTGCCAAATCAAATCATATTTCCTTGCAAAGCAGGAACTTTTGCTTTGCCTGTTATGGACGTAAATCAAGAAAAAGTCGTATTTTCTATTGTTCTTGTAGATTCTGGCGATTATGAAAAGCGTGGCGGCTACGGAAGTCCTTCTAGTAAGGCACTTGACTTTTTAGCGGATTTGCCAAACTTTTTGCCGCCAAAATTCTGCGTTTTTCAGCATTTTCCGCTTCCGCAATACTACGATTTACTACGCGAAGTTCCTAAAGATTGTGCTGCTAAAGAAAACGCAATCGAAGGTTACAGGCGTTTTGCTGGAAAATACTACGCTTTAGACGATAATCGCGTTTTGCCAGATGGATATCTTGGAGAAGGCGTGAGCTGCCCAGATAAAGACAGTGGGGAATACAATATTTTGCAAAAGATTGGTGCTTTTGCTTTTTGCGCAGGGCACGATCACAGAAACGCGTTTGCGGGCAGGTGCAAGGATTCTGGCATGCTTCTAATGGCCACTGCAACGTGCGGATTTGCGTCTTATGGGCCAGTGGCTTCTAAATGCGGAGCAAGGCTTCTTGAGTTCGACATTCGTCACCCTTATGAGCCTAGAACGCAAATGCTGGAATTTGGCGATTTAGTTGGCAAAGCATCGTCTAAAAAAGCGTACACATATGGATTAAACGCGGATTGTAGTCACGATTTGCCAGAAGTTGATTTATTGCAAAAGCCTTCACTTTTTGCAAGGATTTTAAGAAGATGGCGGTCTATAGTTGCAAAATAGCGTGCGATTATTGTGCGATTGCAACGTCGTTTACATACGATTGGCACGCGTATCGGTATTATAGTTATTAGTTTTAGTTGCAAACGAAAGAGGTAAATGTGTCTGCGCAAAACACGGCTGAACATAACGAAAGTGGCATCGACGCTGCAGACGTTTTACATGTAGAAGGTGGCAAGCCGCTTAACGGAACGATTAAAGTTCGTGGCGCAAAAAACTTTGTTAGCAAGGCGATGGTTGCAGCGCTGCTTGCTCCTGGAAAATCCGTGTTAAAGAATGTTCCAGAGATTAGAGATGTTCACGTTGTTTCGGATTTGCTTCGATTGCACGGTGTAAATGTAAGCGTTGATGGTGCTGCAGGCGTTGTTAGCATCGACGCAAGCAATGTTCAACTTGCAGACGTTGCCGACGTAGACACGTTATCGGGGTCTTCTCGTATTCCGATTCTTTTTTCTGGCCCGCTTCTTCACAGGCTTGGCGAGGCTTTTATTCCAGCGCTTGGTGGGTGCAATATTGGTGGGCGTCCTATAGACTTCCATCTTGAAACTTTGCGCAAGCTCGGCGCAAATGTAAATAAAGACCACGAAGACGGTATTCACATTACTGCCCCAAACGGCTTGCATGGAACTAAAATCCATCTTCCTTACCCTTCGGTTGGTGCCACTGAGCAAACTCTTCTTGCTGCTGTTCTTGCAGAAGGGAAAACGGAGCTTTCGGGTGCAGCAATCGAGCCTGAGATTATGGATTTGGTGGCTGTTTTGCAAAAAATGGGCGCAATCATTTCTGTAGACGTTGATCGCACATTTAGAATTGAGGGCGTTGATAAGCTTCAAGGTTACAATCACACTGCTTTAACAGATAGGATTGAGGCGGCATCTTGGGCTTCGGCGGCGCTTGCGACTCACGGAGATGTGTTTATTAAAGGCGCAACTCAGCCAGAAATGATGACATTCTTAAACGTGTTCCGCAAAGTTGGCGGCCAATTTGACGTTGCAGATAATGGTATTCGATTTTGGCATCCAGGTGGAGACTTGCATCCAGTTGCTATTGAAACCGACGTTCACCCTGGTTTTATGACAGATTGGCAGCAGCCGCTTGTTGTTGCTTTAACGCAAGCTAAAGGCCTGAGCATTGTGCACGAAACAGTGTACGAGAATCGTTTTGGCTTTACAAAGCCGCTTGTGCAAATGGGCGCAATGATTCAGCTGTATCGCGAGTGCTTAGGTTCGCTTCCTTGTCGATTCCAGCAGCGCAATTACAAGCATTCTGCTGTGATTTTTGGACCAACGCCTCTTACTGGTCAAGATATTGATGTTCCAGATTTGCGTGGCGGTTTTAGTCATCTTATTGCCGCTCTTACAGCTAAGGGGCCATCTAACGTTAAGGGTATTTCGCTTATTGACCGCGGTTATGCAGACTTTAGAGGTAAGCTCACTGCTCTTGGCGCAGACATTGATTAGTGTGATTAATACAAGCAATGCAAGCAATGTAAGTAATGTAAGCAATGTGGATAACTTTTCCCTTATTTTTCTAGGGCTTTGATGGCTTTGGTACACATTTTCCATTAAGTCTTTTCTTTGCATGAATTAGTGCATAGAGTTTAGCGCACAGGATTATTATCGGTTTGTTTTTATGAAAGTGCGGTAAATATGGTTTGTGTAGGTGGAAAATATCAGCTTTTGGGAAAACTCGGTTCGGGTGGAACTTCTAGCGTTTATCTTGCTGTAGATAATGTTTTACACAAAAAATGGGCTGTTAAAGAAACGTCTGATGAGCATCTAGATAGTGATAAAAAAGCTTTGATTTTGCAATCGCTTCGAGCAGAAGTAGAGGTTCTAAATCATTGCAATCATCCTTGTATTCCTAGAATCGTTGATTTTTTTGAGGAAAATGGCAGAGCGTACGCAGTTCGCGACTATGTTGAAGGAAGTTCGCTAAAAACGATTATTACGCAAAGCGGAGTTATTGCTCCTAGTCAAGTATGCGCTTTAGGAATCCAGCTATGCGAATTATTGCAATATCTTCACTCGTTAAATCCAGCTGTTGTTTATTGCGACTTAAAGCCTTCTAACGTTATGATTTCTAATGATTCTAGCGTGCATCTAATTGATTTTGGCTCTGCATTAGAGCTTAAAGGCGAAGATGGTGTTTTGGCGCAACCAAGTCGATTTAAGCAAGATGCACGTTTTGCAACATATGGGTTTGCTGCTCCCGAGCTTTTTGAGCAGGGTGCAAAAATTGGCATTTTTACAGATGTTTATGCGCTTGGAGCAACGTTGTTTTACGCGCTTACTGGTACGTGCTATTGCGAGAGTTCCAATCATTCTGATTCCTCTTTACATTTTAACGATTCCGATTTTTCTAGTTTTTCTAGTAATAAGACTTTAGATTTTAAGGATTCTAATAAATCGCATCCGCTTACTAACTTCGACTTGAGCTGCGACGATTGCGATAGTGGTGTGCGATATGTGTTAATGCGCGCATTGGCGCATAATCCAAAGGAACGATACGAAGATTGTGCGGAGTTTTCTCAAGCGTTAAAAGATTGTTTAGAAGATTTAGAATTTGGCGAAAAAGTTGAGTCAAATATGGAAGAATCTGGTCTTGTTTTGCGCAATAAAGGACGTGCGAAAGGTGCGCAAACTCGCAAAAAATATGATGCAAGTCGTAGTAGCCGTGCTCGCTCGCGATTGCGCGTGGAAAGTGGTGATCAAAATATTGGCAAAAGGCATAAGAAAAATGGTATTAAAAATGGTAAGAAAAACATTTTTAAGATTGTTTGTTGCGCCTTAATGGCATTTATTGGATGTATTGTTTTTGCATTTGCTTGTAAATCCGTAATAACAAACGCAAGTAGAGCAAAAGTAATAGAGCTGCGCTCATATGTAAAAAGCGGCAATATTCCTACAAAAAACAAGAACGCTAGCAACATAACAAGCAGTGTTCAAGAATATAAAAAGTACATGTCTAAGGCTGCAAAATCAACAGATTCTAAGCAAATTGTTGAATATGTTAACAAAGCTATGTCTTTACAAGTAAAGCTTTTTAATGCAAATGTTCAGCCTATATCCATTCAGCCAGCGTTGCGACTTTTAGTAAACCAGATTGAAGATTTTCGATGGAGTGCAAGCGAAAGAGAAGATTTTACGTCGTTTGTTAATAAGTACAAGTCGGATCTTAAAAAATCCGAAGATTGGTATGAATTATGCTTATCTGTTGGAAAAGCGTATTGGTATTACGGTGTTAAAGATAAAGAAGAATCAAGTAGTGCGAATAGAAAGGAACGTATTGAACAGTCTGCAAAGTGGTTTGAAGAGGCGCTAAAGGGTGTTAAAGCAAAGGATTATGAGTCAGCGTTAATGTATTCCACGCTTGGCAAAGGCTACTTAGATCTTACGAACTATTCGCAAGCTAAGCCAAAGCCTAAAGTGCGAGAGTATGCTGGAAAGTTGCGCGCTTTTGTTGAAAATGCAAAGAAAAACGAAAATGAGATTGTAAAAATAGATGCAAGTGAGATTGTGTTTGAGTCCCTGAACTCTTGGAGTGCGCAATTTAAGGCAGATGGCGTAAATCAAGATATTGTTGAAAAGATTTTTGACGATGCGTTGGATTTAGCGCGGTCTTTGAAGTCGCAAAATAAAAACGTTGATAACAGAGTTAAGAACATAATGAGCCAGGCAGATCCGCTTATCGATTCGATTGAAAATATATTCGATAACGGCGATGTTTAGGATTTGCAAAGAAAAAGCCCACTGCGGTGGAATGAATGCAGTGGGCTTAGTGGAGCTAATGGTAATCGAAACCACGACCTCTTCGATGCGAACGAAGCGCTCTACCAACTGAGCTATAGCCCCAATGTTTTACACAACTCTGCACACTGTACTACAAAATGCGTAAAAGTACAACGCTAGAAGTGATGGAGTGTTGTAAAACACGATTAATTTTGCTTAAGTTATTTTGCTTAAGTTATTTTGTTAAGCTAATTCTGGTGCGCTTCGTTTTCTAAGCGTTTTTTGGCTTTGTTGGCAGCGTGAGCCTTGTAAAGACCAATAAAAGTTGGAACAAGAGAAATAAGCAAAATCGCCACTATAACAAGCTCAAAATTCTTTTGAACAAAAGGAATATTGCCAAAGAAGTAGCCGAGAAGAGTAAAAAGCGATGACCACACTATTCCGCCAAGAACAGAAAAAGGAGTAAAACGAGTCCAGCGCATGCCAGAAATGCCAGAAATAAATGGCATAAATGTGCGTATAAATGGGAAGAATCTGCCTAAGAACACGGCAATTGGCCCCCACTTATCAATCATTTGCTCTGTTTTAGCAATGCGTTCTGGCGTTAGGGCTTTAACTTTGCCTGATTCAACGATTCGCCTGCCAAAAAAGTGGCCAATAAAGTAGTTGCATTGGTCGCCAATAATGGGCGCAAGCCAAACAACTACGAGCAAAATCGCAAGTGGAAGCGAGCTTTTACCTGTTTGTGCATCTGGTGCTGCAAAGAATCCAGCAGCAAAAAGCAAGGAATCGCCAGGCAAGAATGGGAAGAACACAACGCCTGTTTCAATAAAGATGATTAGAAAAATCAATCCTAGTGCGGGTGCAGTTCCCATAGCAATCCAGCCAGCTATAGCAGAGCGCGGATCTTTAAGAAGGTTGAGAATAAAATGAATAAAACCCATGTATGTACCTAAATCTGTTTGTGATTGCGCATTTTGTTGCAATCGCGTGGAGTATCATTATATTGCACGCTTTAGATAGGGGAATGTGGCTGGTAAGGTATTCACTAAGATTTGCCATTACTAGATTTGTTGTAACAAATTTAATCTAGTCTAATCAGCACTAAGAGTTTAGCACGTTAAAGGAGAGTGCAAGAGATGGATCAGCGTAAAGCAAACGCTAATGCTGCTAATGCTAACGCAGATGAAACCCTTGAGTCGCCTGGCGAATTGGAGTCGGAGCTTTCTATAGCAGATATCTCCAAGCGCCACTCAAATCCTAAGCGTTGGGTGCTTTATTTTGCGATTCTTCTTGTAGCGGTTGTTGTTCCTTATTGGGCAGGTAGAACTTTGGCAGTTCAACACACTGCTTGGGTTGTTAAGAATTTTTCTGGATTATCTGCACAGGGAGTTGTGTTTATTGCTTGGGTTACAACAGTTGCAACTGCTACAGCTTTGGCAATGGCGCTAATTGAGTCTAGTAGATGGCTTTGGCGATTCTTGTTTGTTGTTTTTCTAACAATTGAACAATTTATTAGCGGATTATGCTTGTTGCGCTTAAGTTTTTGGTATTCAACATACGTAGTTTACGGGCCAGCAAGTGGACTTGCAAATGCTGCAAATCTTGGAATAATCTCTGCTGGATTTGGCGTTGCTGTTTATGCGATTTTGTTTGTTGGATTGCTTGTAATGGTTCCTAAAAAGTCGCGATTAAACGTTTTGACTCGCAGCTGGGCTTCGTTCATAATGTTTTATGCTATTGAAGTTCTTGCGATTCTTGTAGTGATTTTTGGCGGATTTATTACTGCTATGTAGGCTTTATAAGCTTGTTTGGGCATAGTTGTAAAATCGAAAATCGGCGTGTAACGCCCGCGGATTTGCAAGCGCTGTATTAAAGGATGCGGCACCGCGCAGTAACTATATAAGGAGGACGCCGTGGCATTAACGGCTGAAGATAAGAAGAACATTATCAACGAATACGCAACGCACGAGGGTGACACGGGTTCCCCAGAGGTTCAGGTTGCTTTGCTCAGCAAGCGCATTTCCGACCTTACCGATCACTTGAAGGAACACAAGCATGATCACCACTCTCGTCGTGGTATGATGCTCATGATTGGTGACCGTCGTCGTCTTCTTGATTACTTGAAGCGCGTAGACATTAATCGCTATCGTTCCTTGATTGATCGACTCGGATTGCGTCGATAAGTCTTTTTGCCCGAGCGTAAGCTCGGGCTTTTGTATTTATGCATCTGTATTTATGCGTATTGTTTATGCAATTCTAGTGAATTTAGTGTGTTTGAAGTAGAATTAAAAAGCTTGATTAAATGGCTGAATTTGAGGTTTGAAGATTTAGGTTTGAAGATTTAGGATTAACGATTTAGATTCTAAGCTAAATAATTTAAGAATAATTGATTTAAGGTTAAATGATTTAGTATTTAAGCGATTTAAGATTTAAGATTTAAGTGATTTAGTTTTAGCAAGTTCTTAAGTTTGTGGGATTTATAACTGAAGAATAAAACATAATTGAATATGGATGATTGAAGTAACCGAAACAAAAAACTACGAAATGTTGGTTATGCATTTTGCAAAGATTCGCGCGGATGTTAGGTAAAGGTAACAAAAAAGCGAGTCTGCCAATGACGACGCATGTTGGTTGATTAGGTAAGTTAAGAAAAGGAGGAACCCGTGGAGGGTCCCGAAATTAAGGCTGTAGAAGCCGTTATTGATAATGGTTCATTTGGAAAGCGTACGCTACGCTTTGAAACTGGTCGCCTCGCTCAGCAGGCTGACGGTGCTGTTGCCGCATACTTGGATGATGATTCCATGATTTTGTCGACGACGACTGCAGGATCTAGTCCAAAAGAAAACTACGATTTCTTCCCACTGACTGTGGATGTGGAAGAAAAAATGTACGCTGCTGGTAAGATTCCAGGATCTTTCTTCCGCAGAGAAGGACGCCCGTCAAATGAGGCAACGCTTGCGTGCCGTATTATTGACCGCCCGTTGCGTCCACTTTTCCCACACACTTTGCGTAACGAAGTGCAAGTTGTAGAAACGATTTTGGCAATTAATCCAGATGATGCTTACGACGTTATTGCTTTGAACGCTGCATCTGCCTCTACTATGATTTCTGGTTTGCCATTTGAAGGCCCAGTTTCTGGTGTGCGTTTGGCTTTGATTGATGGCCAGTGGGTTGCATTCCCACGTTGGAGTGAGCGTGAGCGCGCTGTATTTGAGATTGTTGTTGCTGGTCGCGTTATTGAAAATGGCGATGTTGCGATTGCAATGATCGAAGCTGGCGCCGGTAAGAATGCTTGGAATTTGATTTATAATGAGGGTCAAATCAAGCCAGATGAGGAAGTTGTAGCTGGAGGCTTAGAAGCTGCAAAGCCATTCATTAAGGTTATTTGCGAAGCGCAAAACGAGTTGAAGCGAATTGCGTCTAAGGAAACCAAGGAATTCCAGCTGTTCCCAGAGTATACGGATGAGCTTTATGCAAGAATCGACGAGATTGCTCATGCTGATTTGAACGAGGCTCTTTCTATTGCAGAAAAGCTTCCACGCCAAGACCGCATTGCGGAAATTAAGGAAGGCGTGCGCGAGGCGATTGCGCAAGAGTTTACCGATATGGACGATGAGGAGAAGGAAAAGGAGCTTGGTAACGCCTTTAAGGAGTTGCAGCGCCAAATTGTTCGTCGTCGTATTTTGACGGAAGATTACCGAATTGACGGTCGTGGCTTGCGCGATATTCGTACGCTTAGTGCCGAAGTCGATATTGTTCCTCGCGTTCATGGTTCTGCGCTCTTCCAGCGCGGTGAAACCCAGATTTTGGGCGTAACTACTTTGAACATGCTTAAGATGGAGCAGCAAGTGGATGCGCTTTCTGGCCCACAAACCAAGCGCTATATGCATAACTACGAGATGCCTCCATACTCCACTGGAGAAACGGGTCGCGTTGGATCTCCTAAGCGCCGCGAGATTGGTCATGGTGCTTTGGCAGAGAAGGCTTTGGTGCCAGTTTTGCCAAGCCGCGAAGAGTTCCCATATGCTATTCGTCAAGTCTCGGAAGCTATTGGTTCCAACGGTTCCACTTCTATGGGCTCCGTGTGCGCTTCTACGCTTTCTTTGCTCGCTGCTGGCGTTCCTTTGAAGGCTCCAGTTGCTGGCATTGCTATGGGCTTGGTTTCTGGAGACGTTGATGGCAAGCACATCTTTAAGACTTTAACCGATATTCTTGGCGCAGAAGATGCGTTTGGAGATATGGACTTTAAGGTTGCTGGTACGTCTGAATTTATTACTGCTTTGCAGCTTGACACAAAGCTCGATGGTATTCCAGCTGATATTTTGGCTGCCGCTTTGCAGCAAGCTCACGAGGCACGCACGACTATTCTTGAAGTGATTAACGAGTGCATTGATTGCCCAGCGGAGATGAGCCCATTTGCTCCACGCATTATTACAACTACGATTCCTGTAGATAAGATCGGTGAAGTGATTGGCCCTAAGGGCAAGATGATTAACCAGATTCAAGAAGAAACTGGTGCAGAGATTGCTATTGAAGATGATGGTACTGTTTACATCTCGTCCGAAGGTGGCGAAGCTGCCGAGAAAGCAAAGGAAATCATCGATTCTATTGCAAATCCGCGCATTCCAAAGGCTGGTGAGACTTTTACTGGTAAGGTTGTTAAGACTACGAGCTTTGGTGCTTTCGTAAACTTGACTCCTGGAAGCGACGGCTTGTTGCATATTTCCCAGATTCGTAATCTTGCTAACGGTGAGCGCATCGACACTGTTGAAGATGTGCTTAAAGAGGGAGATAGTGTAGAAGTAATCGTGCAAAGCGTAGATGAGCGTGGCAAGATTTCTTTGGCAATCCCAGGTTTTGAGAATCAGGAATCTTCTGCTCCAGCGCCTCGCGAAAACCGTGGTCGCGGATCTCGCGAAGATCGAGAAGATAGGGAAGATCGCAGAAGTGATCGTAGGCGTGCTCCACGCGACGATAGGGACGATAGAGGAGACAGAGGCGATAGAGATGATCGTCCTCGCCGCCGCGCTGTTCGCGATGATCGCGATTCGCGCTATGACGATAGGGAAAATCGTTCTGATCGTTCCAGCCGCTACGATGAACGCTCTTCTAGAAGGGATGATCGCAGAAGCGATCGCTACGATAACAACGATTATGACGATCGTCCTCGCCGCCGTAGCGTTCGCGACGATCGCGATTCGCGCTACGACGACCGAGACGATAGCTCAAGCGAGCGCGCAGAGCGTTCCGATCGTTCCGACGACCGCGCAGAGCGCCCTCGTCGCGGATCGGATCGCAGAGTGAGTGACCGCAATTTGCGCTATGCAGCAGACGATGACCACTACGATGAGTACCGCGCTGCTCGCGAAGAGCGCTCTGAGCGCCCTCGTCGCAGAATCCGCCGCGATTTTGACCCATTTGACGAGGATTAATCGCAAGCTAATCGCAGATTAATTGCAGACTAATCGCAAGTCAAAAATGCAAGCGCATAAGCGCCTAATCATAAGCGCTTAATCGTCTAATTGCATAAAATAAAAATAAATCTAAATGCCTTCAAGTTGCTTTTTGCGCTTGGGGGCATTTTGAAACATTTGAAGTATTTGAACAGGAGCAAAATGGCCATGAATCGCACTCTAGGATCGTTCAACACTACAGCTATCGGTTTTGGCGAGATGCCTCTAACGATTGAAAACAATCTTGGACACAGTATGGGCATTGAAACAATCCACGCGGCTCTAAACGCTGGATGCACGCATATAGATACGGCGTGGGCGTATTATTGCTCGGGCGGCGAGGAACAAACTGGCGAAAAGCTTGTGCGCGAGGCATTGGATAGCTGGAATGGAGACAAGTCTTCGATTCTTGTTGCAACAAAAGTCGGTCACTTCCGCAACTTTACAGATGGCAAGCCAACGTGGGGTAAAGATGGAAAGCCAGAGCATTTGATTGCGCACGCTAAAGAGTCGGCAATGGCTCTTGGCGTAGATACGATTGATTTGCTTTACTTCCACAGGCCAGATCCAGAAGTTCCATACAACGAGTCGATTGAAGCAATGCAACAGCTGCTTGATGAGGGCGTTGCGCGAGAAATCGGCATTTCTAACGCATCTGTTGAGCAGATTGACATTGCGCGTGGGATTTTGGGAGAAAAGCTTGTTGCTGTTCAAAATCAGTATTCGCCAGTGCATCTAGAAAATGAAGACACGTTGCAATATTGCAAGAAGCTTGGAATTGCGTTTGTTTGCTGGAGTCCTCTTGGAGGGTTCCGTCACCCGTACGACGAGCATCTTTTTGACCCATTCCGCAAAGTTGCAAATGATCACAACGTTAGCTATCAACAGGTTGTTTTGGCTTGGGAGCTTGCTAAAGGAAACAATGTTTTTGTTATTCCAGGCGCGCATAGGCCAGCTACGATTTTAGATAGCTTAAAGGCTGCAGATTTGCAATTAAGCGATGAAGAATTAGCTTATTTGGGTTAGTTTAATTTTGATTAACTTTTACATCAAATAAGTTGTTACATCAAATAAGACAAAACGAATAAGACAAAACGAAAGCGAATAATATGCAAGAAACTAGCGTAGCAGGAATGCCACTTGCGCATGAAGACGAAGATGGCTTGCCAATTCCAGTGACAATTCCAGTGCCACTGGGCGCGCGCGCTCATGCTGTTTTTACAACGCGATTAGGTGGAATTTCCGAAGGTGCGTTTGCTTCGCTTAATTTAGGAGGCAAAGCTGGCGACGATGCTAAATCTGTGTTTAGCAACCGTTGTGCTTTGCAACGCGCGCTTAAATCTGACTTGTGTCTTGTTAGCCAAGTTCACGGAAATAGCGTTTTTGATGCAGATTCAATAGTTGATTCGTGGAATGCTCCGTATGGATTTGATGCTACAGGTTTTGCAGATTCACACGCTAAAATCGAAGCGGACGCGCAAGTTTCAACTGCTTGCTCACTTGCTTTAGGAATGTTTGCTGCGGATTGCTTGCCAGTTTTGCTCGCGGATAGTGAATCTGGTGTAATTGCTGCAGCACATTGCGGCAGAAAAGGTTTAATGGCTGGCGTGCTTGATTCTGTTATTGAAGCAATGTGCGAAAAGGGAGCCGAACGCTCGAATATAACAGCTGTTTTGGGACCATGCATTTGTGGTGATTGCTACGAAGTTGGCGAAGAAATAGCGTACGATTTTGAACGCCGATACCCGCAAACTGTAACGCAAACGCGTTTTGGTGGACTTGGAATTGATATTGCAGAAGCTGCTCGCATTGATCTAGCGCTTGCAGGAGTTGCAAACGTTGTTGACGCTTTGCCGCGCGTTACAGCTGCAACGCAATATTTGGCTAAAGACGAAGAGTTGCAAACGATTTGTAAGGTAGACGGCGAAGGTGAAGCGCTGGAAAGTCGCCTTAAGGTGTTGCAAAACCCAATGTGTACGCTGGAAAATCCATTATGGTATTCTCACAGGCGCGCTGGTCTTGCAGGAAAATCTCACGAAGGACGATTGCTTGCGCTTGTAGTTAAAGACAAGTAAAAGCTATTGTTAGAAAGCTATAGAAAGCTATTGTTATGAATCAAATTAACGTAGTGATTTCTGGGTTTGGGCCATACGAGGATTTAAGCATAAATCCTTCGCACGAAGTGCCGCTAGCTCTTGAACACGCCAAAAATGGCGATTTGCTTGCGGATTTTGATCTTCTAGAAGATGTTAGCGTAAAAATCACGTCTGTAATGTTGCCAATCAGCTTTGCAAATGCTTGGCCTCATCTTTTAGAAACGATTAACGCGCAAGACGCGGATATTGTAATTGCAACAGGCGTAAAGCACGCGGCTCGTGGAGTGCAACTAGAACGATGTGCTACAAACATAATGGATGCAAATAAGCCAGACGTAGATAACCACACTCCTCAAAGCGTACCAATCGTTGAAAATGGGCCTGCTGCGTACTGGACTAGGCTGCCGCTAAGAATGATTCTAAACGATTTTGCTCATAGTGGGATTGCATCCACACTAAGCTCGGATGCAGGAACATACGTTTGCAATTCGCTATTTTATAGATTGCTAGATTGGGCGTCGAATAATTCTAAAAAGCGCATAATTGCAGGGTTTGTAAGTTTTCCGCCAGTGGTTGCGTTGCATGATGCACGCCACGGGCTGCCATTGGACGCGCAGATAAAAGCTGGAAAAAGCATAATTTGCGAAGCTGTAAATTACTATATGAAACCTTCGTCTTCGGGAATATTGCTCAAGTAGTTTGCGCGACACGCTCGAGTGTTTTAGCAACTAAAGTGATAGCGTTATTGCTGATGGAGTGTGCACGATAAGTAGTAGTCGTGCGGGGGTTTGTGAAAGGAATAAATATGGTGCCAGATCGTTTCCCAACTGCTTTGCGAGGGTACGACAAAGATAAAGTCAACGAAGCCTTTACCAACTATGAGCGCACAATATCGCGTTTGCGTGAACAAGTGCGATCTAGTGACGAATCTATTCTTCAATTGCAAGCACAATTGCAAGAAGAAAAAAATAATGTAAAACGTGCAAAAAGCGGAAATACTTTTGCATCTTTGGGCGCAAATGCGCAACAATTACTTGCTTCGGCAGAACAGACGAGTGCACAATTAATTGAGCGTGCAAAGCAAGACGCTGCGTCTATTAAAAAAACGGCTCAAGCTCAGGCAGGAACTTTGCTGAATAATGCAAAATTAGACGCGGAACATTTGCTTCAAGAAGCGCAAACTAAGGCAGATACGCTGCTTTCTACGGCAAGTAATAAGGCAAATCAGATGACAAGCGCTGCGAAAGAGGATTCAGAGCGTTTGCGCGAAACAACGAGTAAAGATGTTAATGCACAAAAAGATGCTGCAACGCTAGAAATCAACAATGCGCGTGAAGAGCACACGAAGCGAATGGCATCCGAAAAATCCGAGCAAGAACGTGCAATTGCACAGCTAAAGGCGGATGCAGCGCAAAAAATCGCGGAACAAAGGTCGGCTGCAAACGCGGAAATCGCACATGCTAAAGCAGAAACGAATGATCAAATTGAATCGGCTTTAGCAGAGGCGAATAAGAAGCTTGCAGATATGCAAGAGCGCGCAACAAAGATGATGGCGGATGCTCAGCGCAAGGCTGGCGAAATCACGGATGCTGCAGCTGCAAAGGCCCAAGAGATTGCAGACGAAGCGCAAGTTGAGCGCACGCGTACTCTTAGCCAAGTTAGTGCAGAAGTTGAGCAAATTAGAAACGATATTGCCGCTCAGCAAGAAGAGGCTACAAAAAAGGTGAACGAGCTTATTTCTGGTCTAAAAGAGCGCGAGCGTGCTGCGCAAGAAGAGGCGGATGCGCTTGTTGCTAGAGCGAAAACAGTGCATCAAGATGCGGATGATTATGCTGCTCAAGCGCATAAGGATGCGGATGCTCAGGCTGCGCAAATCGTTCGCAAAGCTATGCAAGACGCTACTGCTCAAGTGGAAGAGCGTAGGGCGGCGGCTCAGAAGGAGCTGGACGGCATGACGGCGCGCTTAACGCAGTTGCAGCATAGGGAAGCGCAAATCACGCAGCGCGTTACTGAGCTTAGGTCGCTTTTTGCAAACGCATTCTCGGGATTTGACTTTGGAGATGCATCTGGCAAGCAGAGCAATTCTGGCGATTCTGCAGGTGATGATGCTTCGGAGCGTAGAGATGCGGATGCTCAAAAGCAGGCTAGAAAAGACGCTCAAGCTCAAGTTGAAGAGGCAATTGCGCAGGAGTCTTGATTTGCTGGCGTAGATGCGCGCGGTGTGATTTGGATGCGTGATTTGGATGCGTGATTTGCGCGGAAAAATCGCAAGCAGACGCAAGATTTGCGAAAAAAGCTAAAATAAACTATAAAAAATAAACATAAAATAAGAAAAACAAGAAAGGTTATACAGTGACTGAGATCTCTGAATTAAGTGCCGAAGCTTTGCAAGGTTTGCGTGACGATTTTGACGCAAATCCATTGAATCGTTTGGCAATGAACGGCGTTACGGCTGCAGGAATCGAAAAAGTGGCGCGAAATTACGACCGCGCTCGCTTGCTGCAGCGCCGATTCTCAACGGTTGTGGATAATGGCGACGCAAGGCATCAGGATCATTCTGGTCGCTGCTGGTTATTTAGCTCTTTGAATGTTGCGCGATTTGTTGCTAAAAAATCGCTTAAAGTTAAGGATTTTGAGTTTTCGCAAAATTACGCAATGTACTTCGATAAGCTTGAGCGAATCAACTACTTCTTAAAGGATGTTGCGGCTCTTGTTCGCTCTGGAGAGCCTTCCGATTCTCGTTTATTGCAGCATTTGCTCAGTGACGTTATGGGTGACGGCGGTCAGTGGACTATGGCTATGAACGTCTATAAGAAGTATGGCGCTGTTCCTAAGGATTTGTATCCAGAAACCGAGTCTTCTAAAGACACTGGCGATATGAATACTCAGCTTAAAAAGCTTTTGCACACGGCTGTGGCTCATATGTATGCCAACGCTGCCGACATTGACAATATTATTGAGACGACTATGGCTGCGGGTCATAGGATTCTTACAATCCACTTGGGTGAGCCGCCAAAGAGCTTCGATTGGGAGTGGACAGACGAGGACGGAAAGTTCCATCGCGATGGCGAAATTACGCCAGTTGAGTTTTGGAAGAAGTACGTTACTGCTGGTTTGGAAGACTACGTTTGCTTGGTGGACGATCCACGTGCGGAGCATCCAAAGGGCAAGAAGATTGCGATTGAGCACTTGGGCAATGTTGCTGGCGGAGACTCTACGGAATATTTGAACGTGCCAAATCAGTTTATGAAGGATTGCGTGCGTAAGATTCTTGTTGAGCAGGGCATTCCAGTTTGGTTTGGTGCGGATTGCCACCCTATGATGGATCGCGATAATGGCGCGTGGGCTACGGATTTGTTTGAGTACGATCGCGTTTACGGCGTTGATTTTGATTTGAACAAGGAGCAGCGCGTGCGTTTTGCTGATTCGGCTATGAATCATGCTATGGCGTTTGCTGGAGTTGATGTTGCGGATGATGGCACGACTACTCGCCGTTGGCGCGTGGAGAACTCTTGGGGACCAGAGATTGCGGACAAGGGTTACTTTACTATGAGCGACGATTGGTTTACTGAGTACGTGTACGAGGTGGCTGTGCCTAAGGCGCTTTTGCCAGAAGAATATAAGAAAGCACTAGAAGAACCAGCAATCGTTTTACCAGCGTGGGACCCAATGGGCGCATTAGCCTAGCTTGAAATCACTAGGATTTCAAGCTACTCTAATGCGCCCGAGCCGCTTAAGGCAGAAGCATTGCTTCTGCTGCGGCGAGGACGTTCGCGCGCTTAGACCGCGCGAACGAAATGGCCTAGCTTGAAATCACTAGGATTTCAAGCTACTCTAATGCGCCCGAGCTGCTTAGGGCAGAAGCATTGCTTATGCTGCGCTTTGACTGAGCTTGAAATTGCATAACGCATTTCAAGCTCAGTCAAAGCGCAAAGTCAGGTCGGAGCGACTACATAAACTTGTAGTGCTTTTGTAATTACGTCAAATGCTTCCACATCAAGCGCAGCTTATTTTATAGGATGGTGACAAATGGAATCTACGCCTGATCAGCGTGTTTCAAGCGCAGTCAAGCAAGCTGTTGAAAACGGTATGAATCCGCTTGACTCGTCTAAATTCGAGCGTTGGGAAGACCAGGTTGGCGTAGATCGCATAATTAACCGCCGCGTGTTGGAGTTGGATCCGCTTCCCACTCCTGCTCAAGTTCTTGGCGAGTTGCCACTTTCTCCGTATGCGCAAGATATTGTTGCCGAGTCGCGCGATGAGATTCGCGGATGTCTTAACGGAGACGACGACCGCTTGCTTGTAGTCGTTGGGCCTTGCTCGGTTCACGACCCTGATGCGGCTCTTGACTACGCGTCTCGTTTGGCAGATTTGCGCGCAAAGCTCGAAGGTGAGCTTTTGATTGTTATGCGCGTTTACTTTGAAAAGCCGCGCACAACAGTTGGTTGGAAAGGTTTGATTAACGACCCAGATATTGATGGCACGCACGATATTCACAAGGGTTTGCTTTTGGCACGCCGCACGCTTCTTGGCGTGCTAGACGCTGGTTTGGCTGCAGCAACCGAGTTTTTGGAGCCAACTAGCCCGCAGTTTATTGCGGATGCGGTTAGCTGGGGGGCGATTGGCGCGCGCAACACGGAATCACAGATTCATCGCCAGCTTGCTAGCGGTCTTTCTATGCCAGTCGGATTTAAGAACGCTACAGATGGCTCTGTTACAGCCGCCGTCAATGGCTGCCTAGCTGCCAGCCAGCATCACACTTTCTTTGGAATTGACCATCTTGGACGCGCTTGCGCTGTGCAAACGCTTGGAAACCCTGATTGTCATGTTGTTTTGCGCGGCTCTAGCAAGGGTCCAAACTACGATGCATCTTCTGTTGCAGCTGCCGTTGCTTCAGTTCGATTGAGGCTTGGAGCGAATTGCGTAGCGTCTAATGGCGTTGTAATCGACTGCTCGCACGGAAACTCTGGCAAAGATGAACATCGACAGATTCAAGTTGTGCAAGATATTGCGGATCGTTTTGCGCACGGCGAAAAAGGCATTAAAGGCGTTATGATGGAAAGCTTCTTGCAAGGCGGAAACCAAGATCCTGCGCCTTTGAGTGAGCTTGAGTACGGAAAGTCGATTACGGATCGATGCATTTCTTGGGAGGATACTGAGCATTTGCTTAATACTCTTGCGCAGTCTGTTTCTGCTCGCCGACTTAAGTCTTGAGTCGCTCCGACCTGCCGTAGCGCTTAAAGCGTAGCGCGAAATTCTCTGTTTACTGTTACGCGAATTCCTGTTTGGTGTGTAGGAGGGCTGGGTGTTTCTACGCTCGCGCGGATTAGCCGCGCTCACGCCTTCGCCGCATGTAAAGTCCACTGGACTTTACATTTAAGCGGCTCAGCGAATCGAGGTGACTTCTCGCGCGCTATGCAGCTCGAAGTCGTCGATTCGCACAACGCTCCGCCTCTTACGCGTTGTCTGTTGTTGCGGTTGTTCCGATTTGGCTTTAATTTTTTGTTTTTGGTTGAAGTTTGTTTGTAGGCGTGTGCCATTGGATTATTTGGTATCGGCTGCCGCTCTTATACTGTTCGACCAAGAATCACCCAGCCCTCTTACGTGATTGAACAATTGCGTATTGCTTAAACGCCTGAGATTCTCGATTTTTCTTGCTGCTTCAGCGAATCACCATTTCATGCTGAGGCTCACCTCGCTCGCTGCGAAAAATCTCGAATCTCTACCTAGCTTGCGCTCCGATCTGCCTTCGAGCTTAGAGCGTAGCGCGAGAATGCACTTCGATTCGCTGCGACACGCCGTGTTTTTTTTAGTTGCAAACTATTACAATAAAACCTCAAATGGTCAGCATTTTTGAACAAAGGAGTGCAAAATGTGTGAATCGCCAGCCCCAGAGCCTGCAATCGCACCAGCCCCCAATCGCAATAGTCTTTCCAAAGATAAAGATGGCGTTTTAAGCCGCGCTCTGCCAATCGCGCGATACGCGATTTTTGCGCTTCTGCTTGCTGGCGCGTTTCTTCTTGCGCTTGCGTGGTATCGAGGCACTCACAGCAAAGGCTACACTGTTGTTACCTGTTCTGCACTATGGTTTAGCGTTATTGTTCCGTTTATTACGTTGATTGTGCTTTGTGTTTTTGTGCGCGGATGGCGTCTTGTTGTTGGCTCTATAATTTGCGTTTTGCTAATAGCGTCTTTCTTTGGATTTATTGCGCTTCAAGATCAAATCATGGAGTTTTTGAATGTTCCCGCTACAAATCCTTGGTTTGAATTCACGTGCAGCGCTTTGCTAAAAATCGCAACCGCGTCTTTTGTTATTATGTGTTGTGTAAGCGTATTTTTGATTAAACGCAATGCAACGCACAATATTAAAGGATGATTTAACGAATGCCTAAGTTTACGAAAATTGCCATTATTGGCGCTATGGAAGAAGAAGTTGCGCACATTGCTGCCTCGCTTAGCAATGTAAAGCATTATAATGCCGCTAGCCTTGACGTATCTTGCGGCGTGCTTGAATGCGAAGATGGCGGAAAAATCGAAGTTGCTGCCACAGTTGGCGGAATGGGACTTGTAAATGCCGCTGCAACTGCGCAGTATTTAATTGATACGTACAAGCCGCAGGCTGTAATCTTTTCGGGAATTGCAGGAAATCTCAATAAAAATTTGCATACGAATGATGTTGTTCTTGGAAAAACATTAAGATATTTAGACACCGACATGCGCATGATTAGTCAGTGGAAACCGTTTACAAACGAGTACCATTCAGACGATTATCTTCTTAAAACAGCAGACAGTGTTTTAACAAAGATGGGCATTAATCACATTTTGGGAACAATTGCCTCTGGTGGATATTTTGTAGACACGCCCGAAAAAGTGGCGGAAGTAATTGAGGCGACTCAAGCGGATGCTGTAGAAATGGAAGGCGCTGCGATTCTTCACGTTGCTGCAAGAAACGACATTCCAGCGTTAGTTGTGCGCGCAATGAGCGACAATGCGGACACAAAATACGAGGAGTTTCACACTTTCGACATATCCGAATACGCGGATACAGCTGCAAAAATGACGGTAAATATTGCTAGAAATTTGTAGAATTCAACACGCCGATGTGGTCGCCGACGCGTTGCGCCGTCAATCAAAAGACTAGTAGCGCTAAATGCCGCCATTTTCTAAGCTCAATCAGATTTTGGCGGCAAGGTTTTTACCCCTCTCTTAATATTGGCATCGTTAATAGAAGAAAAAGGTAATAAGAAATAAAAGATGCCAGTTTTGAACATTAGTTTAATTAATTTAAGAGGAAAATTTGCGGTAGGTTATACGAGAAACGCAGATTGGCTGGCATAATGGCAATTCTTCTTGAAAGGAATGAAGAATATGCGTAAAAATGCAGTAAAAAATACAGTAGAAAATACAGTAGAAAATAATACAGTAAAAAATCAATCAATAAAGTCTAACACAAAGTGGAATATGCGCGCGATTGCAGCAGGATTGTTAGCGTCCGCAACTTTAGTAAGCTTTGCGGCTTGTGGCGACAATATTCCTGCAAGCAGTTCGCAACCGTCCGCAAATTCTTCCGCAAAAATCGTAGGAAACTTCCAAGGCTCGGGAGCCTCTTCTCAGCAGGTTGCTGTAGAAGCGTGGATTGCAGGATTCCAATCTAAGAATCCTGGCGCCAAAATCGCTTATAATCCAACTGGCTCAGGCGCAGGAGTAACAACATTTATGACGGGTGCCACAGCTTGGGCTGGATCCGATAAATCGCTAAGCGACGACGAGATAGAAAAATCAAAGTCGGTTTGCGCTAATGGCACTACATCTTTCGACGTTCCAGTATACGTTTCTCCAATCGCAGTAATCTTTAATCTAAAAGGCGTTTCGGATGCTGGAAAACACATAAATATGGACGCTTCTACAATCGCAAAAATCTTCGACGGCAAGATTACGCGTTGGAATGACGATGCAATTAAATCGCAAAATCCAAAGCTAAAGCTTCCAGATAAGCCGATTACAGTTGTTCACAGGTCCGATAAGTCTGGCACAACGCAGAACTTCTTAAGCTACATAAAAGACGTTGCTCCAAGCGATTGGTCCTACGATCTTAGCGAAAATTGGCCAAATAGTGTAGGCCAGGGCGCAAAAGGCACGTCTGGCGTTGTTTCCACAATCCGCATGGCAGACGGAGCGATTGGATACGCGGACTTCTCGCAAGTTGGAAAGCTTGGAACTGTTGCAGTAAAAGTGGGAGATTCTTACAACCAAATTAGCCCAGAAGGCGGCTCTATAACCGTTAACGATTCAAAGGTTGACGAAGATGCTGCAGCAAAATCAAAGCACCGCGTTGTTGTTAAAATAAACCACAAAACGGAAGAAAAAGGCGCTTATCCGATTGTGCTAGTTTCTTACGATATTGTGTGCAATGCGTACAAAGATGCTGCAACAGCGCGATTTGCAAAGTCGTGGCTTAGCTACGTTACTAGCAAAGATGGCCAGGCTGCGGCTCAAGGTGCTGCTGGAACTGCGCCTTTGCCAGAAAAACTTATGGGCAGGATTAATAAGTCGATTCAGTCGATTCAGTCGGTTGGCAAGTAAAAATAGTAATTTGCCAAGATTTTAGAGTAGTCAATATATTGCTGCTGATAGCATTTATATAATGACTACAAAAGGAGCATGAGTGAGTTCTAAACAAAGAACTGAAATCAGTAAAGATGCGCACAAAAGCGGCCATTTTGCCGACCGCGTGTTTAAAAGCGTAGCGCTTTTATGCGGATTGCTGATTTTAATGGTGCTTACAGCTGTAGCGCTGTTCTTGCTGTTTCAAGCGTGGCCGATTCTAGGCGCAAACAAAAGCCAAGTAAGTCAAGTATTTTTGGACTTTACTGGCGGTAAAGCGCATGATTTTCTTAGCTACGTGGCGCCGATGGTTTTTGGAACCGTTCTTATGTCTGCACTCGCTCTGCTCTTTGCATTCTTTGTTTCGATTGGAATCGCGCTGTTTATAAGCCACTATGCTCCGCCAAAAATAGTGCCACTTTTAAGCGGTGTTGTTGATTTGCTTGCTGCGATTCCGTCCGTAATCTACGGTCTTTGGGGCGGATTGGTGCTCGTGCCAGCAATATACCCGTTCTGGAAGTTTATTTCGCACATTTTTGGCTGGATTCCGCTTTTTGCAGGACCTGCGGCAAGCCCTTCGCGTAGCGCTGCAACCGTTAGTATTGTTCTTGCTGTTATGATTTTGCCGATTATAACTTCTATGGCTCGAGACATTTTCCAACAAGCTCCGCGATTGCAACAAGAAGGCGCGCTCGCTCTTGGTGCCACAAAGTGGGAGATGATAAAGCTAGCGGTTTTGCCGTTCGCAAAGTCGGGAATCGTCTCCGCGTCTATGCTTGGTCTTGGCCGCGCTTTGGGCGAAACAATGGCAGTTCTTATGATTTTGTCTCCAGGATTCACCTTTAAATTCAACATTTTGCAAGCTTCGCAAAACCAGACGATTGCAGCAAACATAGCAGCTCAATACCCAGAAGCCAACGGATTAGGCGTTAGTGCGCTTATTGCTACAGGTTTGGTGCTGTTTGTTATTTCATTCGCTGTAAACCTTATTGCTCGCAAAATCACGGGAAAGGCGAGTGCATGATGCAAAATTCGCAATCGTTACAAGCTGGGGTTGTTGAGGTTAATCAGACTATTGAAGATAGCTGCGAATCTCCAAAAATCGACTTTAACAAGTTCCGCCCAACGCGCTCTAGAATCGCAAGTCGCAAGCGAAAAGACGCATTTATGCGCGTTCTAATCTTCCTGTCTTTTATAGTTGCGCTAATTCCGCTTCTTTCTTTGCTTTTTACGACTATTGCAAACGGCATTAAGCGATTAAACCTTGACTTTTTAACGCATAATATGACGTATGTAGTTGGCGGCGCTGCAACTGGCACAGGCGGTTACGGCGGTATTTTGCACGCAATTATTGGAACTTTGGAGATTACGCTTGGCGCAATGCTGATTTCGATTCCGATTGGAATTATGTGCTCCGTGTATTTGATTGAGTATGCGCGTGGCAGCCGCCTTGCTAGGGTGATTAATCTTGTTGTAGACGTTATGAGCGGAATTCCTTCGATTGTAGCTGGTTTGTTTGCGTTTTCTAGCTTTACGATTTTTGTGGGTCCTGGAACAATCAACGGTTTTGAAGGGTCGGTTGCGCTTTCGCTGCTTATGCTGCCAACTGTTGTTAAGTCGTGTCAAGAAATGTTAAAAATTGTGCCGAACGATTTGCGAGAAGCGGCTCTTGCTCTAGGCGTTACAAAGCAGCGCATGATTACAAAAATCGTGTTGCGAACCGCTTTGCCTGGCATTGTTTCTGGCTGTATTCTTGCTGTTGCGCGCGTGATTGGCGAGACGGCTCCGCTTTTAATGGCAGCTGGGTTTATTGCATCCACGAATTTCAATCTTTTTGACGGACAAATGACCACTTTGCCAGTGTACGTTTATCAGGAGTATTCAAAGCTTTCAGCGAATTGCCCAGCTAACGCGCCATCTTCGTGCGTTACTACGATTCCAATGGAGCGAGCATGGTCGGCGGCTCTTGCATTGATTGTGATTGTTTTGCTGCTGAATATTGTTGGGCGAGTTGTGGCTCGCGTGTTTTCAGTAAAAGCGAAGTAGAACGAAGTAGATCGAAATAAGTCGAAGTAGAGCGAAGTAGATTTTAGAAAGTGAGGCGCAAATGAGTCAGCGCATTGATGTTAAGCATTTGAACATTTACTACGGTGATTTTCTAGCAGTAGAAGACGTTAACATAAGCATTGAGCCAAACAAGGTTACGGCTTTTATTGGTCCTTCGGGATGTGGAAAATCAACGGTTTTGCGCACTTTAGATCGCATGCACGAGATTACTCCAGGCGCTCGCGTGGAAGGTCAAGTGTTGCTTGAAGGTCGCGATTTGTATGGCAAAGATGTGGACCCTGTAGCTGTTCGCCGAGATGTTGGAATGGTGTTCCAGCGCCCAAATCCTTTCCCAACAATGTCTATTCGAGAAAACGTTCTTGCAGGAGTTCGCTTAAATAATCGCCATATTTCAAAGCAAGACGCCGACGATTTAGTTGAGTGGGCTTTGCGTGGCGCAAATTTGTGGAATGAGGTTAAAGATAGGCTCGATAAGCCAGGAATCGGGCTTTCTGGCGGCCAGCAGCAACGACTTTGCATTGCGCGAGCTGTGGCTGTGCATCCGCAAGTGTTGCTTATGGATGAGCCTTGCTCTGCGCTTGACCCAATTTCTACTCTTGCTGTAGAAGATTTGATTAACGAGCTTAAGCGCGATTACACGATTGTGATTGTAACGCACAATATGCAACAGGCTGCGCGCGTGGCCGATTACACAGCGTTCTTTAACCTTAAGGCTGTTGGAAAACCAGGGCATCTTGAGTATTTTGCAGATACCACCACTATGTTTAACAATCCGCGCAATGCGGAGGCGGAACGCTATATTTCTGGCCGCTTTGGGTGATTTTTGCCACGGTTTTTGCCGCGATTTCTGGGTGATTTTTGCGCGATTTTTGCATAATTTTCGCGCGATTTTTCTTTGGTCAGCACGTGCGCGTAAGGTCGAAGCTGTTCGGTTGTTCAAAGTTCTATGAGTCGTTTCTAATTTCGCGAGTTTTCTAGCGTGTTTATTCGGCTTGTGCTTTGCGCGCCGAGCGAGTCGCAGTAACCTCTGCGTGAATGCCCAAATGTAATTGCGTCCGCGATTGCTCAAGTGCTATCGCCACGCTTTTCATGGTCTTTTGCGCTGTAAAACCAAGGAACAGAGAGTTTATGGAAAAGTTCTTCCATCTCAAAGAAAACGGCACGAATGTATCAACGGAGATCACTGCAGGTCTCACTACATTCTTTGCAATGTCGTATATTATCGTCGTAAACCCAATGATTTTAAGCCAAACTGGCATGCCTAAAGGTGGCGTTTTCCTCGCTACAATCATCGCAGCAATTATTGGCACGCTTGTTATGGGCTTGTTTGCTAACGTGCCTTACGCTCAAGCTGCTGGCATGGGTCTTAACGCATTCTTCACATACACAGTGTGCTTTGGCCTTCATTTTACGTGGCAAGAAGCCATGTGCATGGTGTTCTTGTGCGGTTTAATTAACATTATTATTACCGTTACTAAGATTCGTAAGATGATTATTCGTGCCATCCCAACTTCGTTGCAACACGCGATTGGCGGTGGCATTGGTTTATTCGTTGCATACGTTGGCATTATGAGCGTTGGCTTAATCACCTTTACTTCTAAAGATCCTGCAGCCGCTGCTAAGAGTAAGCCAACTGCTGCTATTCCAGGCCTTGCTGTTATTAATAATCCTATTTTGTGGCTATTCCTTATTGGACTTGTTTTGGCTATTGTTCTTACTGTTCTTAAGGTTCGCGCAAGCTTGCTTATTACGATTATTGCAACATCTTTGATTGGTATTCCGCTTGGCTTGACTTCGCTAAATAATGCCGTTTCTGTTACGGATGCTTTTGCTCAGCTTCCAACCACTTTTGGTGCTATTTTTGGCCCTCAAGGTTTCCCTGCTCTCTTCTCTAATCCAGCACGCATTCCGCTTGTTTTGGTAACTATTTTTGCCTTCTCTATGTCGGATACTTTCGACACTCTTGGCACGTTTATTGGCACTGGCCGCAGAACTGGCATCTTCTCTGAGGCAGATGAGAAGGCTTTGGAAAACGGCTCTGGCTTTAGCTCCAAGATGGATCGCGCGCTGTTTGCTGATTCGATTGCAACTTCGGTTGGCGCAATTTGCGGTACTTCTAACACCACTACTTACGTTGAGTCTGCTGCTGGTATTGGTGCTGGCGGTCGTACTGGTTTGACTTCTGTAGTTGTTTCCGTGTGCTTTGCGCTTTCGATTGTTCTTGCGCCATTTGCTAGCGCCGTTCCTGCGGCTGCTACGGCTGGCGTGCTTGTAGTTGTAGGCTGCATGATGGCAAGCTCGTTAAAGGAGATTGCTTGGGACGATATTTCCGAAGCTATTCCTGCGTTCTTTGCTGCCGTGTTTATGGCCTTCTCCTACTCGATTTCTTACGGCATTGCCGCTGGATTCATCATGTACTGCTTAGTTATGACTTGCAAGAAGCGTGCTAAAGACGTGCATCCAATGCTTTGGATTGTTTCGCTTTTGTTCATTCTTGACTTTGTTGCTAACGCAGTTTTGTAAATCTGCTAGTTAGATATTAGTTAAATTAGATATTAGTTAGATATTAATTTAATTAATTATTTTAAGAGCGTATTCGGTGCGTACGGCTGCTTGCGATTTTTTTCCTTGCGATTTTTCCGCGTTAGTTTGGGATAAGTCGCCAGCAACCGCGCGTGTTGAGTACGCTCTTAAATAATCCTAAATAAAAATAAATTATAAAGTTTGCGGAAAAATATTGACATTGTCGCAAGTAGGTATTAAACTTGCCCAACGTAAACCACAGACCGTTGGTGGAGTCGCAAGATTCCTGAAAATGATGTGTCATGCCAGCACAGGTTGAGCAGTGATTGTTGCAATTGACTTGCGATTTTTCACAAACTTTTTAACACTATGTGTTTTTTTGGATGCTCTGCCGTGCGCAGGGCTTTTTTGATATGTTATTTCCATTCCAGCGGCCAATTTAGGAAGGAACGCCATGAAGAGGCCCGAAAAGGAAGCGGTAGTTGCAGAGCTTACGGATTTGTTCCGTAACGCCGACGCTGTCTACCTTACCGAGTACCGCGGGCTTACAGTTCCGCAGATTTCTTCTCTGCGCGAAAAGCTAGGCCGCGATACTTCCTACTCTGTGGCTAAGAATACGCTTGCTCGCATTGCCGCTAAGGAAGCGGGCATTGAAGGTCTTGATGAGCTTCTTGCTGGCCCAACTGCAATCACCTTTGTAAAGGGAGATTTCATTGAGGCTGCTAAGACCTTGCGTGATTTTGCCAAAGAGAATAAGACCCTCGTCATCAAGGGCGGTTTCGCAGATGGAACCGTTTACGATGCCGAAGGCGCCAAGCAGCTGGCAGACCTCAAGTCTCGCCCAGAATTGCTTTCCGAGATGGCTGGCGCGCTCAAGGGCACCATGTCCAAGGCCGCCTACCTGTTCAACGCTTTGCCAACCAAGGCAGTGCGTACTATCGACGCTTTGCGCGAGAAGCAGGAAAAGGCCGCTTGATTCCCTTGCAGCTTGCTGCATGAGACCAAAAAATAATAAAAATGTTATGGCTCTAAGGCACAAGGTGTGTCTGGCCAAGTAAGAAAGGAAGCCATTATGGCTAAGCTCACTAGCGAAGAGCTTCTTGAAGCTTTCGGTGAAATGACCCTCGTCGAGCTTTCTGAGTTCGTCAAGGCCTTTGAAGAGAAGTTCGATGTTGAGGCTGCTGCTCCTGTAGCTGCTGTTGCTGCTGCTCCAGCCGCTGCTGCTGGCGCTGCTGAGGAAGAGAAGGACGAGTTTGACGTTGTTCTCGCTTCTGCAGGTGCTCAGAAGGTTGCCGTCATCAAGGCTGTTAAGGCTTTGACTGGCCTCGGCTTGAAGGAAGCTAAGGACATTGTTGACAATGCTCCAAAGCCAGTCCTCGAGAAGGCTAAGAAGGAAGATGCCGACAAGGCTAAGGCTGCTCTCGAAGAAGCCGGCGCAACTGTTGAACTTAAGTAGTTCTAGGCTCTTTTGTTAACGCGAGCGGCTGGTTGCTAGAGTGATTTGCTAATGCGCTAGTCGCGAATGCGTTTTGAATGCGGCAAGGTTTTCGTGGTTTTCACGGATTCCTTGCCGCTTTTGCATATCTGTAACATACAATCTACATTCCCGCATTTGTTTCCAATTTGACCCAAAACGTAAACAAACGTGGGGGGAAAGAAACAAACGTGGGGAAGTGTGCCCGTGTTTGTTCCCAAAATTGGCCGAAACGCAAACAAACGTGGGGAAAAAGAAACAAACGCGGGGAATCGCTCGCGCGCTACGCTTAGACCGCGCTAACGACAAAAACACCAAAATTCAGTACAATCGCACTACATCTTGTGTCACCAAATCGTCGCGGCAAAGTGGCATAATAGGAAAGCTTGTGACTGGAGGAGTAATCCGCTAGCACAGCACAGCAATATAAGTTGCGGGAGGATCCTTAAAACGGCTTAATATCAACGTTTTAGGGCGCCGAATGAACCGCTTCAAAAGAAAGAAGAACCATATTATGGCTCCAAAAAAGAAAGTCTCTGCGCTTATTAAGCTCGAGATTCAGGCTGGTAAAGCAAATCCAGCCCCACCACTGGGTCCTGCTTTAGGCTCCCACGGCGTAAACATCATGGACTTCTGCAAGGCCTATAACGACCAGACGAAGGACAAGATGGGTCAGATCGTTCCAGTAGAGATTACTGTTTACGAAGATCGTTCCTTCACATTTATTCTTAAGACTCCACCAGCTGCTGCTTTGTTGCTTAAGGCTGCTGGCATTCCTAAGGGCACCGAGAACCCATTGACCCACAAGGTTGGCTCTGTAACTAAGGCTCAGGTGCGCGAAATCGCCGAAATCAAGATGCCAGATCTTTCTGCACGAGATGTTGAAGCTGGTATGAAGATTATCGCGGGCACTGCTCGCTCGATGGGTATTACCGTTACCGACTGAAAGTGAGTGGAAAAAATGGTGAAGCGTTCTAAGAAGTATCGTGAAGCGGCTGAGAAGATTGACCGCAACAACCTTTATACCCCAGCTGAGGCTATTGCTTTGCTTAAGAGCATGCCAAAGTACGCTTTTGACGAGTCTGCTGAGGCTGTTATGCGCCTTAATGTGGATCCTCGCAAGGCAGATCAGTTGGTTCGTGGCGTTGTGAACTTGCCTAATGGCACTGGTAAAACCGCTAAGGTTTTGGTGTTTGCTCGTGGCCCAAAGGCTACTGAGGCTCAAGAAGCTGGCGCAGACATCGTTGGTGATGACGAGCTTATCGAGAAGGTTGCCGGTGGCTTCCTTGACTTCGATGCCGTTGTTGCAACCCCAGACATGATGGGCAAGGTTGGTCGCCTTGGTCGTGTGCTTGGTCCTCGTAGCTTGATGCCAAATCCTAAGACTGGCACCGTTACAATGGATGTTGCAAAGGCTGTTGCAGATATTAAGGGTGGCAAGATTGAGTTCCGCGTTGATCGTCAGGGCAATCTTTCCTTCCTCTTTGGCAAGCTTTCCTTCGACGAGAAGGCTCTTGAAGAGAACTTCAAGGCTGTTGCCGATGAGATTCGCCGCTTGAAGCCTACTACCATCAAGGGTCGTTACATCACTAAGGTAACGATTACCTCTACGATGGCTCCTGGCGTTCCAGTGGATATTGCAAGCATTGCTGCGTGATTTTTAGCTAAGCATAGCTGCGTAATTTTTTAGCGCTGAAAATGGTGTGTTCTTTTATAGAATGTATTGTTTTCAGCGCTTTTTGCTTTTGCTCTTTTGTTTTAGAGCGCAGAATCGCGAATGCGCCCAATCGTAATCGCAGTTTGTAAAACGTATGCTTCTCGCGGATCGGTGGCGTCCCAGCCTGTTGTTTGTGCAACTTTGCGCAAGCGGTATCGTATTGTGTTTGGATGCACGTTAAGGTTGTGTGAGGTTTGGTCTAACGCGCCGCCAAATCGCAAGAAAGCGTTTACTGTTTGCAAAGTCGGGTCATCTGGGTTGTACGGCGCCAAGCTTTGATACACCTTTGTATACAAGGTTTCTACGGCAGTTTCGTCGCCTATAAGCGCGCGCTCTGGAAGAACGTCGTCGCAGCGGATTATTTGCGGTAAATGCGTTACAGATGGCGCAACGGCAAGCGCTGCTAGGGTTGCTGTGATTTCTTTGCATATTTTTTGCGCGCCGACTACAACTTCGCTTATGCAAACGGGTTTTCCCGACTTTGCAAACACTTCGCACATCTTGTTTAGGGCTGTTGGATTTGGGTTTTCTCTTAGCGCAAGAATGATTATGTGCGAAGGCGCCGCTTCTTTGCGCGAGACGCTTTCTTGCGATTTGCCGCCGATTTTCCACGTTTTTGCGCGCGCGCTAATGGCGTCTAGCTGCACGCTGTCAACTATCGCATCGTATGCGCCGCATGCGCCAAGTTGCGTCCAAATTGCGCGTCTTAAAGAGTCCGTATTGTTTTGCGCATTATGCGCGCCCGCGTTTTGCGGTGTTGGATTTGGGTTGTCGTCGTTTATGTTCGATTCTGTTTTATACGTGCCTGCAATCGCAACAAATCGCGTACTTTCTTGCCATTGCAATAGGTGCATTAGTGCGCTTACGCGGCTGTCGCAGATTCCGTTCATAAGGCACGTTCCGATTAGCGCGTGTAATCGCAAGCGTGTTGATGCGTCAAAAATTTTGCCGTCTCGAATATCAAAAATTCCAAATGCATCTTCGCTTTTTGGAGCACACGGCATTGGTGTAAAACTCGGTGTAAAGCTTGAGGAATCACTCGAAGAATCACTCGAAGAATCAGTATTATTTGCCACATTGCATTCGTCATTAGGCTTTACGCCCGTAAGAATTGTAAGAAAGTCAGCGTTTCCGTCCATTCACTCCCTCAATTCTTGTGCGAATCCTTGTGTGTATTGTTGTGCGAGTCCTCACGCGTATTATCATGCGCTAAATCGCAATTTATTTTATCACTTTGACGGCATGTGTTATAAACAGAATCCCTTATAAACATTAGAACCGTAAAGAAGAACACAAATGTAATCGGCAGCATGTGTCGCTCAAAATTGTTTGCAGGAGCTAGCACCATTACGCCCATCAAAAGCGCAAGAGGCGCGTGCAAAACCAGCGTTTTCCACCTGCGCAATGTGATCTCGGCAACGCCAATTAGCAGCGTTGCAACAACATACAAGTTTCCGTGAATAATCCACCCAAGAATCGGCGTATTGCTCCACGCTTCCGCGCTGCTCGATACAGCGCCACGCCACTCGGGCAGCCAGTAGCGAATCCACTCAGAATTTTTTATATTCTCGGTGTTTACGTAGTATTCGGGGCCAACATAAGGCACGTCTAGAATGTCGAAGTAGCCGTACGACTTTGCTAGCAGCGCATCCGTTGCAACAATCGGGCTGTGTGTAATCATAAGCAACCATGCGTGGTTAAACTTTTTCATGTCGTCTTTTGTAATATAACGCCAACGGTAGCTCACTTTTTTAGACTGCAAGCCAGAAGATTTTACAGGGTCCGCGTCTTGAGGAGTGTACGCTTCTGCAGTTTGACTAAGATTAAAAATTGGCGATATTGCGCGCTTTGCTGCATGCGGTATGCTTTTTGGATCTAGCTTTGCGATTCTTGCGATTTGCTGAAGTTGCACTCCGCGGCTTTCGATTGGGTCGCCATTTATAATCGCGCCGCTAGAAATGGCAAGCATAATTGCGCCGTGTATAAGAACTGTTGGGAGCAGAATGCACAAAACCCATATTTTCCAACGTTTTCTGCTAGATATAATCATCAACACAAATTGAATTGCAAGAATGTACCACGCGTATTTTGCAGCAATCAGCATAATGCACACGCTGATTATTAATTCGACGATTGTGTGTGCGGCTGGCTTTTGCTTGAAATCAAGGCAATTAAGCTCGTACATTATTCCAAACCACCACACAAACGCAAACGCGAACAGCGGCGATTTTGTAAGCGAAATCGTTGAAAATACTACAAGTGGGCTGAACAAAAATGTGATTATTACGGCTGCGCGCAAGGTGATTGGTGTTGTTGTGATTGGTGTTGTTGTGTAGCCAGCTTGCGATTCGCCTGTTCTACGCTTAGCCCACGGCGTGTTTAAGAATCGGTTTGCGGTTGCAGCGCAGCAAAATGCCGCGAGCACAAATTGCATAACGGCAAGAAGCACGATTCCTGCGTCGTTTGACTCGGTAAAATATCGCGATACTGCTGCTACAGCACCGTAAATCAATGTTAAAACAATGTTGTGCTGGTCGCTTAAATACGTTGGTTTTGCGGGCCAAAGGTAGTGCGCTGTTGGGTAAATGTCTGCTGGAACAAAGCTAAAGAAGCCAATGTATGGCTGTTTTAGGCCAGTTACTTGATTCCATGCCCAGCTGTATTCGCGGATTTGCGAGCAAATGTCGGCTCCGTAGGCAGCGAGCAGTGTTACGGGCGCCCACAGCCAGCCGATAATCAGCGTTAGGAAAATGTTTCGTTTTCGGCAGGTTGAGTGGTAAAAACACCACTTTGCAGCGCGTTTTGCGTTAAAAAATGTGGTGCGTAGGGTTGTGGCGATTTTTGATTGCGAGTGTTTTGGCTGTGATTGTTTTGTTTGTGATTTTTCTGGCGATAATTCTGCTTGTAATGATTTTTCTTGCGATGCTTTTGCGCGTATAAATCTTACGATTTTTGGCATTACTCCGTTTTTGCCAAAATAAATAAGAACCCTCAAAATTGCGTAATATGCGCAAAATGCGATTGCAAAAATCAGCGCATTTAGCCAGTTAAAATCTGTTAAACACCCTTGAGCGCGGTAGATCACCCCCAGACTTGTGCAGGTTGCAAGGAAGATGCATGTAAAAACGATTAGCGAGTTTGCGGCGATTTTGCTTTCCGCTTTTGTGCTCGTGTTAATGCGTTTCATGTTCCACCTATACACTCTATACACTCGTGTTTTACTTGCACTCTAATTATACCCGCTATGCTTGCGAATCGACGATTTCGAGCTGCATAATGCGCGAGAAATCACCTCGATTCGCTGAGCTTGCTTAAGGTTGAAAGCACGGTGTGCTTTCAACGCAAGCGAAGACGTTAGCGCGCTTAGACCGCGCTAACGACGACCTGCTTTGTAGTGCGTTCGTACCTGATTTACGGCGTGTTGCCATATAATCGCACCACATAAAACTGTAGTGTTTTTGTATCGAATTTTGGCATTTTTTGTTACAAACGCACTACATGAAATCGCGTTTGGAGGGTGATTTTGCGTAAGTTCTTAAGTTAATCAGTCTAATTGCACATTTTCGTGTAAATTATGCGCAACCGCCATTAGCGCAATATACACAAAGCATGACACAATAGTGTGTAGTGTGTTTTTTGAAGGGAGCAGGTTCCGTGAGTGTTCAACAAACCTTGCAGCGCTGGATGATTACGGTAGGTGGAGTGGAGCAGGCACGCGTTGGCGCGGGTCAGTCTGTGGAGATTGGCAGGAAGCCTATACGCCCTTTGCGTGAAGACGGTTTTATACGCGTAGACGTTGTAGACAATAAGCGCTCTATGTCTAAAAGACACGCGCTTTTGATTGTGGACGCAAGCGGCGCTGCTACGATTCGCGATTTGAACTCTACAAACGGAACTTATCTTGTTAACGAAAGCGGCGATTTGCTGCGACTGGACCCAGGCGTTGATTTTCATATGCCAGATAGCATTGTTCGCATGCAATTTGGCGATGTTCCAGTTGATTTTGTGCGCATTGAAGAAAAAGCGCCGCAGGGAAGCGATGCGGATGCGCAGCCAGTGCGCGATTTATTCTCTTATGCTCCAGATAATGATATTAAGGAGCCAGATGCGGCGGATTTGTCGGTAGATGATATTCTTGACATTCGCGCGGGGGAGCCAACGGGCGTGTTTCATGCGCAGTCGGTTTCTAGGCCTGATTTGGTTTGGGATAATCAAAAGCGGCTTAATGATGCTGCTGCGGCGGATGATCTTGGTAGTTCTCCGGCGGGGGATGCTGGTGCTGATTCGGATGATAATTCGACTTCTGCTGCGACTTCTGCTGTGCCTTCTTCTGCGACTTCAAGCGTTGAAGATGTTGCAAGTGTTATAGATGCTGCAAGTGTTGCAGAAAGCGTTGCGGAGCAAATTAAGCCTGTTATTGCAGGTCAAGTTGTTTTGCCTGTTGTTAGAGATGAGTTTGCTTCCCCTGTGGAACCGCGCAATTTATTTGACGATGCTGCTAATAATGATGCTGCTAGCGATTCGTCTAATAATGATTTGTCGAATAGCAACTATGTAACAAATAGTCAGAATGTAGAATCTCAAGCGGATTCTAAAGAAGATCATAAAGAGGATTTGCAAGCAAACGTTCAATCAGATATGCAAGATGTTGTTCAAGATGTTGCTCAAAATTATTCCCAAGAAGAAGTGCAATACAATGATTCTGCAGATGCTGTTAATAGCGTAAGTGATGTTAACAATGCAAGTAACTCTAACAATGTAAGTGATGCAAGCGCTACCATAGCAGGCGATTCCGCGCAATTTACACCAGCTTTTGAGCCAGGATCTGTGTTTGAAAAAGTCTCAAATGGCGAATTTAGCGCTCGCAAAGAAATTGTTTCCGCTGGAGGATTTACATCGGAAGAAGCGCAAAAAACAGACGATTTTGCTGAGCAATTTGAAATGGCAAAGTATCAAGAGTTGCTGCCATTCTTGGCAATGAACACAAATTTGTACGACGATTTGTACGCGTGGCTTTCAGCTCAAGGGAATGCAGACGTGGATCAAGCGTTGGCGCAAAATAGCGGATACAGCGCGTATCGCAATGCAATCGGCTTGTAAACAAGGGAGTTGAGTAGTATGAGCGATAATCAAAATGACTTTATGCACATCCAGCAAGGCAAGGCAAGGCAGTTAAGCCAGCAAAATCAGCAAAATCTTTCAGATCAACCAGGCAAGCAAGCTCAGCCTGCATCACGCCAATCTGCGGAATCTTTGCGCGCCGAAAAACTAGAGCGCATTAACGAATGGCATGAAAAATACAAGTCGCAGCTTGCTCCTTCTCCGCTAGAAGACATAACAAAACTTTGTGCGCAATTAGAGTTGACTCACGCGCATCCTTCGGGAATCGCGCAGCTTTTTGCTAGTGGAAAGGCCACTCTTCAAGCGCTTTTCCGCGATTCGGGAATGCTTCGAGCGGCAGGTAGAAGGCTAGATAGAGTTTTTGAAGACAGAGACAATAAAGCGCACGAAAATGGCGTTTCGGAGCTTTCGCTTGTTGTTGGAGTTGCGTCGTGGAGCGGCAATCATGTGCCAGTTTTGACGTACCCCGTACGCGTTTTGCGAGAAGCTGGAAAAGATGAAACTGCTGCAACGATTTACTTTTCGGGAAACGTTCGACTAAATCACGCTCTTGTTCTTAGGTTGCAAGAAAGAGGCGTAAACCTTAGTGAAGACGCGCTTTTTGATGGCGCAAACTACGAGAGCGGCACGCCAGAAACATCTGCAGTTTTTGACGCGATTTGTGCTGCTGCGCAAAGAGTTTTCCCAGATTTCGACATTGAGCGAGATATTGTGCTCGGTTGCTTTACGGATTCGGGATCTAGATTCTTAGCAGAAAGCGGCCAGATTTTGCGCGCGCTTAAGCTTGGGAACGTTGGAAACACTATGATTGACGCGATTGCAGGAGATGGCACTGCAATTGAGTCGCTAGGCGCAAAAGATACTTCCGATTATTCCTTGCTAGATGCAGACCCGCATTACGAATACGAAGTTGGCGATGTTAGTAATGCTGTGCGGCATGCTGCAGGAATGGCGGCAAATGGCGCTTCCTTGGCTATAGATGCAGACGCTGGATGCGATTCTGCTTTAATTGCGGCTGCGATTTCTTCGCGCTGCGTTCTTGCAGGAAAGTCCGTCTTGTACGTTCCAAACGTTATGGAGCAGCAGCGCAGATTCCGTCACGCTCTTAGCGCAAACGAGTTTTCTTCGCTTTCGTTAGACGTTTCGGATTCGCATCTTGCTAAGCACGTTGATTCGCAACTTATAGCGGCAGTTGGGTCTCGCCAAAGCGTTGCTTCTAGCCGTTTTGAGCAAGTTTGCGACGAGCTTGTTGGTGTTAAAACGCGATTAAACCGCTACTTGGGTGATTTGCACGGAGTAAACGAGCGCTGGGGCGTATCTGCCTACCAGACGATGCAAAATCTTGCAGGAATTGCAATGCTTCCTACGCATCCTTGCACGCATGTACGTCTTAGCGTAGATGCTGCGCGCTCGCTTTCTGGTCATTTAGACGAGTGGGCGCAAAAGCTGCATGAGGCAGATTCTCTTGGTGAATTTACTACTAATGCCGAAGATACGCCGTGGTTTGGCGCTTCGCTGTTTAGCGAGAACGAAGCTGTAAACGTGTATCAGCGTGTTGTAGACGTTCTTACAAAGCTTTTGCCAGCCGCGCGCGAGCACGTTAAGTCAACTGTGCAAAATTGCGGTTTCCCTATTCCTTCTACAGCGCGCGAATGGGGTAGGCAGGTTACGGTTCTAAAGAATCTTCGCAGAGTTTTAGACGTTTTCCAGCCAGATATTTTTGAGCGCGATCTTAACGCAATGATTGAAGCGAGCAAGCCGAAGGCTGTTCGCAAGCGCGAAGGCACACCAATGGGCTTTTGGGAGCGCAGACATCACATTAAAGAAGCGCGTAGTCTTTTGCGTGTTGGCGCAAAGGTAGATGATCTTCACGAAGCATTAAAGATTGTTGCTGCGCAAGCTGCGCAATGGCGTACTTTTGTGCCTCATGGCGGTTGGCCAGTATTGCCTCCTAAGTTAGACGAAATCGTTAGTACGCAGGAGCTTTTAGACCGTAATCTTGTAGCGCTTAATGCTGTGCTTTCTACAACGCGACTTGGCGCAGACCTTGAAAACATTGAGTTTACTAAGCTTGACGAACGCTTGCAAGCTTTGCACGATAGTCGCGAATCACTAGATACGCTACCAGGTAGGTGTGTTATTGAGCGTGAATTGCGCGGCATTGGCTTAGAAGATCTTGTTTGTGATTTGCGTAGGCGTAAAATCACTGGTCAGGCTTTAGATGGCGAGCTTCATCTAGCTTGGTGGACTACTGTTTTTGAAGATATTGTTAATTCTTCCGAGATTATATCTAATCAAGACGGTTCCGCGTTGCAAGACGCTTCCGATCGTTTTGTTCAAGTAGACACAGAGCACGTGCGTTCTGTAGGGCCAATGGTTCAACAAGAAGCACTTAAAAAGCTTTGCGACATGCTTTTTGCGCGTTCTCAAGAGGCAAATCAGCTTCACACTGCTCTTGCAAGCAATGGCTCAGGCGTAACTTTTGCTAAGTTGATGAACTCTTATCCAGATTTGCTGCTTGCTGCTAAGCCGATTTTGGTTGCAATGCCGTCTACTTTAACTATGATGACTGAGTTTAAGCCGATTGTAGACGTTGTAATCATTGATTCTGCAGAGCATATTAACAACATTGAGCTGCTTAGCATTCTTGCGCGCGCACGCCAAGCCGTTGTTATTGCGCACAAGCAAACTGTTAGCTCGCAAAGCGTAAGTGACCTTATTAGTGTTTTGCCTACTATTTGCGTTAAGTCGCGAGCAACCAGGCGATCCACGTATCTTGCTGATTTCCTTGAAAACCATGGCTACGGCTTGCTTAGACACGATGTTCCTGTAGAAAAAATGCAAGGCAAGGTTAAGCTCCATCAAGTAGAAGCAGCTGGCGTTCCAGTTATGGCAACGGGTCTTATTGAAAGCAGCCAGCGCGAGATTGACGAAGTTGTGTCTTTGATTAAGCAGCGCGCTAAGACTTTTAGCGTTGTTCCTTCTAGCTACGTTCTTGCAGTTGTGACTCTTACAAGCGTGTTTAGAAATAGGCTTGGTGCGGAGCTTAAGGCGTTGGCTGTTAAAGACGAAAATATGGGTAGGTTCCTTAGGCACGTACGACTTGTAAGCGTAAATGAGGCTGTTGGAGCAGCTGCAACGGATGTTATTCTTTCGCTTTGCTATGCAAAAACTTCTCATGGAAGACTTTTGCAACAATTTGGCGTTTTGGAAGAAGAAGGCGGAAAGTCAATGCTTCTTGACTCCTTGGCTTTGGCTCGCAGAAATCTGGACATTGTTTGCGCATTTAAGTCTAGCGATATGGAAGATGATCGTTTGCATCAAGACGGACCTAAGCTTCTTAAAGATTTGCTTATTTGGGCAGAGGCTTTGGACGATAATCCAGTAGATCCAGTAGATGCAGCGGCTGCTGGCGATTCTAGCGATGCTGTAGATGCTGGAGATGCTAGAGACGAGGGCAACGAGGTCGAGCCTACTAAATCGCAAGCTGCTGGCGATTTTTCCGCAAACGGCTTTAGCAACGTTTTGTTTGCTGATTTGGCAGAACGAATTCGCTCTCGCGGCCTTAATGTTGCAGTAAACTACGGTTTTAGTGAAGATCATAGCATTCCTCTTGTTGTTGGTTTGCCAAATAAGCCGTTTGCTTTGGCTGTTCTAACAGACGATGCGCGTTTTATGAGCATTGAGTCCACTCGTGAGCGCAATCGCGTACTAGCTCAAGATTTGGAGTATCTTGGCTGGTCGGTTATGAACGTTTGGAGCGTTGGAGCATTCGTTAATCCCGAAAAAGAAGTTGAGCGAATTGTTTCTAGAATTGGCGAGCTTTATAAAAGCGGCGAGCAGCAATGAGTGATTACAACGCTAATCGCAGGTGTTCTAGGGGTCATTCGCGCGTGGTTCGTAAAGGGTCGGAGCTTTTCGACGCGGATGGCGTAAAACAAGAGCCAGGTGATGCTCAAACGATTGAGCAGCGCGCAAAAGACGATGATAATCGTATTCTTGGCGAGCTTCCTCCTCATTGGGCGGTTTTTAGCGAGCGCGGCAGATAAACCACATAGCGGCATAAGTTTCTTTATTGTTCGCTAGTTTTGCACAGCTATAACTGCAAGGTTTGGAATAATCGCCTGCGTGTTTATGATTTGCAACGCGTTTTCTGCTGGCATTGCCAGCAGTGCGCTTTGCGCAGAATTGTTTACGTTAACAACGATTACGTTGTGAACAAGAGAAACGTTTTTGTCTTGCAAAGTAATGTTATCGGAAAAACTAGCGTCGCTAGATGTTTCTATTTGTGCTGGATTTGTTGAATGATTGGCTGTATTTGAGCTGTTTGGAACTTTGCTAAACGCTATAGAAATAACGTCTCCTTGTGCAAGACTGGCGCTGCTGCTTGCAAGATTAACCGAAATCGTTGTAAAGCCAGGTGGAATTTTTGTTTGCTTTGTAACTTGGTTGCTAAAAATCGGCGTTCCGTATTTAATGTTGCATGCAGCAATAATAGCGTTTTTAGAGGAATTGTTTATAGAAGTGTAGTTAAGAACATTGTTAAAAACGCTGCTTTTAGGAACGTTAACGTAATGCAGGTCACTTTGTTTAATCACGCTGCCTTTTGCTATGTTTCTAATGGCTACTGGCACGCTTTGAGTAGCTTGAAACGTTGAAATAAGGTGTATTGAAAACAATGTTGCAACACTTATAAAAAATATTGAAAGCATGTTTAAGGTTTGCGCCCTTTTTCTGCGCTTTATAAGCTCTACTGGCGCCTTGTTTTCCGTGTTGTAGCCAACTGTTTTTAGTAAAAATGATGTACGCATATAAGCATCATTTATCGCGCGGAGCGCTTTTGCAAGCTTTTTTATGCAATGTGGTTAAAGGCTAGCTTATATGAGGATTTTACGCACATATAAACATTTTTTGATGAAGCTTAATAGTCACTTATACACATATTCGCATAAATGACCATTTTTGATTGGTGTTAATCCACATATCAACATGAGTGATTACTAACATACGCACACATGCGTAGCAAAATAAACGCCACTTACGCACATAAGCACATAAGTGGCGTTATAAAGTTTCAATTTATTCACATGCACACATAAGTAGCGTCATATTTTTTCACTTATGCACATATGCACAAATTTTAATGGGTTATTTGCACGTTACTTATCGGTGCGATAAAATCCGCTACCCTTAAAGTTGATTGGCGGCGCACTAAAAACCTTACGAACTTCTTGCTTTCCGCACTTTGGGCACACGGTAATTGGCTCATCTTCAAACGATTGATGTTGTGAAAAATCATATCCGCATTGCTTGCAACGGTAATGATAAGTAGGCAACGGTTCCTCCAATCTATAATTCCATCACATATCCTAGCTCATAATATCGCCTCGTTAAAGCTGTTAATCGCTAATCGTAAACGCTTTTTCGTTTGTAAAATTTTGCGAAACAATCGCAAAAAATCCGACACGCCGACTTATTTTTAGCCTTTACATCCTTAATGCACTTTATATTTGTACGTATGGGTTATGAATCGGTGAGCGCGTTAACAGTATTGATCATCATCGTAGCCTTAATGTTTGGTTGGTTGCCTAAACGCACTGAAAACAGCATGAAGTCGATGCTGGAACACAGCGAAGATAGGTATTCACCTTCGTTGCACATTGTGGATTATAGCAGTGATTCACTTTTCCACGCGTGTAGCGGCACGATGGCGAAAGGGGTTGGCATGCAGCCGTCGAAGATGCAAGCGAATACAAAGCCTAATAATGGCAAGTCCAGTCGCAATAGCGTGAATGCTAATAAACATAAGTGCGCTAAGCAGTTTAATGGTGTTTTTACGCCTGAACATGTTGCTCGTATTCGCGCGCTTCGCCGTGCAGCAATCCGCCGTCGCCGTGCGTTGGTGCTTTCTCTAGCATTTTTAACTCTTGTTGTGTTTGTTGCTGGTCTTTCTGGACTCTATAGCGCATGGTTTGCAATCCTTCCTCTTGCTGCTGTTTGCACTGTTCTCTACTTTGGTTCTATGTCTGCTAAGCAAGCGCGTAAGTGGGAAGCAAAAGTTGCTTTGTATAACAAGCGTTCTGCAGCTTTTAATGATTCTGTTGTGGAGCCAATTTTTGACGCTGCCGTAAACTCAGTTGTTGAGCATGTTGAGAATTCAGACAACACAGAGACTTCAGTTATGCAACAGCGAGATATAAGCATGGCTTTAGCAGGAGCAAATAGGCAAGAGGCGGTAAAAAGCGCGGTTGCTGGCGATTTTTCCGCTGCTAATGATGTGCGCTCGCAAGCCGATATCTCCAACTCAAATCAAGATCTTATATCTTTCTCGTTTGGCGATGATTCCAGTGATTGCAAAACAAACGCCAATGATCCGCAAAGCTTAGAGATAAAGTCTACAAAGCAAGTTACTAAAGCGATTGCAGCAGACGATTCAAACGAATTAGCGGCGGCTTTCGATTCAAACAATCCAAACTCAGCGAGCGATTCAATCGAAGTTACTGTAGATCCTCCAGTTAGCACAGAAGATTCGCTTGGTAAAGCCGATTTAAGGGATGTTTTGGCTCGCCGCACTGCTTAAAGTTTGTAAAAATTTTCTAAAATTTTAGCACTCTAGTTGGTAGAGTGCTAAAAACGCGCTATTATAAGGTTCAGTGCTCGATAGTTTTGACGTGATCGTCAGCCTCGTCAACATTATTCGCGCAAAGGTTACATTTCTCTAGAAAGAGGTACCGAAGTGTCGATTAAGCTCACACCTTTGGAAGATAAGATTATTGTTAAGCAGGCTCAAGCAGAAACTCAAACTGCTTCTGGCTTGTACATTCCAGATAATGCTAAGGAAAAGCCACAGCAGGGAGAGGTTTTGGCTGTTGGTCCAGGTCGCCGCGACGATAAGGGCGAGCGCATTCCTATGGATGTTAAGCCTGGAGACAAGATTCTTTACTCCAAGTATGGTGGCACAGAAGTTCATTACGAAGGCGAAGATTACTTAATCGTTTCGTCTCGTGACGTTCTTGCAATCCTTGGCTGATTTTGGTTAATCACTTGGTTAATCACTTGCATTAGTCAAGTAATAAAAGTTATTTAGCGCTGAAAATGGCGGATTATCGCTGTTTTCAGCGTTTTTGTTTAATCGTTTAGTGTGTCTGATTTGTTTTAATACGTCTAATAATTTATTTAATTTGTTTAAGACGCGACTATTATAAAATCATGGATTACAAACATCGCAGTATTTTAGATACTTTGCCAAATTACAAGCAAGGTAAGCCAGCGCCATCATTAGACGGTATTCGCGCGTATAAGATTTCTAGCAACGAAAACCCATTCGAGCCGTTAGAAAGCGTGAAAAGCGCCATTTATAGCCGTGCGCTTGGTGTTATCAATCGTTATCCAAACATGCGCGGAACAGAAGTTGTAGAAGAATTAGCTAAAAAGTTTAACGTTACTCCAGACGAGGTTGTTCTTGGATGCGGCTCTACAGAGGTTATTACGCAACTTGTGAATCTTGTTGCAGGCCCTGGAGACGAAGTTATATACCCGTGGAGAAGCTTTGAAGCGTACCCGATTATTGTTACGGGTGCTGGAGCTACAAGCGTTAAAATCCCTAATCGTGCAGATGGGTCGCACGATGTGGACGCAATGATTGATGCGATTAATGAGCGCACTCGTCTTGTTATTTTGAACAATCCAAACAATCCAACGTCTGCATCGCTTTCAAACGAGGAAGCTAGACGAGTGCTGGATGCTGTTCCAAGCAATGTTTTAGTGCTTATTGACGAAGCTTATGTGCAATTTAACAACGCAAAGGGAACGGCAGATGGCATGCAACTTTACCGCGAATATCCAAACGTTGTTGTTGCTCAAACATTCTCTAAAGCCTACGGATTGGCTGGTTTGCGCATTGGATACGCTATTGCTGCTGCAGATGTTGTAGAAGGCATGCGAAAAGTGGCTGTTCCGTTTGGTGTAAGCCAAATTGCACAAGTTGCTGCTCTTGCGTCTTTGGAGAATGAAGCGCTTGTAGAAATGCGAAATCGCGTAGATGCGCTTGTTAAGGAGCGTGCGCGCGTTGTAAGCGGTTTGCGTGAGCAAGGGTGGAATATTGCAGAGCCATACGCAAACTTCTTCTGGATGCCGTTTGGTGAAGATACAGAGCGAGCTAATCAACGTTTTGTTGATGCAGGTCTTTCTGTGCGCGCGTTTGCTGGAGAAGGTATTCGCATTACAATCGCAGAAACCGAGGCAAATGATCGCGTTCTTAAAATATGCGAGTCTTTAAAGAAAGATGGTTTTTCGCTTAAATAATTGCTAAATAATTGCTTAAATGGCATATAAATAGCGGATAAATAGCGGATAAATAGCATATAAATAATCGCATTTTTTAGATGCATTTAGATGTGATTTTTGCTTTCGGCGTGTCTTGAACTTGCATTAGTCGCGCGTTCGTGGCAAAATAACAAAGTTGCCGTTTGGAGATGTTCTTCTCCGTTCGGAAACGTTGGCGGGTTACCAGAGCGGCCAAATGGGACTGACTGTAAATCAGTTGCTTCGTGCTTCAGTGGTTCAAATCCACTACCCGCCACGCCTCGATAGCTCAGTGGTAGAGCACTTCCTTGGTAAGGAAGAGGTCGTGAGTCCGATTCTCACTCGAGGCTCTCTGGCGGGGTAGCTCAGCTGGCTAGAGCGTACGACTCATAATCGTAAGGTCAAGAGTTCGAGTCTCTTCCTCGCTACAATGGCCAGCAGGAGTTGGTCAACATACAATATTCTAGAGGTGAACAAAATGGCAAGTAAGAGCGCAGACATCCGTCCAGGCATTACGCTTGCATGCACGGAGTGCAAGGAGCGTAATTACATCACGACGAAGAATCGTCGTAATACGCCTGATCGCCTTGAGTTGAGCAAGTTCTGCCCACGCTGCGGCAAGCACACTCTCCATCGCGAGACTCGCTAAAAGCGTGAACTTCGGCGAAGTTTTATAGCTTTATTACCCCGCGTTTTGCGGGGTTTTTTGTTATTTATTGCTGTTAGGATTAGTCGTATGAGTATGCAATCATCCTTATTGGAATCTGATAATCCAACTTTTGCAAATCTTACAACAATCGGCGTTGGAGGCTCTATTGCTCGTTTTGTAGAGCCTACTAGCAGAGTGGCTGTTATTGAAGCTGTAGAAGATGCAGATTGCGCTGGATTGCCTCTTTGCGTTATTGGCGGCGGATCTAACATGCTTGTAAGCGATGAACCGTTTAACGGAGTAGTTGTGCGTGATGCTCGGCGTGAGATTTGCGTTTTAGATGAGGCTGCTCCTGGCATAGATGGCGTTGATAAAACTAGCGGAGATTTCTTAGTTCACGTTAGTGCAGAAGCTGGCTGCAATTGGGATGATTTTGTGTCTCACACTATTGAGCTTGGATTGCAAGGCGTAGAAGCGTTATCTGGGATTCCTGGAACTGTTGGAGCGTCTGTAGTGCAAAACATTGGCGCATACGGTGCGGAAGTATCACAAAGTGTTGATTCTGTAGAAGTTTGGGATCGTAAAGATAAAACCACTTTTTATATGAATCTTGCGGATCTTAAATTTGGCTATCGCACGTCTGTTCTTAAGCAAAGCATGTATAAGGCGCCTGGTGTTGCTGCGGATTGCTTCTTCCCAACGCCTAGATACGTTGTTTTGTCTGTTACTTTTTGCTTAAAGCATTCAAAAACGGGTGTTGTGGCTCATTCGCAGCTTGCTCACGCGCTTGGCGTACAAGTTGGAGATAGGATGGAAACATCTAAGATTCGTCGCGAAGTTTTGCGCGTTAGAGCATCTAAGGGCATGCTCGAAGATGCTATGCGATACGCAAATAGGTGGATGTGCTACGCAAAAAGCGAAAAGGGCGTTGAGTCTTCGATTAGGCTTCAAAATGAAGACTATGTTTGTGGTGATTTGCAAGAGGGCGATTCCAAGTATGCGGACCGCCATAGTTGCGGAAGCTTCTTTATGAACCCGATTTTGACTAAGTCTCAAGCAGATTTGCTACCAGAAGATGCTCCGCGATTTGACGCCACTTTGCCAGATGGATCTAAAGGAGTTAAGACTTCTGCAGCTTGGCTTATTGACCATGCTGGATTCCACAAGGGATTTAGACTTGCTCAAAGCGATGGCGAAAAAAGTAAAGCTGGATTATCTTCTTTGCACACTTTGGCGTTGACTAATCGCAGTTGTGCAAAATGCAAGGATATTGTTGATTTGGTGCGCAAAATCATAGATGGTGTTTACGATTCGTTTGGCGTAAAACTTGTTCCAGAACCTGTTTTAATCGGTGTTAGTGTGGATTGTTAAGGTATTGTTAACACAAATTTAGCATAATTTAACATAATAAATTGCGATTTGTGTTGTGATTTTCCGATAGACAAAGTACTATGCTCTTTTAATATCGTAAAAATTATTGTTTGATGACGCTTAATGTGTGTTGAACCGTATTTTTTGCGATTTATAACATATATACCCTTATATGGAATGTTTTAGACGTAGTTTTAGAGAAGGTTGGATTATGCAAATATGGAGAAAAAAGTCTGTTGAACAGACTATTGCAGAAACAATGGATGGTGATCGCCATCTTAAGCGTACATTAAATGCTTGGGATCTTGCTGTTATGGGCGTAGCAGTTGCTGTTGGCGCTGGAATCTTCTCCGTTGGCGCTCAAGCAGCAGCATTCCACGCAGGTCCTGCAGTGATTATTAGCTTTATTATTGCTGGAATCGTTTGCGGAACGGCTGCAATGTGCTACGCGGAGTTTGCTTCGATGATTCCTGTTGCAGGTTCTGCATACACGTTTACATATACCACAGTAGGCGAGCTTATTGCTTGGATTATTGGCTGGGATATGATTCTGGAAATGCTTATGGCAGGATCCGTTATAGCTAAATATTGGGGCGTTTATCTTAACGATTTAATGCACTTGTTTGGTCTTAACGTATCTACTTCGGTAAAGCTTGGCGGTTTTACTTTCGATCTTGCTCCAGTAGTTATTGTTGCATTCTTTACGATTATGCTTGTTGTTGGAACAAAGCTTTCTGCTCGTTTTGACGGTGCTTTAACAATTCTTAAGATTGGTATTGTTCTGTTCGTTGTTGTTGTTGGATTCTTCTACATTAAGGCTTCTAACTTCACTCCATTCGTTCCACCTGCAACAGATGTTGCTAGCGTTAAGGGTATTCACGTTTCTGGTACTATGAGCCAGCCGCTCTGGCAGTGGATTACTGGTATGCAGCCAGCTGTTTACGGCGTTACAGGTATTCTTTCTGGCGCAGCACTTGTGTTCTTTGCATTCATTGGATTCGACGTTGTTGCAACTACGGCAGAAGAAACTAAAGACCCACACAAGAACATTCCTAGGGGCATTGGTCTTGGTCTTTTGATTGTGACTGTTCTTTACATTCTTGTTGCTGTTGTTACAACTGGTATGGTTTCTTACAAGGATTTGGCTAAGCAAGACGCTCCTTCGCTTTCTACGAGCTTTGAGCTTGTAGGTGCAACTTGGGCTGCTAAGATTATTTCCCTTGGAATTGTAATCGGCTTAACAACTGTTGTTATGGTTCTTCTTTTGGGCCTTACACGTATTGTGTTTGCTGTTAGCCGCGATGGTTTGCTTCCACGTAGCTTCTCTAAGGTTAGCAAGCGTGGAATTCCTGCACGTATTCAGATTGTTTCTGGCGTTGTTGTGGCAATAATCGCTTCTACATTAGATATTGGAATTCTTTCCGATATGGTGAATATTGGTACGCTTTCGGCGTTCTTGCTTGTTTCTGCAGGCGTTCCGATTATGCGCATGCGTAGGCCTGATTTGCATCGATCCTTTATGGTTCCTTGGAATCCAGTTTTGCCTATTTTCGCCGCGCTTTCTACATTCTGGCTTATGCTAAACCTTTCTGTGCTTACATGGATTCGTTTTGCAATCTGGCTTGCAATCGGCTTTACTGTGTACTTTGGCTATTCTTACCGCAATTCTTTGCTTGGAAGGCAACTTCGTAAAGCTAAGAAGCTTGGCGTTCCAGTAGAAACCTTGTTTGCACAAGATGCTGCTGCAGCCGAAAAAGTTGCGGAAGGCGAGTCGGAAGACCAAGCGCGAGCTGAAGCTGCTCAAGAGGCGGCCGTTGGGTCTGCTCAAGAATCTGCTCAGTAGGCTTTGCCTTTGAGACGTTGATTTGATTGTGTTGAGTCGGTATGCGATTTACGTATGCCGACTCAATGCGTTTTGCACTCGCAATGTGAACTATAATAGAAGAGTTAGTTTATTTTTGAGTGTGAAAGGGTGCGTTTGCTATGCCTTACGTTATTGCAGAGCCATGCGTTGACGTTAAAGATAAAGCGTGTGTTGACGAGTGCCCTGTTGATTGCATTTACGAAGGCGATCGCACGCTTTATATAAACCCTAACGAATGCGTTGATTGTGGCGCATGCGAGCCTGTATGCCCAGTAGAGGCCATTTTTTACGAAGACGATGTTCCAGAAGAGTGGGAATGGTATAAAGACGCTGCTGTTGAATACTTTAACAAACTTGGCGATTTAGGTGGCGCGCAAGAAGCTGGTCCATCTGGCTGGGATGAAGATCGCGTAGCTGCTCTTCCTAAAAAAGATGCTTAAATGCCCATTTGAGCGGCATCTTTACCATACTTTTTTCTTACTTCATCTAATACGTGCTCTGCGTGATTTATTCTTGCATGCGTATTTTTTATTGCGTTTTGCGCAATTTCTGTTGAATTTTTACGCATACTGTTTATAGCGTTTTCTCTTTCGTTCTCTTCTAAGATGTCACTAATCGTAGGCTGAACAAGCGCTTTGCTTTTATCTACAAGATTGCTTACGCTAATGCCAGCAAGTCTAACGGAGCTTAGTAAACAAACATGACTTCCGCCTAACTTATGATCATGAACCGTTGGATTTACTGATTCTAGTAAATTGCAAGCGTGCTTATAAATCTCTGGAGCGCAATCAGTAACATTTCTTAATGTTTTGCATCTTGTTGCATAGTGCAAATCGCTAAATCGCAATTTTAGCGTTACCGTTTTTGCCATTGTGTTGCGATTGCGTAATTCTTGTGCCACTTCGTTGCAGCAGTGCCTGATTAGGTTTTTCACTGCTGCAATATCCGTGGTGTCTTTATCAAGAGTGCTTTCTGTACCAATGGATTTTTCTGGAACGTGGGGCGTTACTTGCCGTGTGTCAATTCCTCGCGAAGTGTTGTAAAGCATTCGCGCAAGAACTTTAGACCCAGCAACTCGTTCTAGAGTCTTCTCATCTATACTTCTAAGCATCTCAATGCTGTTTATACCCCACGTAGCTAGTTTTTTAGCAAGCGCGGGTCCAATTCCTGGTATTGCTCGTAATGGCATTATTGAAACAAAGTCAGCATTGCGATTTTGGGGGATAATCAGCATTCCGTTTGGCTTTGCGTTCGTTGACGCCATTTTTGCGATTAACTTATTTGATGCAATCCCCACAGAGCAAGTGATATGAAATTTGCGCGCGACTTCGCTTCTTATCCACTCGCCTATGGCGATGGGCGTTTTCCAGCGCAACAACGCTGAGCTAACGTCCATGTAACACTCGTCTACAGAAACCTGTTCGACTTTATCTGTGATCTTTGAAAAGACCTCCTTAAAAATCCTAGATGAAATGGAAACGTAATATGGCATATCTACCGACAGGAAAATGCCATTAGGGCACAAGCTTCGTGCTCGCGCTGTAGGCATGGCTGAATTCACACCATACTTACGTGCTTCGTAGCTGGCTGCCGAAACTACGGAGCGCGAGCCTGTACCAATAATCACAGGTTTGCCAAGTAACCTAGGATTACGCGCCGCCTCGAGTGATGCATAAAATGCATCCATATCGATATGAAGTATTGTGCAGCCATACGCATTGCGCCCCCAATCGTGTTTAGCTGCATTAACTCGCGGTGCTGTGCTCATGAATTTATAGTAGAACAAACGTTCGATTTTGTGCAATAGCGTGTCGCAATAAGTTTTATGAAAAATCAGTGTAAAAATATGCAAATATAACTACTGCCGTGTAGGGTATGCTGTATGAAACAAATCATAGTAAACGCGCTAAATCGCATGCCTGTTTTGCTAATCGTTGTTGCAGAAGCTGCAATGGTCTATCTAGCAACGTCTATAGCAAAAGTCGCGTTTAGCCAGCTCGATCCGCTATATTCTGTGTGGTATCGCGTTGGGTTTATGTCTTTGTTTTTGCTTGCTTGGAGAAGGCCTTTTTCGCGTAAAAAGCGCGCTCGCAACTCTCTTCCTAAAACGTTAAAAGAATGGGCAATTGTTGTTGCTGTAGGCATTTCTGTTGTTCTTATGAACACGATGTTTTATTTAGCTATTAGTTGTATGGCTGTTGGAGTGGCTGTAACTATTGAGTTTGTAGGGCCTTTAATGGTTGCTGTTATAACTGGTAAAACATGGCGTGAACGCGTTGGTATTGTTATTGCGGCTTGCGGAATTGTGCTTCTTGCAAGCGCATCGATGGGGTCTAACGAAAGTCCGCATTTTCTTGTTGGCTTAGTGGCGATTCTTATTGGCGGATCAATGTGGGGAATGTACATCGTCTCGGGGCGTATGCTTGCAAGAGGTTCTAATGCAATTGACCGAGTTAGTGTAGCTATTTTGATTGGTTGGCTTTTGCAATCGAGTGTTCTTGGTGTTCCTGCAATTTTGCATGTTGTGCATCCTAAATCGAGTGCAACATGGGCTGCTCAGCCTTACGGCTCTTTGAAACTTCTTGGATTAATGGTTGTTATTGCGATTTGCGCGTCTTTTATTCCAACTCTTTTAGACCAGGTTTTGCTAAAGCGTGTGTCTTCTGCAAGATATTCAGTTATGCAAGCGCTTTACCCTGCGATTGCGGCGCTTGTTGGCATGGGATTTGGTGAAATGCCAACGTTGATTGATGTTTGCGGAATGGCTTTAGTTATGTTGGCTGTTGTGATTACATTTTCGGGAGATAACAATCCCGCATAAATACTGTTGCGCGCTGTATAAGCTTATTTTGTGCGTTTGGTGTGTCGCTGAAGCATTGTGCACGTCCTCAAGAGGTGATATAGTTTGAACCTGTTGCTATCTTGAATAGTTACAAAGTGGAGTCATGCCTGAGTGGCCGATAGGGGCACCCTGCTAAGGTGTTAGTCGCGTAAGCGGCTCGAGAGTTCGAATCTCTCTGACTCCGCGGTTTTAGCTCTAAATCGTTGAAAAATCAGCGGTTTAGAGCTTTTTTGTTTTGATTTTGCATATTACCTGGATTCCCTGTATTACCACTTAATCGCTGCCGATCGCCAGAAAACCGCCATAATTGTGTGTAATTGTGCACAATTGTGTATAACAATGTGGATAACTGCCCTCTAAAATAGCCTTTAACCACATTGAAAGTTTTTTATTTACAGATTGAAATTCCTAAATCATAGTTAGAGCATGAGCGATTTTTTCGTTCATCGTGGCTAGCAAAACGTTTGTCACGCAAGAGAAAACAACGTTTAAGGAGTTGATATGGGAAAACATGGATGTAAAAAGATTCCAATCTTTTTACGCAATAAGCGCACGCGAATGTTCTCTTTAATGACAGCGTTGCTGGCGACTATTGCAATTGTTGTTGGCAATGGTGTAATTAGCGGAGCGTATGCGTTCGACGATATTCCTACGTATATAAGCAATTACTCTGGTTGTGGAGCTGTAGGTAACTATAAAAGATTGTATTCAGTTGATGACGATACTACGTATTGCGTTGACACTCATGATCATGGAAGCTTGATTACAGATACTTCTTGGGGTGCTGTAATAAATAATCGTGATGTTGCGATTGCAGCAATGATGATAAAACTTAGTGTTAGTGGAGGTTATGGGCGTGGTGACTATAGAAACAGAGTTGCAATCGCTTATGCTATTCATGAACATTTTGAAGATAGAGCCAAATGGAATGAGGCGAAGCAGAATTCGTTCAATACTAAAGATTTTAGTGAAATAGCTAGTAAAGCTGATGAACTTTGGAATGAGGCTGCTAACAAAATTCCTACAAAAGTTTTATTCGAAAATAATTATGGTACTTCAGGCAGTTCTGGTGAAATAAAAGTAAAAGCAGAAGGAATTACAAGAACAGCATATAGCGGTAATAACGGTGTTGATTTTAAAATAACTGCATCGAATGAAAATATTAAGTTCAAAGATAATTACTACAACAACAATAGTGAATTAAAAGAAGAACGCAAAGGTTTTATACGTACAGACAAAGATTATTCAGATGATTTTGTTTGGGTTGCAACTGGAGAAGGCAAAGTTGATATTAATGGCGAATATTATCTTCCAAACTTGGATAGACGTGACACAAAAAACGGTTGCTACTTGCTTAGGTTGTCGCAATCTCCTGTGAAATATAATATTGATAGTTCAATTTCTATTGATGCGCATAGAAATTTCTACCCAACTGTTACATCAAAATCTGAAGTTAAAAAGTTAAAACTAGGCGATTCTGTAGAAGGCAATGTAAAAAGTGGCGTTAACTACGAAGATAATAAGCCTTGGATTAAAGATAAGAAGATTCGTGCGCGCGGATACTACTTTGTAGGATCGCATGAAAATATTCTAAAAGAACGTGCAGCGGGTAGTAATGTAGATGACTACCTAAAAGAGTTGCGCGCTGATTCTAACATTAGACAAGTAGGTGCAAGTGACGTTTACTTTACCAAATCAGGCGAAGAAGCTAAAACAGTTGTTCATGTAACAAATGGAGATATGAAACCAGAAAATCTTGAAAAAGCAACAGAATATAAAGTTGGTGAACAAGATGCTGGACTATTTGGTACATGGGTTTGGACTATTGCTAAAAACGAGCAAGATAGTGACGTTAAAGATTTTGTTTCTAGTGATTTTATTGAAGGTTTTGGTAAAGCACAATCTACTCTAACTCATATGGCAAAAGTAAACATAAAACATGTTAAAAATGCTAAAAATAAAGATTCAAATGAAGTATCAGACACAATTATTGTTAGTGGCGCGCCAAAAGATTACGGAATGTTTAAAGGTAATAAAGAGTATGGATTTGATGGCGATGAAAATATGAAAGTTCGCTTGTGGTGGATTGGGTATGAAAATGGCACTGTTGATAAAGAGTCTATAAGTAAGTTAAATCCAAAATCAGATAAAGAGCCTGAGGAAGACGATAATCACAAGAAAGTTGGCGAATGGTCAATTCCGCTTAGAAATGGCGTTTATACGATTGCTAACGGAAAAGTGATGCTAAAGGAAGCTTCTGCGGATGTTGCTGGTGCTAGTGATTCGGGTGGCAATACTGAAACTGGTAATGGAAAAGAAGGGCTAGATCTTGGAAAGAAAGTTGCCGATATTGTTAATTTGAAGTCTGGTAATTCTGGCGAAAGCGGAATGTATGTGTTTGTGTATGATTTCCCTGGTTCTTCTAGAGCAGAAGCGTTTAAAACAGCATTTAACGATGTAGATAGCAAGAGCGTGTTTAACAAGCAAAATGTGACTAATCATCCGAGTAAGAATGGTGAGGCTAATCCAGGTGGTGTCAATACAGGTAGTCAATCGCAGAGTGGTAATGCTCAAAATGGTGGTAAGCAATCTAGTGAGAATGTGCAAAATGATGACACTCAAAATGGTGCTCAAAATGGAAGGCAGAACACAAATCAGAATGGCAATCAGAATGGAACATCATCGAGTGAAAATACAAACAGTGGAAATGTTACGGGTAGTGAAGTTGGTCCAAAGACGTCTCCTAGTGGTGGTGTTGTAGATAATATTATTTCAAAACAGAATCCGCAGAATCCGCAAGGTTCTGGTAAGCAAGATAATCCTGGTAAGCAGGAGCCTGGTAAACAAGATCCTGGAAAGGGCGAGCCTGGTAAGCATGAGCAGCCTGGTGGTTCTAGTGAAAAGCCTAGCGGTTTGCAGCCTGGCGGAACGCAGAATAATGGCAGCGCAAGTAGCAGCCAAAATGGTGGTGCAAGCGATGTTAAGAATGGTAGCCAAAGTGGAGAGTCATCGGGTGAGCCTGCTGGTAGTGGAAATGTTACGGGTAGTGAAGTTGATCCAAAGACGTCTCCTAGTGGTGGTGTTGTAGATAATATTATTTCAAAACAGAATCCTCAGAATCCTCAGAATACGCAAGGTTCTAGTAAGCAAGATAATCCAGGTAAGCAAAATCTGAGTAAGCAGGATCCTGGAAAACAAGATAATCCTGTAAAAGATCAGCCTGGTGTGCAAAAGCCAGGTGGTTCTAACGAAAAGCCTGGCGGTACACAAGGTTCTAGTGCGCAAAATGAAGTTGCTGGTACACAGTCTGGCAGCGCGCAAGTTGGCAACAATGCGCAGTTTGGTGTAAACGCTGGAGCGAATAATAATATGCTCGGTGCGCTAGTAGATGCTGGAAATAATAATACGGTTCATCAAAATGCAAATGCGACTGGCGAGAGTAATGCTAAGAGTGATTCTAATAACGATAAAGTTAATGAGAAAAACAATAAAAAAGATAATCAAAGTAATGTTAAGACGGATTACCAGCATAAATCTGAGCATGTTGCAACCAAGGAAGATACCAAGGAAGATAAATATACATCTGCTAAATCAGGTACTATTCAGCGAGGTGATTCTAAGAAGGTTGATGCTCATCAAAGCGCCACTCAGCAGGGAAATTCTAAGCATGGGAATTCTCAGCAGGGAGATAACCAGCAGGTAGACAATCAGCATGGAGATGATCAACAGGTAATCGACTCTAACACAGAGCAGAATACGCAGCCAAATAATCAATATGCAAGTGGAGCAAAAAAATCAAAACGACGCCATGCTCGTCTAGGTGCTAATGTTGGGCGTCTAGTAACAACTGGCGTAAAAGTTGAAACAACGCTAATGTTCTCTTTGGCTATATTGCTTATTGCAGGATCTGTGATTTTGGCAAAACGTGTAGGGTGTGTTGCATAAAATCCCTCATAAAACATTTGGTGCATATGAGAATGAATTTGTAAAAAATATATATTGCGCTATATTAATAGAGTACTAAAACGGATAAGAATAGTTGCGTTGTATAATATGCATAATTTATTCTATAAGCATAGCCTTTTGTAGCTTATGGTTTTGCATACTATACAACGCACAATTATTGTGTAAATAGTATATAGAAGCACTGTTTCCACACGAGGTTTTTTATGAGTGACTACAACATAGATAAAGAAAAAATGTTGGTTCGTTTACATAGAGTATGCGGACAAGTTCACGCTGTTGAAAATATGATTGAAAAAGGGGAAGACTACAACAATATTCTTATGCAACTTTCTGCTTCTACGGCAGCGCTTAGAGCGGTTGCTCTTATAATTGCTCATCAAGAAATATCAAAAGCTTTAGAGGCTGCACAAAATGCTTCTGATCAAAAAGTTACAGATAAGAAAGTTGCTGAGCTTGTAGATGTTGTAGATCACTTAATGCGCTACGATAAGTCGTGATTTGTGATTCTAGCGGTTGCATATAATCTTTTTGTAGCTTTAAGACTGTTTGAATTGAAAACGATTTGAATATCGAATATCGAATAATATTAAATATCGAATATGAAGAATAAGCGAACCGTAACTGATTTGTGTGAAAATCCTGCGCACTTTGCTTTTGTAGAGAAGAAGTCTGAATTTATTTCGGACGCTTGCCATGTTTCAAGTGTTGAAGAAGTAATTAAGTTTGTAGAGTCAATTAGGCTGACTCACCCAAAAGCAAGGCATGTTGCGTATGCTGCAATTTTTACGGATAAAGATGGCAGATTGTGCGAGCGCATGAGTGATGATGGTGAGCCTGCTGGTACTGCAGGTAAGCCGATTTTGGACGTTATTAGGTCTTCTAATGTTGTAGACACAGTTGTAACAGTTACACGTTATTTTGGTGGAATTTTACTTGGGTCTGGTGGATTAATACGAGCGTATTCTGCTGCGGCTTCAGGTGCTGTAAAGTCTAGTAAAATAGCGGATATTGTAGAGTGTAATTGTTTTTCTTGCAAAGTTGAGTACGCGCATTTAAGAATGTTTAAGCATTTATTATTAAAAAACAATGCGGAAGTTATAAGCGAAGAATACGGCGTTTCTATTGAATTAAAAGTATGCGTGCCACGTGAAGAGTCAGATAGATTTCTGGAAGCAGTAAAAAATACGTTTTCTGGAGTAATAATTCCAGATTTTTGCGGTGTTTGCACTAGAATTTGCTGATTTTTATTTTTAGTGATTTTTTAGTAAGTTGTGTGTGATTCTTTTTTTAAGATTTGTGTTGCAAAGCTGATAGATTAGATAAGTGACTAAGCAAAGGTTGGTGAGTCTCTTATGAATGATGCGCAAAAGCTTAATGGCGGTGAGAAAAACGAAGATTTAGGCAATAGTGCAAGCCATGATTTATCTAATGAGTCTAATGAATCTAATAATTCCAATGCTTCATACGAGCCATTAACCGCTGTTTACGAGCATTTAAGGCATTCCAGTGATTCTAAAGAATTGCATGAATTTGCTATAAAAGAGTTGCCAGATAGGTCGGATCAGGCAGGATTTTCTAGAGCGACTGCACTTTTGGAAGCTGTAGCAGGAAATGCAAACACTCCAGAAGAAGATCGCGTTCACTTAGCAACAGTAATGCCATTCCCGAATATCTTGGTTAAGCTTTCTCAAGACGAATCAAGTAATGTTCGTTTAGCTGTTGCAAAGAACGAAAATGCTAAGAATTGGCTAGTTGGAAGGCTTACTAAAGATTCTTGCGCGCAAGTTAGAGATGCTGCTTTGTGCAATCCGCGAACATCTTGGAAAATGCGATTAGAAGGAGCGCAAACAAATGGTGTTAGCGCAAAAACGTTGGATTATCTAGCTTCTCTTGGTGCAAGCGAAGAAAGTAACGATTCGCCTGTGCTCTCTGCAATGGTAAGAAGAGCAGTGGCGCTTAATCCAGGTGTGTCGCAGCCAACTTTGATTGCTTTGTCTAAAGATAAGGATTCGGATGTATCACTTGCTGCGTCAGAAGTCTTAAATAAGTCTTGAATAAGTCTTGAGTATAAAAGTAAAATGAATAATAATTGCATACGTTTGCATTAAAACCCCACAAATAGACTACGATGGAAACTATGAACACTAAAAATGAAGAAACAGTGCAGCCAACAAGTCCGTTAAGGCGATTGGCTGAACTAATGGGCGTTCGTTCCGAATTCGTTGGATCGGATGGCGTAGAGCATCAAATCGCCGATAGCGTGCTTGTAAAAGTATTGCAATCACTATGCGTAGAAGCTCAAAACGATAAACAAATCGAAGAAGCAACTCAAAAAATCCTTAATGAGCGTCACACTCGCTTAGTTGCTCCAACAGTTTTGCACACTGTTGGTAAAGAAAGCGAAGTAAGCGTAAACACTGGGATTTTGGAGTATCCTACAGCAATACTTATTTTGGAAGATGGCAGTGAATACAAGGGTGATTTGCAAATTTCTCCTTCTAAAGACGATGTTGCAATCCCAGTAGACGGAAAGTTTGTAGCAACGTCTTTGCTTAAGATTCCTGCAGACGTTCCAATGGGCTATCATACTTTGCGCGTTAGTGTTGCCGACCGCGTAGAAGAGACCACTCTTATTAGCGCGCCAGAAAGCATTGATACGATTGAAAAACTAGAAAAAGATGGCAAGCAAATTTGGGGTTGGATGGCTCAGCTTTATTCAATCCGCTCCTCTAAGTCTTGGGGAGTTGGCGATTACGCAGATTTGGCAGATTTGCTTGTTAAAGCTAAAGAAAAGTCGGGAGCGGACTTTGTTCTTATAAATCCGCTTCACGCTGGAGAGCCAGTTGCTCCGTTAACGCCTTCGCCATATTTGCCTGTTGCTAGGTCTATGGTAAACGTTACGTATATTCGACCAGAAAGCATTCTAGAATACAATCTTCTTAGCGAGCAAGATCGCAAAAGCGTTGACGATTTGCATAATCAAGTAGAGCCGCTTAATAATGATGCGCAAATTATTGATCGCGATGCAATGTGGCGCGTAAAAATGCACGCTTTGTGGATTATTTTTAAGTCGGGCATGTCAGCCGAGCGCGCGCAAAAGTTTGAAGCGTTTAAGAAAGATATGGGAGACGCTCTTGAATCCTACGCAACTTGGTGCCTTTGCTACGACAAGTGGGGTGCGCCTAATGGCGATGACTGCTGGGAGAAGCATCTTACTAAAGATTCCGATGAGATTAGCGCTTTAGCAAAGCAATTCCCAGACACGCTAGAGTTTTATCGTTGGCTTGAGTGGATTGCGTTCGGCCAGTTGCACGACGCGCAAATGGCAGCTAAAAAAGCAGGAATGCGCATTGGAATTATGTCGGATATGGCTGTTGGCGTGCATCCTGCAGGCTCCGAGGTTTGGTGGAATCCTGAGCGATTCGCCAATGGCGCTTGCGTTGGTGCGCCTCCTGATTACTTCAATCAGCAAGGTCAAAACTGGTCTCAGCCTCCGCTTAATCCATTTGAGCTTGAGCGCACAGGCTTTAAGACCTACAGAGATATGGTTCATGGCATGTTTGCTTCCGCTGGAGCTGTGCGAATTGACCATATTCTTGGGCTTTTCCGCCTTTGGTGGATTCCAGAAGGATCTACTCCAGGAGACGGAGCTTACGTTTACTACGATGCAAACGTTATGCTTGGCATTCTTGCTATTGAAGCTACGCGCGCAAATGGCGTTGTGGTTGGAGAAGACCTTGGCGTTGTGCCAGCTGAAGCTCTAGAAGTTTTGGCTAAAAACAAGGTTCTTGGATGCACGGTTGAGTGGTTTGAGCAGAGGGATGGCGCGTTCCGCGAGCCTAAGAAGTGGCGCGAAATGACGCTTGCTTCTGTAAATACTCACGATTTGCCACCTGCTGCAGGATACTTAAACTACGAGCACGTTAATATTCGCGAGCGTTTGAATCTTCTTTCGGGTTCGGTAGAAGAATTCCGCGCTGATGCTGTTAAAGAGCATAATGCAATGCTTAAGATGCTTGTTTCTGGCGGATTCTTAAGCGAAAGTGCGCTAGAAGACGAGTCGCAGCATGAGCAAGAGATTGTAGAAGCGTTGTATAAAGCGCTTAAAGCTGCGCCTTCTAAGTTGCTTGCTGCGTCTATTGTTGACGCCACTGGCGAGCACAGAGCGCAAAATCAGCCTGGAACTAACGACGAATATCCAAATTGGCGTATTCCTTTGGCGGATGCTGATTGCAATCCTGTTCTTTTGGATGATTTGTTTGACTTGCCTAGAGTTAAGTCTTTAGCGCAAATCATGAATAAATAGAGGTATATGCGTGATTAATTGCGGGCTGCAGCGTTTGTTTTTGCTAGCGAGCGTTGCAGTCCGCAATTGTATAACGTTGTAGTCCGCGTTGTAGTCCGCGCTGTATGTAAAATAGAAGTTTGCAAATAGTCGTCATGTGGCGATATACTTGCAGATTGTTGTGTTTCCCTAAGGGGTCCTTCAAAGCGCTTTTCCCACTCGCCATCGAGGACTTTCAGGGAGCCCACGGATTATGAGTAGAGTATTTTCTATAAACCAAGAAGATATAAAGCTCGAAACACAATAGAGAAAAGGTACGATTGTGAAGACTTTCACACCGAAACCAGCAGATTTAACTCATGACTGGTACATTATCGACGCCACTGATGTGGTGCTTGGTCGCTTGGCTTCCCAGGTAGCTATTTTGCTTCGTGGTAAGAATAAGCCAACTTATGCTCCTCACGCCGATTCTGGCAATCACGTTATTATTATTAACGCAGATAAGATTGCTTTGACTGGCAATAAGTTGAGCAAGGAATTGTATTCCCACTCTGGCCGTCCAGGCGGACTTCGCCGCGATAGCTATGCTGAGCTTTTGGAGAAGAATCCAAAGCGCATCATTGTTTCCGCTGTTAGGGGAATGCTTCCAAAGAATCGTCTTGCTAAGGTTCAGCTTGATCGCCTTCGTGTGTTCACTGGCGCTGAGCATCCTCATATTTCGCAAAAGCCACAGGTCTTCGAGATCTCTCAGGTTAGCCAGCAGGCTAAGTGAATCGTAAGGAGAATATGATTATGGTAGATAACAACAACTCCGCGGTTCTTGAGAATGAAGAAGAACTGACTAGCTACACCACCGAAACCAACGCTGGTGCAGGCACTGGTACTTCCGCTATCGCTCCAGGCTATGGCACTGGTCGTCGTAAGGAAGCCGTTGCTCGCGTTCGCTTGGTTCCAGGTTCTGGTAAGTGGACTATTAACGGCCGCACTCTTGAGGAATACTTCCCATCTCGCTTATTGCAGCGCGAAGTTAATTCCCCAATCGTGCTTCTAAAGCTTGAAGGTAAGTTCGACGTTGTCGTTTTGGTAGACGGCGGCGGCACCACTGGTCAGGCTGGCGCAATCCGCTTGGGCGTTGCCCGCGCTTTGAACGCTATTGACCGCGATGCAAACCGTGCTTCCTTGAAGAAGGCTGGCTTCTTGACTCGCGACGCTCGCGTTGTGGAACGCAAGAAGGCTGGTTTGCACAAGGCACGTCGTGCACCTCAGTTCTCGAAGCGTTAAGCTGCGAAGAATTACAACTTCAATGGCTCCTGGCTTATGCTGGGAGCCATTTTTTGTTCATGTGTAATCGAGAATTAAGTTAAATGTTATTAATCGTTTGTAAGTAACATCTAAATCTAACATTCTAGAAAATTTTTCAGCAAATCGCACATAAATCATTACAAATAAGAACAAATAACGAACATTAGAGTATAAACCTCGCTCATAAATAGCGCAACTCGCTGCAAACTCCAAATAGTACAGTAAATCAAGTAAATTGTGAAATGTATCACATACCAGCATTATGATGCGTCTTTCATAGAAGATTATGCATGTAAATGTTGATGTGCAAAAAGCGTAGAAGTACGTAAGGAATCTAAAGATCAAGGAGGACCAAATGGCGCAGGCGCAAGAAACAGCGCAAGAAAATGTGCTCGATGAAAAAGAGCAAGCGGCATTAGTTGCAAAACAAGAAGTTGATGAGTTAGCTAAAAAAGCAAAAGTCGCTTTAGATGAATTTGAAAAGTTAAATCAGGCTCAAGTAGACAGAATTGTAGCAAAAGCATCGATTGCAGCTCTAAACAAGCATTTAGTCTTAGCAAAAATGGCTGTTGAAGAAACAGGCAGAGGATTAGTAGAAGATAAAGCTACAAAAAACATCTTTGCATGCGAACATATTACGCATTATCTTGCAGGCCAGCGCACAGTAGGCATTATTCGCGAAGACGATGTTCTTGGAATCGACGAAATCGCTGAGCCAGTTGGCATTGTAGCAGGCGTTACACCAGTCACAAATCCAACGTCTACAGCCATTTTTAAGTCGCTAATCGCACTGAAAACTCGTTGCCCAATTATTTTTGGCTTCCATCCATTTGCCCAAAAGTGCTCCGCAGAAGCGGCAAGAATTGTGCGCGATGCTGCAATAGAAGCAGGAGCGCCAGAAAATTGCATTCAATGGATTGAGCATCCATCAATCGAAGCTACGGGAGCTTTAATGAAGCACCCAGATGTTGCAACAATTCTTGCAACGGGCGGCCCTGGAATGGTTAAAGCTGCTTATTCTTCTGGTAAGCCAGCATTGGGCGTTGGCGCAGGAAACGCTCCAGCGTACGTTGATGCAGATGTAGATATTGAGCGCGCTGCAAACGATTTAGTGCTTTCAAAGCATTTTGATTACGGCATGATTTGCGCAACCGAGCAGGCGATTATTGCGCATAAAGACGTATATGATCCTTTGAAGCTCGAATTAACGCGCCGTAAAGCTTACTTTGTAAACGAAGAAGAAAAAGCAAAGCTTGAGAAGTACATGTTTGGTTGCACGTCTTATAGTGGCCAAACTCCAAAGCTTAATTCTGTTGTTCCTGGAAGGTCGCCTCAATTTATTGCGCAGCAGGCTGGATTTGAGATTCCAGAAGATGCTGTGATTCTTATTGCTGAGTGCAAAGAAGTTGGCGAGATGGAGCCTCTAACAATGGAAAAGTTGGCTCCTGTTCACGCTTTGCTTCTAGCAGAAAATAAAGAACAAGGCTTTGAAATGTGCGAGAAAATGCTTGTGCACGGAGCTGGTCACACTGCTGTGATTCATACCAATAATCAGCAGCTTGCTCGTGAATATGGCAGCCGCATGCATGCTTGCCGAATCATCTGGAACTCCCCAGGATCTTTGGGTGGTGTTGGAGATATCTACAATGCAATCGCGCCTTCTTTAACTTTGGGATGCGGTTCTTATGGTGGAAACTCTGTTTCTGGAAACGTTCAAGCGGTAAATCTTATTAATATAAAGCGCATAGCGCGAAGGAATAACAATATGCAATGGTTCAAGATTCCGGCCAAAACGTATTTTGAGCCGAATGCTGTTCGCTATTTGCGAGACATGTATGGCATTGAGCGCGCAGTTATTGTGTGCGATAAAGTGATGGAACAGCTTGGCATTATAGACAAGGTGATTGATCAGCTTCGCGCTAGAGATAATCGCGTAACGTTTAGGATTATTGATTACGTTGAGCCAGAGCCAAGCGTTGAAACTGTTGAGCGCGGCGCGGAAATGATGCGCGAAGAGTTCCAGCCAGACACGATTATTGCTGTTGGCGGCGGATCTCCTATGGATGCTGCAAAAATTATGTGGCTTCTTTACGAGCATCCAGAAATTTCCTTTGCTGATTTGCGCGAAAAGTTCTTCGATATTAGAAAGCGCGCGTTTAAGATTCCGCCTCTTGGTAAAAAAGCTTGCTTGATTTGCGTACCAACGTCTTCTGGAACAGGATCGGAAGTGACTCCGTTTGCTGTTATTACAGACCATAAGACTGGCTATAAGTACCCGATTACGGATTACGCGATTACGCCTTCGGTTGCAATCGTGGATCCAGTTTTGGCGCGTACGCAGCCTAGAAAACTTGCTTGCGATTCTGGTTTTGACGCTTTGACGCACTCTATGGAAGCTTTTGCTTCTGTTTATGCTAACGACTTTACGGACGCAATGGCATTGCATGCAGCAAAGTTGATTTGGGATAATCTTAACGATTCTGTTAATTCCAATGATTCCGAGCGAAAGATTCAAGCGCAAGAAAAGATGCATAACGCAGCTACTATGGCTGGAATGGCGTTTGGTTCGGCGTTCCTTGGTATGTGCCACGCAATGGCGCATACAATCGGCGCTTTGTGCCATGTTGTGCACGGCCACACAAATGCGATTTTGCTGCCTTATGTGATTCGCTACAATGGTCAAATTCCACAAGAGCCTACAAGCTGGCCAAAGTACAATCGCTACATTGCTCCTGAGCGCTACCAGCAGCTTGCTAAGAATCTTGGCGTAAATCCTGGTAAAACTCCTCAAGAGGGCGTTGAGAATTTGGCGCGCGCTGTTGAAAACTACAGAGATAATCTTCTTGGCATGGACGCAACGTTTAAGGCTTGCGGTGTGGATGAAGAATACTACTGGTCTTTGTTGGATCAGATTGGCATGCGTGCTTACGAAGATCAGTGTGCTCCTGCAAATCCGCGTATTCCTCAAATCGAAGATATGAAGGATATTGCGATTGCAGCGTATTATGGTGTTTCTCAAGAAGAAGGACATCGTATGCGTTTAGAGCGCGAGTCGAAGTGATTATTGCGTAATTTATTGCATATTTAGTTACAAATGGCAGAGGCTGCACTAGCTGTAGTTTCTGCCATTTTTCGTTGGAAAATAGCCGACACGCCCGATTTTTGTTAATCCAAGGTTGATGGTTTAATTACTTAGTTGCCTGTTTTTAAGGCTCGCATATTGTAATTCAAAAAAGCGAGCGCAGAAACAGAAATCGCAGTTTTTTGTTGATTTTTGTAGGCTGCGCACTGATGTGGAATGGCCTTTAGTGTCTATTCTCCCGGTGCCCTTTAATACAGGTTGGTAAACAGTAAACGAATCGCTAGAAAGGGCGGACGGCAATGGCGGGACAGAAAATCCGCATCAGGCTTAAGTCCTATGACCATGAGGTCATCGACCAATCGGCGAAGAAAATCGTCGAGACGGTGACGAACGCGGGCGCCACAGTAGTGGGTCCGGTTCCTCTGCCGACCGAGAAGAACGTGTTTGTTGTTATCCGTTCTCCTCACAAATACAAGGATTCTCGCGAGCATTTCGAGATGCGCACTCATAAGCGCCTCATTGACATCGTTGATCCAACGCCAAAGGCTGTGGATTCTTTGATGCACATTGACCTGCCTGCGGATGTAAATATCGAGATTAAGCTGTAGGAAGGGGGGTAAATAATGTCGCAAAATAAGAATCGCACTGCTTTGCTCGGCCGTAAGCTGGGCATGAGCCAGGTTTGGGATGAAAACGGCCTTTTTGTCCCCGTAACTCTGGTTGAGGTTGCTACCAACGTAGTTACCGCTGTTAAGACCGAAGAAACTGACGGTTATTGCGCCGTGCAGCTCGGTTATGGCCAGATTGATCCTACCAAGGTTACCAAGCCATTGGCTGGTCACTTTGCAAAGGCTGGCGTGACTCCTCGTCGTCACCTCGCTGAGGTGCGCACTGAAAATGCAGCAGATTACAAGCCAGGTCAGGAATTGACCGCTGAGGTATTTGCTGAAGGTGCAGAAGTTGACGTAACGGGTACTACAAAGGGTAAAGGCTTTGCTGGCACAATCAAGCGTTGGGGCTTCAAGTCTTACCGTCGTACTCACGGCTCGCACAAGAATGAACGTCGTCCAGGTTCTGTGGGCGCATGTGCAACTCCAAGCCGCATTTTGAAGGGCAAGCGTATGGCTGGTCGCATGGGTCATGTGACTTCTACTGCGCTCAACCTCACAATCGTTTCTTCGGATGTTGAGAACGGTATTTTAGCTATCAAGGGTGCTATTCCAGGACCTAAGGGTGCTATCGTTCTAGTCCGTTCGGCAGTGAAGGGAGCCTGATTTAAATGGCAAACGTAACTCTGAACGTAACTGACACCAAGGGTAATGCAAACGGCACTGTTGAAGCTCCTGCCGAGATTTTCGGTATCTCCAACGAAGACGTTTTGGCTCACGGCCCATTGGTTCATCAGGTCGTTATTGCTCAGCTTGCTGCTGCTCGCCAGGGTACTCACGCGGTTAAGAATCGCGCTAACGTATCTGGTGGCGGTAAGAAGCCATGGAAGCAAAAGGGCACTGGTCGTGCTCGTCAAGGCTCCATTCGTGCTCCACAGTGGGTACATGGTGGCGTTGTACACGGTCCAGTTCCTCGCAAGTACGATCAGCGTACTCCAAAGAAGATGAAGGCAGCTGCTCTTCGTTATGCTCTTTCGGATCGTGCAAATGCTGGTCGCATTGCAATTGTGGACTTTGGCATTAAGGATGTTCCATCCACAAAGGCAGCTGTTGCAGCACTCACACCAGTAACTAAGGATCAGTTCACCACTGTTGTTCTCTCTCGTGAGAACATTAACGAGTGGATGTCTGTTCGTAACATTCCTACGGTGCATGTGATCTTCGCTGATCAGCTCAACACCTACGATGTCATCACCGCTCAGTACGTCGTCTTCTCCAAGGAAGGTTTCGAAGCCTTCGTTGCAGCTAAGACCGAGCCTGAAGTTAAGGAGGCCTGATTCAAATGGTCGCAGTCCATAACCCAGCACATGACATCATTTTAAAGCCAGTTGTTTCTGAAAAAAGCTATGCAGCTTCCGATCGTGGCCAGTACACCTTCGTTGTAGCTCCAAACGCTAACAAGGTTCAGATCAAGCAGGCTATCGAAGAAATCTTCAAAGTCAAGGTAACGAATGTTAACACCTTGAATCGCGCTGGCAAGCTCAAGCGCTCTCGCACCGGCTTCGGTCGTCGTGTGAATCAAAAGCGCGCTATTGTCACCGTGGCACAAGGCCAGACAATCGATATCTTTGGTAACTGAAGGCTAGCCGAGAAAAGTAAAGGAATACTATATTATGGCTATCCGCGTTTATAAGCCTACGACTGCAGGACGTCGTAACGCTTCGGTTTCGGACTTCTCCGAGATTACGCGTTCTACTCCTGAAAAGTCGTTGGTACGCAAACTCAGCAAAACTGGCGGTCGTAACTCTTACGGTCGCATGACTTCCCGCCATCGCGGCGGCGGACACAAGCGTCAGTATCGTCTCATCGATTTTAAGCGTTGGGACAAGGATGGCGTGCCAGCAAAGGTCGCTCATATTGAGTATGACCCTAACCGTTCCGCTCGCATCGCATTGTTGCATTATGCAGATGGTGAGAAGCGCTACATTATCGCTCCTGAAGGCATTTCCCAGGGAGATGTTATTGAGACTGGCGCCCAGGCTGATATTAAGCCAGGCAACAACTTGCCTCTTAAGAACATCCCAACTGGTACCGTGGTTCACGCAATCGAGCTTCGTCCACTTGGTGGCGCAAAGATTGCACGCTCCGCAGGTGCTGCCGTTCAGCTCGTAGCTAAGGATGGCGCTTACGCTCAGTTGCGTATGCCATCTGGCGAAATTCGTAACGTGGACGCTCGTTGCCGCGCTACAATCGGCGAGGTTGGCAACTCCGACCACGCTAATATCGAGCTTGGTAAGGCAGGTCGTGCTCGTTGGCTTGGTCGCAGGCCAATCACCCGAGGCGAATCTATGAACCCTGTTGATCACCCTCATGGTGGTCGTACCCGTGGTGGTAAACCACCTGTTTCTCCATGGGGCAAGGGCGAGGTTCGTACCCGCCGTCCGAAGAAGGCTTCGAACAAGATGATTGTTCGTCGTCGTCCGAATGGTAAGAACCGCAAGTAAGGGAGTGTCGAACAGATGACTCGTAGCATCAAGAAGGGCCCTTTCGTCGACGCCCACTTACAGAAGAAAGTCGATGAACAAAACGACAAGGGCACGCATAACGTCATCAAGACGTGGTCGCGTCGTTCGATGATCACTCCTGATTTCATTGGACACACCTTTGCCGTACACGATGGCCGCAAGCATGTGCCGGTATTCGTTACCGAAGCAATGGTTGGTCATAAGCTCGGTGAATTCGCCCCAACCAAGACCTTCAAGGGTCATGTGAAGGACGACAAGAAAGCACGCCGCTAAAGGAGAGTTAGGACACATGGAAGCTAAAGCAATCGCTCGTCACGTACGTGTGACGCCGCGCAAGGCTCGCCGCATGGTCGACCTCATCCGAGGCAAGCGTGCAAGCGAAGCTATTACCATTTTGAAGTTTGCTCCTCAAGACGCATCGTTGCCGGTGCGCAAGGTTCTTGAAAGCGCGATCGCTAATGCTCGCGTTAAGGCTGAGAAAGCTGGAGAACCATTCCGCGAGCAAAACTTGGTCATCAAGGAAACTTATGTGGATGAGGGTGTAACGCTTAAGCGTTTCCGCGCTCGTGCACAGGGTCGCGCTGCGCGCATTAACAAGCGCACAAGCCATATCACTGTTATCGTCTCGCTTAAGGAAGGGGATCGCTAAAGATGGGTCAGAAGATCAATCCTTTCGGCTATCGCCTGGGCATTACCGAGAATCATCGCTCTAGGTGGTTCTCCGATTCTACTAAAGCCGGCGAGCGTTACCGTGACTTCGTCCTTGAGGATGACAAGATTCGCAAGGAAATGAGCCATGACCTCGAACGTGCAGGCGTGTCCCGCATTGTTATCGAGCGTACCCGTGATCGCGTTCGTGTGGATATTCACACTGCTCGTCCAGGTATTATTATCGGTCGTCGTGGCGCAGAAGCCGAGCGTGTTCGTGCAAAGCTTGAGAAGCTCACTGGTAAGCAAGTACAGCTCAACATCTTTGAAGTAAAGAACGCTGCACTTGACGCTCAATTAGTTGCTCAGGGAATTGCGGAACAGTTGACTAACCGCGTTACATTCCGTCGTGCTATGCGTAAGGCACAGCAAGACGCAATGCGTGCAGGTGCCAAGGGTATCCGTATTAAGCTCTCTGGTCGCCTTGGTGGCGCCGAAATGAGCCGTTCTGAGTTCTACCGCGAAGGTCGCGTTCCACTGCAGACCTTGCGCGCCCTTATTGATTACGGCTTCTTTGAGGCCAAGACCACTTACGGCCGTATTGGCGTAAAGGTTTGGATTTACAAGGGCGATATGACTGAGCGTGAGTTTGAAGAGCAGCAGGCTCAGCAGGGTAAGCGTGAAGGTCGCCGTGGCGATCGTCGTCCACGTCGTGGAGCACGCTCTGCCAATCAGCAGAAGGCTACCGAGGCACAGGCCGAAAAGCCAGCCGAGGCTGTAGCTGCTGAAGCTCCTGCCGCAACGGAAACGAAGGAGTGAGCAGATGCTTATCCCAAAAAGGACTAAATATCGCAAGCAGCACCGTCCTACCCGTAGCGGCATGTCTAAGGGTGGAACCGCTATCGCTTTCGGCGATTTCGGTATTCAGGCGCTGGCTCCGGCGTACATCACTAACCGTCAGATCGAGGCAGCCCGTATCGCAATGACCCGCTATATTAAGCGTGGTGGTCGCGTGTGGATTACGGTTTTCCCTGATCGTCCATTAACCAAGCACCCGCTTGGTGCACGAATGGGTTCCGGTAAAGGTGCTCCAGAATTCTGGATTGCCAACATTCACCCAGGTCGTGTAATGTTCGAGATCGGTGGTGTTTCTGAGGACGTCGCTCGCGAGGCTTTGCGCCGCGCTATCGACAAGCTCCCAATGAAATGCCGTGTTATTGCGCGTGAAGGCGGTGACATCTGATGCCAGTCGGAACTGCAGACTACACCATCAAGAATTTAAACGAGAAGACTAATGCTGAAATCGAAGGCTTCTTAAAGAAGTCTAAGGAAGAGCTTTTTAACTTGCGCTTCCAGGCAGCAACTGGTCAACTTGAAAACAGCGCTCGCCTCAAGGCGGTCAAGCACGACATAGCCAGGATGTATACTATCCTGCGTGAGCGTGAACTCGGCATCAGCCAAGAGCCTGGCGCCACTGAGGTCAAGGAGAAGTAAGCATGGCTGAGAACCAAGAGCGCAACTTCCGCAAGGTTCGTCGCGGCTACGTCGTGTCCGAGGCCATGGACAAGACGATTGCCGTGGAGTTGGAGCAACGTTCGACACACCCACTTTACGGTAAAGTCGTCCGCTCCACCCGCAAGGTCAAGGCCCATGATGAACACAATGAGGCGCATATTGGCGACCTCGTGAGTATTATGGAAACTCGGCCTTTGAGCAAGACCAAGCGTTGGCGTCTCGACTCGATTATCGAGCGCGCCAAGTAAACAAGTTCAGCAAGGCTCCGCGCTTCACCTGTGCTGTTCATTTGAGCGGTACGGGTGAGCGGGGAGAACCAGCTCGACTAAGGAGAATCAATGATTCAGCAGGAAACGCGGCTTCATGTCGCCGACAACACGGGTGCTAAGGAATTACTTGCCATCCGCGTGCTCGGTGGATCGAAGCGACGCTATGCCGGCATCGGCGACATCATCGTCGCCTCCGTTAAGGATGCTATTCCTGGCGGGTCGGTCAAGAAAGGCGACGTAGTTAAGGCTGTCGTCGTCCGTACTGTCAAGGAACATCGTCGTGTTGATGGTTCCTATATTAAGTTCGACGAGAACGCCGCTGTTATTCTCGGCTCCGGCCGTGAACCAAAGGGCACTCGTATCTTTGGACCAGTCGGTCGTGAATTGCGCGATAAGCGCTTCATGAAGATTGTGTCCCTCGCCCCGGAGGTGATCTGAGATGGTAGCCAAGATTAAGTCCGGCGACCAGGTAAAGGTTATCCGCGGCAAGGATCGCGGTAAGGAAGGCAAAGTGCTTCGTGTACTCGCCGAAGACCGTTTGATCGTCGAGGGTGTTCAGGTTGTTAAGAAGCACGTGCGTGCTACCCAGCAGGGTCAGCAGGCAGGCATCGTCTCTGTTGAGGCTCCAATTCACCGTTCTAACGTTATGGTGATTGACCCAGAGACCAAGCAACCAACCCGCGTGGGCGTGATTGTTAAGCAAGAAGCTCGCGACGGCAAAGTAAAGACCGTGCGCGTGCGTGTAGCTAAGAAGTCCGGAAAGGAGCTGGCATGACCGATACTACAGTTGAGGCGCCGGCAACTCCGCGCTTAAAGCAACAATACAATGATCAAATCGTTCCAGCTTTGGAAAAGGAATTTGGCCACACTAATCCTATGCAGGTGGCTCGTTTGCAGAAGGTCGTCGTCTCTATGGGCGTTGGCGCTGCAGCTCGCGATTCCAAGCTTATCGAAGGTGCGATTAAGGATCTCACTTTGATCACTGGTCAGAAGCCAAAGGTTACTAAGGCTAAGAAGTCTGTTGCGCAGTTCCATTTGCGCGAAGGCCAGGCTATTGGCGCTTACGTAACTCTTCGTGGTGATCGTATGTGGGAATTCTTGGATCGTTTGCTCACTCTGGCTTTGCCACGTATCCGCGATTTCCGTGGTATTAATGGCAACCAGTTCGACGGTCAGGGTAACTACAACTTCGGTCTTACGGAGCAATCAATGTTCCACGAGATTGATCCTGATTCGATTGATCATCAGCGTGGTATGGACATCACCGTGGTGACCACCACCAAGGACGATGTGGAAGCGAAGTCGCTACTTAAGCACCTCGGTTTCCCATTCAAGGAGAACTGATATGGCAAAAACCGCTCTGAAAAACAAGGCGGCCGCTAAGCCGAAGTTCAAGGTGCGCGCTTATACGCGTTGCCAGGTTTGTGGTCGTCCTCACTCCGTGTATCGCAAGTTCGGTCTGTGCCGTGTATGCCTTCGTGAAAAGGCACATCGCGGTGAGTTGCCGGGTGTTACGAAGTCCAGTTGGTAAATATCGACGCTGAAGGTCCACTGCTTTATAAATAACAAACAGGCGGTGGAAACCACGGCGAGAAAGGGCGTTAGCCCAACATGACAATGACAGATCCTATCGCAGACATGTTGACACGTCTGCGTAATGCGAGCGCGGCAAAGCACGATATCGTGGAAATGCCGTACTCCAAATTCAAGGCGAATATCGCCGAGATTCTTAAGCGCGAAGGCTACATTAAAGACTTTGCTGCTAAAGAAGCTAAGGTTGGACAGACTTTGGAAGTCACATTAAAGTACGGCTCCAATGGTCAGCGTTCCATCCAGGGCATTAAGCGCATCTCTAAGCCAGGCTTGCGTCGTTACGCAAAGTCTGATTCTTTGCCTATGCCTCTTGGCGGTCTCGGTATCGCTATTATCTCGACCAGCTCGGGATTGTTGACTCAGAAGGAATGCCTCGATCGAGGCATTGGCGGCGAAATCGTCGCCTACGTATGGTGAGAAAGGAGAGCTGAAAATGGCATCGCATATTGGTAAGCTCCCCGTCGACATTCCTGCAGGCGTGGAAGTTAAGATTGAAGGTCAGTCCTTTAGTGCTAAGGGTGCTAAGGGTTCTGATTCCTATGTAATTCCAGAAGGTATTACCGCTGAAGTTGCTGATGGCAAAATCGTTTTGACCCCAGCTGACGATTTGCGTCCAACTCGTGCAAAGCACGGCTTGGCTCGCGCAATCGTGGCGTCTATGGTTAAGGGCGTGCATGAAGGCTACGCCAAGACTCTAGACATTGTTGGAACTGGTTATCGTGCTGTAATGAAGGGCAAGGGCATTGAGTTCTCGCTCGGTTACTCGCACACTATTACCGTTCAGCCACCTGAGGGCATTGAGTTTGAATTGCCAAACGCAAATCAAGTAATCGTCAAGGGTACTGACAAGCAGGCCGTTGGTCAGGCTGCCGCGAATATTCGCAAGCTTCGTGCTCCAGAACCTTATAAGGGCAAGGGCATTAAGTACAGCGATGAGCGTATTTTGCGCAAGGCTGGAAAGGCTGGTAAGTGATATGAGCGTTAAGATTTTCGGTAAGGGTACCAAAGTCGCACGTTTGCGTCGTCACGCCCGCCTTCGTAAGCGCATTTCTGGCACTCCAGAGCGCCCACGTTTGGTAGTTTCTCGTTCTAACCGTCACATGGTTGCTCAGATTGTGGATGACACTAAGGGTCTTACCCTTGTAAGCGCTTCCACCTTGACTTCTGACTTCGCTGGTTTTACTGGTACGAAGACTGAAGCTGCTACCAAGGTTGGCGAGTTAATCGCAGCCAAGGCGAAGGAAGCGGGAATCACCGCTGTTGTCTTCGATCGTGGCGGTAATAAGTATCATGGTCGCGTCGCAGCTGTAGCTGAAGGCGCCCGTCAGGGAGGTCTAGCACTGTGAGCGATAACGAAAAGGAAACCCAAGTGGCTGAAGAAACTCAGAACACTCAGGCATCCGCTGAGGAGCGTACCGACGATCGTCGTTCCCGTCGTTCTAAGGGCGAAGGTAAGCGTAGCGAGCGTCGTAGCCGTCGTGAAGAAAACCGCGGCGAAGAGCTTTTGGATCGCGTAGTTACTATTAACCGTGTTTCCAAGACCCACAAGGGTGGCCGTACCTTTAGCTTTGCAGCACTTGTTGTTGTTGGCGACGGTAAGGGCACTGTTGGTGTTGGTTACGGTAAGTCTCGCGAAGTTCCAGCAGCTATCGCTAAGGGTCAGCTTGACGCTAAGAAGCACATGTTTACTGTTCCACGCATTCGTGGTACCGTGACTCACCCTGTGTTGGGTCACGATGCTGCTGGTACAGTTTTGCTTCGTCCAGCTGCTCCAGGTACTGGTGTAATCGCTGGTGGCGCTGTGCGTGCTGTTATGGAGTGCGCTGGCATTACCGATATCCTCACCAAGTCCATGGGCTCCGCAACCGCTGTTAACGTGGTTCGCGCTACTGTGGATGCTTTGAAGAAGCTTGAAGAGCCAGAAGAGATTTGCGCTCGTCGTGGACTTTCCCTCGAGGAAGTTGCGCCAGACGCATTGCTTCGTGAGCGCGCTGCTGGCATTGCCGAAGCACGCAAGGCTCGTGAAGAAGCTCAGGCTGCTAAGGCTGCCCAGGCAAAGGATGGTGAGTGATGGCTAACTTAAAGATCACTCTGGTGCACGGTTTGGTTCATTCCACCGAGCGTCAGCGCGCTAACGTTAAGACTCTTGGCCTTCACAAGATTGGTCAGAGCGTTGTTCGCGAGGACAATTCAGTCAATCGTGGCTTGGTTATGGCCGTTCGCCACTTGCTGAGCGTTGAGGAGGTTGACTGATTATGGCTAATGAAGAACCAATGTTGCACATGCACACGTTGCGTCCAGCTCCAGGAGCTAAGAAGGATCGCATTCGCGTGGGTCGTGGTGAAGGCTCTAAGGGTAAGACTTCGGGTCGTGGAGACAAAGGTACGAAGAAGCGTTACCAAGTTCGTCCAGGCTTTGAAGGCGGCCAGCTTCCACTTTACATGCGCTTGCCTAAGCTTCGTGGCTTTAAGAGCCCATTCAAGAAGGAGTTCCAGGTTGTTAATGTTGCAGCTCTTGCGGAACTCTTCCCAAAGGGCGGCGAAGTCACTGTTGCTGATTTGGTAGTTAAGGGCGCTGTGCGTGATGGTTACCCAGTTAAGGTTTTGGGCGATGGCGATCTTAAGGTTGCTTTGACTCTTAAGGGAGTTAAGGCTTCTGCATCCGCTAAAGCCAAGATCGAAGCTGCTGGTGGCTCTGTTAGCGAAGAGTAGTAATAAGTAGTAATACTTAAGCTAGTAATGCTAATTAACGCAGTGATTTAACTGTTTAATAATCCCCCTAGTTTGCGCTGGGGGGATTATTTTATTGCAAAACTCACTTAATTATTGTTTCAGTATGTACCGTGATATAAACTATTGCCTCAGAGTTTGTTTTTTTACTGGTGCGCCTAGATCGTAGCGCAAAAAAGGGAGGAAGACCCAGGTGAAAACGTTAATCCAGGCCTTCAAGACGAAGGAGTTGAGGAATAAGATCCTCTTCGTCTTCGCAATGATTATTATCTACCGAATCGGCTCATTTATTCCGATTCCTGGAGTTGACTACAAAGTTATTCGAGCTTGCACCGCTAAGCTGGCTTCTTCTAGCGAGAACTTTATTGGGTTGGTAAATCTGTTCTCTGGCGGTTCTCTTTTGCAGCTTTCGATTTTTGCATTAGGCGTTATGCCATACATTACGGCTTCCATTGTTATTCAGTTGCTTAGAGTTGTGATTCCACGCTTTGAGGCTCTTCACAAAGAAGGTCAATCTGGAGAAACAAAGCTTACTCAGTACACTCGTTACCTGACTATTGGTTTGGCTGTTTTGCAATCAACTACCATTTTGGTTACGGCTCGTTCTGGCGCGCTGTTTAATTACCAATGCGGCCAGGTTATTCCAGACGGTTCCATGTGGAGCCTTATTGTAATGGTCTTAATCATGACTGGCGGCACTGGCTTAATAATGTGGATGGCAGAGCTTATTACCGATAAGGGTATTGGCCAGGGCATGTCTGTATTAATCTTTATGTCTATTTGCTCTGGATTCCTTCCAAAGTTGTGGGAAATCGGTTGGGGTACTAATGGCCTTAATGGAGATTGGACTAAGTTCTCCATTGTTGCAGGCGTTTTCCTTGTGATTCTTATTTTCGTTGACTTTGTGGAGCTTGCTCAGCGCAGAATTCCTGTTCAGTACACGCGCAGAATGATTGGCCGCAAAATGTACGGTGGCTCTTCCACATACTTGCCTCTTAAGGTGAATATGAGTGGCGTTATTCCACCAATCTTTGCATCTTCGATTCTTGCTATTCCAACACTTCTTGCTCAATTTGGCGATAGTCGTAAGGATTGGGTGCGTTGGATTAATGCCAATTTAGCAAACTCTACTTCCGTTTGGTACATAGCGTTGTACACCGTTATGATTGTGTTCTTCTGCTTCTTCTACACCGAGATTACTTTTAATCCAGATGAGACTGCAGACAACATGAAGGAATACGGCGGATTTATTCCTGGTATTCGCGCTGGTAGTGCTACAAGCCGTTATCTTAGCTACGTTATGAATAGACTTAACACAGTTGGTGCTATCTACTTGCTGTTTGTGGCTTTGATTCCAACGGTTTTGATTATGTCTTTGCACCTTAATATGAAGCTTCCATTTGGTGGTACAACAATTCTGATTATTGCTGGCGTTGGTTTGGATACTTTGCGTCAAGCCAAGGCTCAAACTGAACAGTTCCAGTATGCTGGATTCCTGTTTGATCACAGCAATAATAAGCAGGTTGCTAAGTAGTATTTCAGATAGGTTTTGTTTAATATTTGCATTGGCATAAAACTAGGAGATTAATATGCGATTGTTAATTATGGGTCCGCAAGGAGTAGGTAAAGGTACTCAGGCCGCTTTGCTTGCAGAGCATTACAATATTCCTGCTATTTCTACTGGCGATATTTTCCGTTACAACTTAAAGAATAAGACGGAGCTTGGCAAGAAGGTTCAAGGTTATCTCGATAAGGGAGAGCTTGTTCCAGATGAGTTGACTAACAGCATTGTTAAAGATCGTCTTGCTCAAGATGATGCCAAGAATGGCTGGATTCTAGATGGCTACCCTCGTAACGCTTCTCAAGTTCAGGCTCTTGATCGCATGTTGGAAGAGCTTGGTACTCCGCTCGATCACGTTGTTGCTTTAGAGGCGGAGCGTGAGGTTTTGCTTGAGCGCATGCAAAAGCGTGCTGTAGAGCAGGGTCGTTCCGACGATACTCCAGAAGTTATTGCTAAGCGTTTGGAAACTTACGAGAAGGAAACAGCTCCTTTGTTGGATATTTACGAAAGCCGCGGTCAACTTGTTGAAGTTGATGGCGTTGGAGATATTGCCGAAATCAACAATCGCATAGTTGAATCCTTGGTATGAGATTTATTTAAGATTTATTTAAGATTTAGATTTTCTCATATTTGTAATGCGCCCTTGCGACACGCCGAGTGTTGTATTGGGCGCATTTACTGTATCATAGAAGATTGGCGTGTCTTCGGATGCGCAAAGTAGTATATCCAAGGAACGGAACGAGGCTCATGGCAAAAGACGGTGTGATTGAAGTCGAAGGCACGGTAGTAGAAGCACTACCTAACGCGATGTTTCGCGTTCAGCTTGAGAACGAGCACATTGTACTGGCTACGATTTCGGGAAAAATGCGCAAGAATTACATTCGCATTCTTCCGCAAGATCGTGTTGTGCTGGAGATGAGTCCTTACGATTTGAACCGCGGACGTATTACGTACCGTTATAAGTAAAGGTACAAGCAAAGGAAAACCATGAAGGTCAGCCCTAGCGTGAAGAGGATCTGCGAAAACTGCCGCGTGATCCGCCGTCACGGTCGCGTCATGGTGATTTGCATCAACCCACGTCATAAGCAGCGTCAGGGCTGAGTGGATCTCCACCGCGAATATAAAGGAATAAGGCGCTAAGTCGCAGCTTAAGCTGAACCCTGGGTGCGCAGGCCCAGGCCGCAAATAATAAATATTATTGCGGGAGACTTGGTGCACGACCTGCGTAATAGTAAAGGAATTACAATGGCACGTCTTGCCGGAGTAGATATTCCCAATGAGAAGCGCATTGAGATTGCCCTCACCTATATTTTTGGTGTAGGCCGCACTCGCGCTAAGGAAACGCTTGCCGCGACCGGTGTTAATCCGGATACCCGCGTCAAGGATCTTACGGATGAACAGTTAATCACTTTGCGTGATTATCTTGAAGCCAACTACAAGATTGAAGGCGATTTGCGTCGTGAGATCGACGCCGACATCCGTCGTAAGATTCAGATCAACTGCTATCAAGGCCAGCGTCATCGCAAGGGTCTTCCTGTGCGTGGTCAGCGTACTAAGACTAATGCTCGTACTCGTAAGGGTCCAAAGCGTACTGTCGCCGGGAAGAAGAAGGCCACCCGATAGTCGGTGGTCGGCTCTAGGCCACGAGTTAATTCTCATCGCCTAGACATACCAACTAATTCGTCATAGGAAACGAGGGTCAATGGCAGCTGCAAAGCAAGCCTCGCGCAAGCCGCGTCGCCGGGACCGCAAGTCGGTACCGGTTGGGCAGGCGCATATTAAATCAACATTCAATAACACGATTATTTCCATCACCGATCCATCGGGCGCAGTCCTTTCTTGGGCTTCTGGTGGCGATGTCGGCTTTAAGGGTTCCCGTAAGTCGACTCCTTACGCTGCAGGTATGGCCGCTGAGTCTGCCGCTCGTAAGGCAATGGAACATGGCCTTAAAAAGGTCGACGTGTTTGTTAAGGGTCCAGGTTCCGGTCGCGAAACCGCTATCCGTTCCCTTCAGTCCGCGGGTCTTGAAGTTGGTTCTATTACCGACGTCACCCCACAAGCGCATAACGGCGTTCGCCCACCAAAGCGTCGCCGCGTCTGAGCACTCTTACGAATCCATCCATCCAACCCGCTTATGGGCGGCGAGTGCACCACCGACCAGAAGCTGAAAGGATACAAAAGTGCTTATCGCACAGCGTCCAACACTTACCGAGGAATCACTGAATCCCCAGCGTTCTCGCTTTACTATTGAGCCGTTGGAACCAGGTTTCGGATACACGCTCGGCAATTCGCTGCGTCGTACCTTGTTGAGCTCCATTCCAGGTGCGGCCGTTACTTCGGTTCGCATCTCTGGTGCTTTACACGAGTTCACGACTCTGCCAGGTGTTGAAGAGGATGTCACTGAAATCCTGCTGAACATCAAGGGCATCGTACTTACAAGTGAGTATGACGAGCCAGTAGTGATGTATTTGCGCAAGAGCGGCAAGGGTGAAGCAACAGCTGGAGATATTACTCCTCCTGCTGGCGTCACTATTGCTAACCCACAGATGCATATCGCTACACTTGCTGAAGATGGCGAGCTCGAAATTGAGTTCACTGTGGAGCGTGGTCGTGGCTACGTGCCTGCTCAAATGAATAAGCAGGAAAACAGCGAAATCGGTCGCATTCCAGTGGATTCGATCTACTCGCCAGTTTTGAAGGTGAGCTATAAGGTCGAAGCTACACGCGTGGAACAGCGCACGGACTTCGATAAGCTCATCCTGGATGTGGAAACTAAGCCAGCTATTACACCACGCGACGCGGTTGCGTCTGCAGGTTCGACTTTGGTTGAGCTTTTCGGTCTTTGCCGTGAGCTTAACGTCGATGCTGAAGGTGTTGAAGTTGGTCCAGCTCCAGTCATGGCGGAAGCTGATTCCCAAATGGCCACTCCAATTGAGGATTTGAACCTTACGCAGCGCAGCTACAACTGCTTGAAGCGCGAAGGAATCCACACAGTTGGTGAGCTGGTAGTTCACACTGAGCAGGATTTGCTCGATATTCGTAATTTCGGCATGAAATCCATCGATGAGGTTAAAGAGAAGTTGCAATCTATGGGATTGTCTCTTAAGGCCTCGCCGCTTGGCTTTGACGCCAATAATCTCGAAGGTGGCACGTTCTTCTCGCCAGAAGACGAGTAAACAACCACCGCAATCGTCGCGGTTTTCGGATGTTCGGGTTTTTGCCCACCTGAATTCTGCGGCAATAAGGAGTAATAATGCCTACACCGAAACAAGGGCCTCGTCTGGCTTCTAGCCCAGCGCATGAGCGCCTGATGCTGGCCAATATGGCTACTAGCCTCTTCCAGCACGGTCGTATTGTGACTACTTTGCCAAAGGCAAAGCGTCTTCGTCCACTTGCTGAGCGTTTGGTAACATTCGCTAAGCGTGGCGATTTGCATTCGCGCCGCCGCGTGTTGCGCGTAATTCGCAATAAGTCCGTTGTTCACATGCTTTTCACTCAGATTGCTGAGCAAATGAAGCAGCGTGAAGGTGGCTATACTCGCATCGTTAAGATGGCCCCTCGTCGTGGTGATACTGCTCCACAGGCTATTATCGAGCTTGTTGTTGAGCCAGTAAGCCCAAAGAAGGCTGTTGTTAAGGAAGCTGAGTCTGCTACTAAGGTTGCTGCTAAAGAAGAAGCAGCTGAGTAGTTGAGATTAGCATCTTGATGCATCGGTAAGTAAATCTTTTGCGATTAATCGCAAGTATAAAGGTTTATTAGACGGGTTGGAGATATCTCCAGCCCGTTTTTTATATCTTACATATCTTTTCTATATCTGGTATCGATTATTATTGAACTATGTCAAATATTCTCGATTTACTGAATAACGATTTTACTAACTTTGAAGAGCGAAAATTCAACGCTGTAGATTCGCTTATTTTATGCGAATTGGCGTATGTTTGCATGCCTTCTTCTATTCCAAAGTATAATGACGATGCTTATGGAATAGAAACCGTTCCTTTAAGTGAATTGCTTCGCGGCGAGGATTTTTCGACAATGTTTAGTTCTGGTTCTACTAAGGTAGATGAGTTTCGCAAGAATCTGCTTTTGGCTGTTGCGTATAGCCCGCGTTATAGGGGCATGCGCGTTGGTGAGGTGCTTGAGCGTTTTGACGAGTCAAATATTGATGATTCGCGCGAGCAGCAATTTGCAGCTGTTACTTTTGATTTAACAGATTGCGTTGGATCTAGCTGCTTTGTTGTAGCTTTTAGGGGAACCGACAACACGCTTGTTGGTTGGAAAGAAGACTTTAATATGGCATTCCAGTGCCCGATTCCAGCGCAGGAGTCGGCGGCGGAGTATTTGCTTTCAATATCTAGACGCGTGTGTAAAGATTCTTGTAAAAGTGGCGGAATCCAAAAGATTTTTAGTAATATTACTGATTATTTTGCGAATTTGTTTAATAAAAAGAACAATAATAAGAATAGTGATTTAGATAATAGCGATAATAAAAATAGTGATTTAGATAAGAGAAATCTAGAAGATAGCAGTGATTGCGATTTAAGTGATAATCCTAAAATATTTGTTGTGGGCCATTCAAAAGGCGGAAATATGGCTGCGTATGCGGCAATGCGATTAGACGCGCAAGATAGAAGCCTTGGAAACCACATTAGTAAAATCTATTCAATGGACGGTCCTAGTTTTGGATCGGATGTTGTTGATCCAAAGGTTTTTTCTCGCGTTGTTTCCAGAATCGAAAAAGTTGTGCCGCAATCCGCTTTTATTGGGTTGATTATGGATACGGGCGTGCCGTATAAAGTTACGGCTGCGGATTCGATTGGCTTAATGCAACATTTTGGCATGTATTGGCAAGTTAAAGATGGAGATTTTGACTATTGTAATTGCGTAACTCCACGCGCGCTTGCTGTTTCTAAAGCTGCAAACGAATGGATGATGAATTTGCCATTTGAGGAGCGTAAACGCAGAATTGATAGTGTTTACAGCATTTTTAGTAGTTTAGGGTACTCGACTTTCGACGAGATGTCTGCGCATTGGTCGGAAGTTGTTCCTAAATTATTGAAGATTGCAATGCGTATGGATTCAAAGACATATGAGTTGATTCGTAGCGTTATGAGTGCTTTTGCGCTCGCTAGTGTGCCTTCGGATAAGAAAAACTAGCATAAAGTCTATTTAGAAAGTTTGTTTAGAAAGTCTGTTTGGAAAGGTTTTGAATGCGTCTTCGTTTGGATTTAGCGTATGATGGCGGCGATTTTTATGGTTGGGCAAAGCAGCCTACTTTGCGCACTGTTCAAGGTGTTTTAGAAGACGCATTGCACAAGGTTTTGCGCGTGAATAAAAGCGATGCTAGCGAACCTTTACGGCTTAGCGTTGCTGGCCGCACAGATACGGGCGTTCACGCATCTTACCAAGTTTGTCATTTAGATGTTTCGGAATCTGTTTTGCAAAATTGCGTTGGTCACACAAATCTTACGCCTGTAAAAGCATTGGAATATAGGCTTTGCGGTGTTTTGCCTAAAGACATTTCAATTCACAGCGTAAGTATTGCGCCAAGCGGTTTTGACGCGCGTTTTTCTGCGCTGGATCGCACATACGTGTATCGGATTAGTGATGCGGCAAATCGCGCAAATTTGGATCCGCGAATGCGTGGTTTTGTGTTGCAACTTGACTACGACTTAAACGTTGACGCAATGAATCAGGCAGCAGCTATGATTGTTGGTTTGCATGATTTTGGGTCTTTTGCGCGGCCGAATCCTGGTGGAACTACGATTAGGTGCGTTAAAAAGGCTGTTTGGAATCGCGTTTGTGCGTGTGCTGGTGCGGATCATGGTGTGTCTGCTGGTGCGTCTTATGGCGCTAAATCAACTGGAAAAATTCCTTGCATTGAGAACGGTTTGCTTGAGTTCACTATTGTTGCAGACGCATTTGCGCATAATATGGTTCGTTCTCTTGTTGGAGCGTGCGTGCAAGTTGGATGCGGTAAGCGTTCTGTTGATTGGTTCAAAAATAAGATTGAAAATCCGATTCGAGAAGGCTCTACAGGTCCGATTGCAGCTAACGGTTTGACTTTGGAATATGTTGAATACCCTAAAGACGAGGAGCTTGGCGCGCGCGCAAACGCGATTCGCGCTAAGCGAACGATTGAGGAACTTGGGTGAGTGTCAACGCGCCATGCGCTTATATATTCTAGGGTTGGCTTATAATCGAAAAGTTGCGTTTCTTTTTGCATTTGCACTTTACGCATTTGCGAGTTGCGCAAAGGATGAATGTCCGAGCGGTCTAAGGAGCACGCCTCGAAAGCGTGTGAGGGCTACACCCTCCGCGAGTTCAAATCTCGCTTCATCCGCAATCAGGGCTTCTAGCGATTAGCTAGAAGCCCTTTTTTATACTCCGACCTGCCTTCGCGCTTAGACCGCGCTAACGATACGCTTCGTCCGCTGCGAAAAATCTCGAATCTCTACATCGCTTAGTGAAATCTGCATAATCATGTAGTGCGACTGTTTCGCGGCACACCCGCGAATCGACGATTTCGAGCTGCATAATGCGCACGAATGTACTTCGATTCGCTGAGCCGCTCAAAACAGAAGCACTGCTTCTGCTGCGCGCTTTGACTGAGCTTGAAATTGCATAACGTATTTCAAGCTCCTTCAAAGCGTGATTTGGCTTAAACATAAAGTCCAGTGGACTTTATGTGCCAAATCAGCCGAGCGGCTACTAATAGCCGCGAGGAATAGCGCGCTTAGACCGCGCTAACGATATTCCTGATTCTTTTCCCATTATTTGTTTCGCGACACGCGCGGAAAGTCTTTCCTTAAAAAAACCTGGGAAAATTCTTCAAAAACCTTGAAATGCGTATTTTTACGGTTTAAGTGTTGTTTATCCACAAATTTTACGGCAATGTGGCCTTTATTGTGGATTAGTTTGTGTATATCATCATTTTTTTTCGGTTTAGCATGTGTGGCTGGTGCTTGACTTTTTCAAACGGGGGGGGGTATGTTAATAGCAAACATGGCCGCACCTAGTTTGGCTGTGTGCTGCAATCCGTTTTGGATTGTGGAGCAAATTTTTCTATGCGCCCCTAACGCATAGGAGAAGAAGAAAGGAAAATAAAATGATGAATAAGAAGGCTATCGCCGCTTTCGCTGCTGGCGCAACTTTGCTTGCCGGCTTCGCAATGGCAACCCCAGCTTTTGCTGCTGGTGCTCAGGATCCTAAGAAGGATCAGACTCCTGCGGATCCTAAGAAGGATCAGACTCCTGCGGATCCTAAGAAGGATCAGACTCCTGCGGATCCTAAGAAGGATCAGACTC
>NZ_JBWPXA010000005.1:0-98230 GCF_056746795.1 Gardnerella sialicivorans subsp. sialicivorans
CACCAACAAAAACAAAACAAAAATAATCCAAAAAAACAAGAAAAACACCCCCAAAAACCAAAACACGGGAGTGTCGCAAGATAAATAATCGCACTAACTAATCAAACAACTAATCAACCTTGCCTAATCAACCTTAAGCCCAAAGAAATCTGCAAGCTTGCAAACGCTCACTCTGCCATACTTATTAACCAAGCACATCCATCGCTTTGCGTTCTCTTCGCCAAAGCGCGCAGCCTTACGCCTATACGTATCTACCGTTAAAAATCGCGGCGGAATCGACTTACTGTTGTATTTATCTGCAACCATCACAATTTCTTGCTCAACTGTGCGCGGAATATAATCGCCAGCTGGAAGTGGCAAATTTTGCGCAACAACTTGCTCGCGAGTTAGCCCAACGCCCGTATGGTTACGCGCAAATTGCGCAATATCTTCACTAAAACCGTTATCAATCAAGTAGTTGTAGCCACGCAAGCCGTGCAAAATATAATTCGGCCCGTCAAACTCCAACTTGCCATCCGCAGCTTTTGAACCGTCTTTAGCTAAAACAAAATACGTTCCAATATCGTGCAACAATCCGCCTGCAAACGCCGCATATTCGTCTACATAATCTTTCGGCGCGATTCCGCCACTAACTTTAGGAAGCTCAAGTGGATTTGTGTCAATTAACTTTTTAAGACACGACTTTGCTAAATCACACCTGTTTTTTAGATCTTCATTGATTTTAGACATTTGACGAAGCATAATTTGCTCAACATCTGCTTGCGACTTATCCGCAAAATCCGCAAGATTCTCAAAATCATCAAAATCCGCAAGATTCTCATTCAAATTAAGCTGCTTAAAAGCCAACAGCTGATTTTGGTGTCTAGCAAGCATCCAAGATATTGTAGCGATAACAATGCAATGGCAATGAATAAGATTATAAGCGTCTTCGCTAGGCGAGGCAGCGCGATGCAACTTTTCAATCGTATTAAAATCAGGAATATTTGCAAGCATAACAATCGCACTCCTTAAATCCCATCAATCACAAAACGGCCGTTATTGAAAGCAAGCCAACGCGCACACATAAACACATACACACACATGCAAACACACACAAATGCGCACGCAAAAGCAAGCCAACGCAAACGGCCGATTAGCAATAAAGCAATAATACGGATTTTAGTTATTTTTTAACTGCTTTAATCTGACCAGTATCTATTCTAGCGATTTTGCCAGTATTAGATATTTTAGTCTCCTTATTTTCGGACTTGCTTCCAGACTTATTTTCAGACTTTATTTCTGCAGAAACATTCGCTGCAGCAATATCTCTAGCATTCATAATCGTAGTTTGCTCGGCATCAACCGAAGCTTGTGCAGCAACATCGTTGCCTTGCAAAGACTGAACAGCTCTAGAAGAAGCAACCTCTTCTCGCTTTAATCGAGGAGGTCTACGAGTAGAAACAAACAACGGCTGAACTTCTACAACAGGATTATACGGAGCTAAGCCAAACCACTTAACTGGCGTTCCAGCAATATGGCGAATCGCATACTTCATTTTTAGCGACAATGCGCCACGCAAAGAAATATTCGACTCAGGCATTAACGCCTTGTGCAAAAGAACGTAACGAATTGGGCCAATATCTGGATCCGCATCTACCTTAGGGTACACAGACTGCTGCTGCGGAAGCTCGCCCGTGTGCGACAAATCGTGCATAATTTGATGCAAATATGCAGGAATCGAAGGAGAAACCTTAAATCCAAGCTTGATTTTAACGCGGAACAAATAATCCGTTCCAAAATTCTCCACGCAATATTCGCGAGTAAACGGAGCATCATCCGTTTCTACAGAAACAGCCCACCACGCGCGAGCGCGCTTAGGATGATCCGCAAAAATCGAGAAGAAAATGCCAGTATCTAGACGCTTCATCTCCCTATCGGAAGTCAAATACACAATATTGTCTGCAAAATAAGGAATTCTAAAATCACTGTGTAACTTATCTAGAACAGGCAAAAAGTCCTTAGGCTTCATGTGCAATCGCTGCGAACGCTCAATCTTAGTGCCATCTTTCCAAGTGAGCATAATAATCAAAATCGAAGCGCCAAGAAGCATAGTGAACCAGCCACCATGCATAAACTTTGCCATAGAAGCAATAAAGAACATGATTTCAATAATTAAGAACACGGCTGCAAAAATTAAAGCGCCAACCTTCTTCTTTTGATACCACATGTGAACCGTAAGAAGTATTGTTGTTGCAATCATGGTAAGCGTAAGCGCAAGACCGTACGCTCCAGATATATGCTCAGAATCCTTAAACACAGCCAAAACTGTAAGCGTTGCAATACAGAGCACAAAATTAACAACAGGAATATAAAGCTGTCCGCGAGTTCGCGCAGGGTATCGCACTTGAAGATGAGGCATCCAGTTAAGGCTGGTAGCTTCCGAAACCATAGTAAAAGCACCAGTAATCAAAGCCTGGGATGCAATAATGCCCGCTGTTACAGAAAGCACAACAGCAACGTAGCGCAAGTTTGGTCCAAGCATCTGGAAGAAAGGATTTAAGCCTTCTATAGACCATAATGCTTTATTGTTTTGATGTTGTAGCATCCAGCTGCCTTGACCAAAGTAGTTTAGAACAAGAGCAACTTTAATAAATGGCCACGTAACGTAAACGTTTCCACGCCCAACATGGCCCATATCAGAATACAAGGCTTCCGCACCTGTTGTGGAAAGGAATATGATGCCCATTAACGCCATTCCTTGCACATTGTGCGAACTAAACAAAAACTTCAAGCCGTAAATTGGGTTCAAAGCTTCAAAAATTGCCCAATCTTCTCCAATATTCATGATTCCAACAAGCGCTAGGAATCCGAACCATATCATAACTACTATGCCGAAAACTTTGCCTATTCTTTCAGTTCCTCGCTGTTGAACCGAAAACAGAATCACAATAATAACCACGGTGATCATTAAAGATAGATTATCGTTTTCTAAGAAAATAGGCCTAAACGCAGATATAGTTCGCAGACCTTCAACTGCGGAAGATATTGAAACTGCTGGAGTTAAAACAGAATCAGCAAGGAACGCAGCACCGCCAATCATTGCTGGAATCGCAAGCCACGCGCCTTTTCGTCTAATAAGCGAGTATAGTGCAAAAATTCCACCTTCGCCTTTGTTATCTGTGCGCATAGCTACAAACACGTATTTTACGGTTGTGATCAGCGTGATTGACCAAAACACTAGGGATAACATTCCGTAAACGGCTTCGCGACTAATGTTTTGCAATCCGCCTTGACCAGCTAAGAATGTTTGAGCAGTGTACAAAGGAGAAGTTCCAATATCTCCATAAACAACGCCCAACGCCACTATCGACATACCTAAAGTAAATTTATCTGAGCTGGTTTGGATCTTCGCCCACCATCTGCCAAGTGGACCTCTAACCGCACTATCCGCAAGCTTTTCAGCCTCTTTAACCTCTTTTGCTTGCTGATACGCCAACGCCTCTCGTTCTTCGCGAGTGGTGGTTTTCTGAGAAACTTTTGGCGCTTTTGTAAAAGAAGCGGCTTTTAGAATCGCCTCTTTAGGGTTCGTTACTCCCTTAGCAGCCTTCTCAGACTCCTTCGCCCCGTTGCGAAGATCCTTAGCGTTATCGTTAGATAGCGCTGAAACGCGTGACTTAGTCATGCTTGATTTTTCCTCCAAAAAGTAAGACCTCTTCTTTGCAATAATCTGCCATAATAAGAAGTCGCATACGGTCTTACTGCTTACAGTTTTATTTATTTGTACCTAAATATTGTATACAACAACAGATATATAAAGCAAAATAAGCGTAGAATCCTTGGAAAATAAGGCTTAATCAAAGAAAGAATATAAGACTAAATCGTCTAAAAACCGTAGATTTCTTTCGTTGTTTTTAAGGTTGATTCTGCTACTTCCTTCAAAGAACAGTCAAGCACATTTGCTAACGACTCAAGAGTGTAAGGCACCATATAAGGCGCGTTCGGCCGTCCGCGGTAAGGCATTGGAGTAAGGTACGGAGCATCCGTTTCAACAGTTATGTGGTCTTTTCCAATGATTCGCGCAGATTCTTGCAAATTCTCGTTACCCTTATAGCTAATCGTTCCAGAAAAGCTTGCATACCATCCGTTTTCTTTTAGAACTTGAGCTAAGTCTTTTCCACCAGAATAGCTGTGGAAAACTGTGCGCTCTGGTGCTCCGTCTTTTAGTAAAATTTCTACAACGTCACTATGCGCATCTCTATCGTGAATTTGAAGCGGCAAATTAAGCTCTTTTGCAAGCGCTATATGCGCGCGGAATGAGTCGCGTTGGTAAATTCTTGCGCTCTCGCCTGTGCGAAAATAGTCTAATCCCGTTTCGCCAATCGCAACTACTTCTTTTGAGTTATCTACAACCAGCGAGCGCAAGTGTTGCATTGCTTCGTCAAATGGAATATCGTGATACGGCTTATAAACTACTGGCAAGCCGTCTGGTCCTTCTGCTCCCCTATGACCATGTAAAGGTGCTTCGTTTGGGTGAATCGCTATTGCAGCATGCACGCAATCTGCATGAGCTGTCGCAAAGTCTATTGTTGGCTGCCAATTTGGATATTCGCAGCCCACTTCGATCATTTTAGAAACGCCTGATGCTTTTGCACTATTTACTAAGTCGTTTGCGCTAGGCTCAGCTATTAAATCTCTACCTTTTTGCGCTAATTCTTGATTAAGATCTTTTGCAAAATCCACTACGCTTAACATATGCGTGTGGTCGTCTGCGATTGTTACGCCTTCCTTAATAAGATCCTGCCATATTTCAGACTGCTCTGTTAAAGAAGGCGCCCAATTGTGCTCACGATGATGCTTACTCATGATTTACAAGTGTAGTCGCAGATTTAACGTGACTTAAAACGCGGATTAAAACGCGGATTAATACAACACATAAAACGCGACTTAAAACGCGACTTTTGCGCCTCTTAAACACCACTTTGCGCTTACGCAATCGCCGCACTAATCGCAGCGTATTGCGATTCCACAAGTCTGTAATACGCACCTTTTTGCGCCATAAGTTGCTCATGGCTTCCGCGCTCCACGATTTGCCCATGGTCAATCACGCAAATCAAATCCGCATTCTCGATTGTAGAAAGCCTGTGTGCAATCACAAAAGAAGTGCGATTCTTAAGCAATTGAGCTAATCCCGCTTGCAAAGCCTCTTCTGTACGCGTATCAATATTGCTTGTTGCTTCGTCTAGGATCAAAATTCGCGGATTCGCAAGTAATACCCGAGCAAACGATATAAGCTGCCTTTGTCCTGCAGAAAGAGTAGCTCCTCTCTCCTCAATCTCCGTATTGTAGCCATTAGGCAATTCTTCAATAAACTCGTGCGCGTGAACAACTCGAGCTGCAGCCTCAATCTCCTCGTCCGTTGCATCAAGCTTGCCGTAGCGAATGTTTTCTTTAACAGTTCCGCTAAATATAAAGCTGTCTTGAAGCATAACGCCCATTTGCTTTCGCAAAGATGCTAACGTTACCGAGCGCACATCGTAGCCGTCAATGGTGATTGAGCCTTCGGAAACGTCGTAGAATCTAGAAAGAAGACTTACAAGCGTTGTTTTGCCTGCTCCAGTAGGTCCAACAAGCGCAACCGTAGTTCCATGCTCAATGTGTAAGTCAACTAAATTCAAAATCGGCTTTCCGCCCTCTTCGTAGCGAAAAACAACATCGTTTACGTCAACCTTGCCTTTAATTTTCTGCAATTCTTTTGCATCTGGCTTATCTACAATATTTGGCTTAATACTTAAAGTCTCAAAAATGCGCTCCAAATACACTGAGCATGTTACAAGTTGCGTGTAGAAGTTACCAATGTTTACAACTGGCTCCCAAAAAGTGCTCGAATACCACACAAATGCTATAAGAGTACCCGTGCTTATGTTCATACTGCTTGCGTTTGTTATGCCAACATAGTAGAGCAGCGAAATTGCTGCACTTTCAATAATCGAAGCTCCAGGCCAAAGCAGCATTTGCACTCTAACATTTTGCATCCACGCTTTTCTAACTCCCGACTGCTGCTCTTGGAATGTAGCGTATTGCTCCGATTCGCGCGCAAAAGTCTGAGTTGTTTTTACGCCTGCGATTGATTCGTGCAAATATGCGTTAAGATTGCTTTGCTTATTTGATAGTTTTTTAGACGCTTTTCGTTGCAAAATTTGCAAAGTGCGAGTCCAGATTATAAAAACTGGGAATAATACAAGACTCCACAACGCCATTCGCCAATCCATAGCAAACATTGCGATTAGTGTAATGATTAGCACAAAAACATCGGAAAACACGTTGATTAAACCAGAAGAAAGCGTGTCGGAAAGCGTGTTTATGTAGTTTACTATACGGATCAAAATCTTGCCGTGTGGGCGCGAATCGAAGTAGTCAAACGATAACGATTGCACGTGCGTAAAAATATCTCGTCGCATATCTTTAATTATCATTTGACCAAGTCGCGTAATAGCAAGCGTCCTGTAGGCTAACCCAAGCTCATACAGCACAATAAGCACGCCAAACAATGCAATAAGCGCATACAAATAAGAAACGTTTTTATTAGGCAAAACTACATCTATAAGTGTTTTTGTAATCATTGGAGTTACTGTCATAATGCAACTTCCGCTAATAACAACTAAAACTATTTTGACTAGTTGCCATGCGTACGGCTTTATGTATTTGCGAACGCGCATCAACTCGTGCAAATTTACGTGCTCTTCTTGGCCTTCGTCTTCTCTATAAGTGTTGCGCTGCGCCATTCTACTCCCCCTTAGCCTCGTGTGAATCTTCAAATCCCAAAGCTTTGCCTGTTTGCATACCAAGCTGCTTTTTGTAGATTTCCCAATATCTTCCATGCGACGCAACAAGCTGCTCGTGCGTTCCGCGCTCTACGATTTTGCCGTGATCTAGCACAACAATCATGTCTGCGTCTTTAACAGATGAGATTCTGTGAGCAATTGTGATTACTGTTCGCAAGCCGTCTAACTTTTTTAGCTCTTTTTGAATATGCTCCTCAGTTTCCATGTCTACTGCAGAAGTTGTATCGTCCATAATTAATACAGCGGGATTATTAGCTAGCGCGCGAGCAAGACTTAAGCGCTGCTTTTGACCGCCCGAAAGGCCAACTCCTCGTTCTCCTACAACAGTTTCGTAGCCTTCTGGCATGTTCATAATAAAATCGTCTGCATCTGCGATTCTTGCCATGCGCCTAATAGTGTTATCTAACTCTTTGCAATTTTCCTCGTTTTGAGGCAATCCAAAGCTAATATTTCCTGCAATCGTATCGGAAAACAGGAATGTTTCTTGCGCGACTATGCTAACTTGATTTCTAACAGTTTCTAGAGGCCATTCGCGCACGTCTTTTCCATCAATCAAAACGCGACCGCTCGTAGTGTCATAAAAACGCGCTATAAGACTTACAAGCGTTGACTTTCCAGACCCCGTTTCTCCTAAGATTCCAAGCTTTGTGCCTGCTGGAACATCTAAATCAATATCGCTTAAAATTGGTGAATCAAGATCATCTGGGAACGCAAAATCAACGTGTTCAAAAGTTACGCGCCCCTTAACTTTAAGATTTTCCGCAGATGTAGATGGCAAATCAATATGCGATTCTTGCGTAAGAAGCTTACGAATATTTACGCATCCTGCGTTGAATCGCTGCCAATCATTAATAAGCCACCCAACCATTCTTACTGGCATGTGGAGCATCCAAAGGAAGCTGTTAAACGTTACAAACGCGCCTAAAGTCATGCTTCCATTAAGCACAAGCCATCCGCCAAATCCTACTGTTACAAGCTCCAGCGCAAAGCCCATACCGTCCAGCCATGGCATGTATTTTTGCGTGTTTTTTGCAAGCGTAATATTGCGATTAAAGTAGTCTTCGTTGCAATCGTCGAATTTCTTTGTTTCAAAAGGCTCGCGAACAAAAGCTTTTACAACGCGATTACCTTCAATGTTTTCTTCCACCATTGAATTCATGCGTGCAAACGATTCGCGAATCGCAAGGAACTTCAGCCTAGCATTCTTGCCCATAAGCTTTGCAAGCCAGAATAAAAATGGTGTAATTGCCATAAGTGCTAGAGCCAGCTGCCATTGGATTGAAAACATTATAACTAGCGCAAACACAAACATTACTAAGCAATCCAGCGCCATATAAGACACCCAGCTTAAAATGTGGCGAATCGCGTCCGTATCCGAAGTCATGCGGCTCATAATGTCGCCTGTGCGCGTGTGATTAAAGTATGTAAAGTCAAGCGAATGTAGCTTCTCGTACTCGTCGCTTACAAGGCGATACACGGCGTTTTGGCCGAATCTTTCCATTTGAAGCTGGTAGATATATCTTGAGCCTACGCGAACAATCATCATTGCAACCATTAGCACGCATACGTTAAGAAGCAAGTCATGCTGTTTTCCAATAATGACTTTGTCTACAATAAAGCCCGAAAGCAGAGGCATTGTCATTGCCATTGTGTCGTTTATAGTAAAAAGAACTAGCGATACGCCTACTCGCCACATATCTGGCTTACAATATTGCAAAACCCAGCGCACATTGCTCGCGTCTTTGCGTTTACTTGGATTTACATACATGCGCTAGATTCTCCCTTATTTTTGACTTTGCGATTTATTTTTTTATTAAGTTTTATTAAGTTTACATTATTTTGCGCAATTATTTTGCGCAATTATTTTCTGTGTAACTACACGCACACGATTATTTTCTGTGTAACTACACGCAATAGCATGTGGCGTGCAGCCAAAGACCACACGCCACATGCTATAAGTTAAGCAATCAGCTTAGTAAACTTGCGCGAGTTATCGCTACAAATTTACTCACTTCTGCCAACCAATGTTTTCAACAAAAACGTTAGCATATCCAGCAGGACCGCCGTTAGCGAAGCCCTTCTTGTATGCCTGATAGGTTGGAGGAGCAGAAACTGGAAGCGTACCATACTCGGCGAAAGCCATGGACTCAGCCTTGTTGGCCAATGCAGTCTGTTCCTTGTAATCGTAAGTCTTACCAACCTTGGCGAGCAGGGCATCAATCTTCTTGTTGCCAGTGCCAGTAAAGTTGGAATCGCTCTTAGAACCGTAGACCTGGGAAGCGGATCCCACGAAGCTCAATGGGGATTGGGAAACCCAAGCCATTGGAAGCACCTGGAAGTCGAAGGAGGTTACAGTCTTAGAGAACTTAGAAGCAGGCTTGTTTACAGTCTTGCACTTCATGCCAGCCTTCTTCATCATGGCCTGGAATGCGTTAGCAAGAGCTGCCTGAGTAGAGTCATCGCCGAAGAAGGTGAATGTGAACTGAACGGTCTTACCATTCTTAGCGTAGTAACCGTCTTTGCCCATCTTGTAGCCAGCGGCCTCAAGAGTCTTCTTAGCGTTTTCTACGTTGAACTTACCATCAGCTGGGAGGTTGTTCTTGTAGCCAGCCTGGAACATGGAGAGAAGCTCCGAACCTGGCTGCTCGCTCTTCCAGCTCATACCCTGGAACTGAATCTTGTTGTAGGTGGCAACGTCGAATGCCTGGACAACGGCCTTACGCACGGCCTTGTCTTTGAATGCGCCAGCCTTTGCGTTTAAGTTAATAACACGAATCTTGGTGCTGTAGCCGTAACGGAGCTGAGCGCCCTTAACGCTACGAGCAGCCTTAACCTTATCCTTGGTGGAGATGGAATCCACGGAATCGATTTCGCCGTTCTGGAAGGCGTTCATTGCAGCGGTATCTTCCATACGCTTTACAACAACCTTGTCAAGCTTTGCCTTCTTGCCCCACCACTTTGGATTGCGCACGAAAACAACCTGATCTTCGGTTGCGGACTGAATCTCGAATGGACCTGCACCCCACTCGTTGTGAGGATTATTTACCCAACCCTGGTTGAATACCGCTGGATCGGTTGCCTTTGGATGAACCAATGGAGCGAAAAGCAATTCCCAAGTTGCGCATGGCTTATTGTACTTAACGATTACTTGCTTAGGATTTGCACCCTGCTCAACGGACTCAATGCAGTCATAGCCCTCGTGAGATGGTACAGAGTAGGCTTCGTTCTTGCCATTCATAACTTCCCAAGTAGCCTTGAAAGCAGTGTAATCGATGTCTGTACCATCGTTCCACTTAGCCTTTGGGTTCAAATCGTACTGAACTACGAGTGGCTTGTCGCTAACCTTCTTAACAGAAGTAATGTAATCAGGGTTGTACTTAACCTTCTCGCCCTTAACAGTGTCGTAATAAGGAAGCGATGGCTGGTAGAAGCCCCACAAAGTGCTCATATAAGCGGTATTACCGTCGTTAGAAGCGTAGTTCCAGTTTGGACCCATGTCGGAAAGCGAGAACGTGTAAGTACCGCCATCCTTAACATTGTCACGAGGCTGTGGATTGTCATAACGCTTGTCAACCTTAGGCATTGGAAGATCGCCAGTGTAGGAAGTATCTACACCTGCGGCTGGCTCTTCGGTCATTCCGCCCTTAGCCTTATCTGCTGTAGTAGCGGTTGTGCCACCGCAAGCGCCGAGCAGCATTGCAACAGAAAGTGCAGCTGCGGCGAATACAGTTAATTTACCTGCATTAGTATTTTTCATGATTCCTCTCATTCCCCAGAAATGATGTCCACTTTCTGGTATGTGTGTAGAGTATATCTAATCTTTTGACATTTTGTGTTACGACTTTTTTAACAAATGCTAAATTTAAGCTTTTGTTACTTAAGATTTAATCCGTAAAAAAGAAAATTAAATGCAGAAAACCGCAAAACAGAAAATTTTTTAGTTTATTTTAATTAAAAAACAAAATATATTACTTTTTTTAGAATTTATGTGCCTGTAACAAAAAATCGCGTGTGTCTTGCATAACACACGCGATCAAAATTACCCTAAACAAAAGTTTAGGCGCATTCACAAAAGATTAGAATCAGACGCTTGCAACGTCATCAAACGAATCTTCTTCGTTAAGAATAATACGCTTGCGATTCTTCTCAATAGCAGGATCTGGAATTGGCACAGCACTAATCAAAGCCTTAGTGTACGGGTGCTTAGGATTATCAAACACCTCGTCCGTCTCGCCAGATTCAACAATGCGTCCGTGATACATAACAGCAATTCGGCTAGAGATGTGACGAACAACCGCCATGTTGTGAGCAACAAACAAGTAAGCAACGCCCAACTTATCTTGCAAGTCTTCGAGCAAGTTAATAATTCCAGCTTGAATAGAAACATCCAAAGCCGAAACTGGCTCATCAAGAAGAAGAAGCTTAGGGTTTACAGCCAAAGCACGAGCAATAGCAATACGCTGACGCTGACCGCCCGAGAACTGCGTTGGGAAGCGATCAACCTGGTCTGGATTCAGCTCAACAAGCTGCATAAGCTCCGCAATACGCTGACGAATCTCTTCCTTCGACTTCTTTTGAACATGAAGAGGCTCCGCCAAAATATCGTAAACAAGCATACGTGGGTCAAGAGAGCTCATAGGGTCCTGGAACACGTATTGAATCTTAGAGCGAAGCTCACGACGCTGCTCGTTAGTCAATTTATCGTTAAGTTCGGTACCGAAGACGGTAATGGATCCAGCTTCCGGCTTCTTTAAGCTCATGATTTCCATCAAAGTAGTTGACTTACCAGAACCTGATTCGCCAACAAGAGCTACAGTCTCGCCTTCGCGAATCTCAAGATCAATGCCATCAACAGCGCGAACTTCGCCAACCTTGCGTCGCAAGAAACCGCCACCTGTAATCGGGAATGTTTTAACTAAGCCCTTAACGTCCAAAACAACCTTGCGATCCTCGCGAGGAATGCCCTCAAACATTGGCTTAATCGTTTTTTCGGTTTCTGCATGAAGCAGCGCGCGAACAGTTTCGCTTTCTGCTTCTAGACCCATCATGTTGCTAGTATCGCCACTCTTTTCCTCTTCCATCAACATATCCATTGTTGGCTTAGAGATTGGAGTTAGACGGCGAGTACGCTTTTGATCAACGCGCGGAACAGCGCCAAGCAAGCCGATTGTGTATGGCTGAGTTGGGTTAGCAAAAATCTCCTCAACGCTATTATGCTCAACCAAATGACCCGCATACATAACAATAACTTCGTCTGCAACGCCAGCAATAACACCCAAATCGTGAGTAATGAAGATCATTGCTGCACCAGTTTCGCGCTGAGCTTTCTTCAAAACGTCCAAAACTTGAGCCTGAATCGTAACGTCCAAAGCGGTAGTAGGCTCATCGGCAATAATAATATCTGGGTTATTCGCGATTGCCATTGCAATCATAACGCGCTGACGCATGCCACCAGAAAACTCGTGAGGGAAAGACTTTAAGCGCTCAGCTGGCTTAGTAATACCTACCAAGTTAAGAAGCTCAATAGAGCGATCGCGAATCTGCTCTTCGGTCATATTTGGATTATGAATAACCAAAGCTTCCTTAAGCTGGTCTCCAATAGAAAACACTGGAGTAAGCGCAGAAAGAGGGTCTTGGAACACCATTGCAATGTTCTTACCGCGAATCTTACTCATCTCTACATCAGACTTTGTTAAAAGCTCTTCGCCTTTATAAACAACAGAACCCTTAACCGAAGCATTCTTATCTAGCAAGCCCATAACAGCCAAAGAAGTAACAGACTTACCAGATCCAGACTCGCCAACAATACCAATGGTTTTGCCGCGATACAAGTCAAAGTTCATATTGCGAACAGCGTGAACTGTACCAGCTTCCGAAGCAAAGCTAACTTGCAAGTTGCGCACAGAAAGAAGTGGTTCGTTGTTCTGATTTTCCATTGCAAAGTCTTCCTTATTTGCGTTATTACCCATATCAGTCATGTTTAAACCTCCAACAAGCCTTACTCAGCCCTACTCGGCCTTACCAACAGACCTAGAATATGGATCAATCGCATCGCGCAAGCCATCTCCAATAAGCTGAACGGAGAAAGTCAAAACAACCAAAACCGCAGAAGGAACTAAAAGAACCCAAGGAGATGTCATAACGCTACTTTGACCAACGTTAAGAAGAGTACCCAAAGAAGTATCTGGAGCCTTAATACCAAGACCCAAGAAGCTCAATGCTGTTTCGCCATTGATTGCGCCGATAACACCAAGAACCGTGTTAATAATCAAAACGGAACCAAGATTTGGAACAAGGTGGCGAACAATAATGCGGAACGAAGAAACGCCTTCAAACTTAGCGGCACGCACATATTCGCGTTCGCGCAAGCTCAAAGTCAAAGTCCTAAGCGTACGAGCATAACCAATCCAACCAAAGGAAGTCATGCCAAAGGCAAGCCACAGCCAATCGTTGCCGCCAGTAGAAGAGCTAACAATCAAAGCAATAAGCAAGAAGGATGGAACAATCAAAAGCATGTCTAGAAGCCACATGCCAACCTGCTCAAACCAACCTTCAAAGTAAGAAATAGCAGTACCAACCAAAGCAGCAATAATCGTAATCGAAATGGAGCTTACAATACCAATAGAAAGCGAGCGACCAAGTCCGCGAACAACCATTGCATACATGTCTGATCCGCCAGGCGTTGTGCCAAGCCAATGTTCGGCACTAGGAGGAGTTGCAAGAGCCGTAAAATCAGGCTCATCGTAGCCCCACTTGCCAATCTTAGAGCCAAACAAAGCAAGAAGAATCAAGAGAACAAGTAAAACTAAGCCAACAACAGCGGATGGACGCCTAAAGAAGCGGCGTGTATAAAGCGTCATTTTGCCTGTGCGCTTAAAATTACCCCAAGAATTAGCAGTTGCCTTTTTATCGGCAGCAGACTCTTGAGTCTTTGAAGATACATCTTTTTTACTCATATCAATACACCTACACTGTTGCGCAATTAGCTCAAACGAATACGAGGATCAAGCCAAGCGGAGAAGATATCTGCCAACAAGGCTCCAGCCAAAGTACATACGGCTCCGAACGCAGCAATAGCAACAGAACCATTAATGTCGTTATTAGAAATAGTTTGTACGAAGTAGCTACCCAAACCGTTAATTGCAAACACGGTTTCGGTAATCACAGCGCCCGTAAAAACGCCTGCAATCGAGAAGGCAACATCTACGGCAGTAGGAATCAAAGAAGTGCGCAAAGCGTGACGACGAATAGCAATGTTCAAAGGCAAGCCCTTAGCACGAGCAGTACGAACATAATCAGCATTCATAGTGTCAAGCAAATAAGTGCGCTGCGTAAGATGATATCCAACCATGCCAGGAACAGTCATAACAATTGTTGGCAAAATCAAATGCTGCAAGAAGTCAAGAATAAAAGCAATAGGATTAGAACCTTGGTAGGAATGTAATCCAGTAACAAAGAATAAACGAGAACCAGCAGCGTTATTAATGCTAATCGCGGCTAAAACAATAAGTAATCCAAACACGGCGGCTGGCACAACAAGCAAGAACGTAGCAATAGAGTTAAGAACCCTGTCTTGCCACTTATATTGGCGAATAGCAGTATAAACGCCAACGCTAACACCTAAAACAATGCCAAGAACAGTTGCGCATGTAACAAGCTGCACAGACGCGCCGATACGCGCTGCAATCGCAGGACCAACAGGTGCTTGCTCTGGGCTTAATCCCCAATCCCAACGAGTAAGAACACCAGTAATCCAACGCAAATACCTTGTAATAACTGGAGTTTGGTCATTAATGTTTGCCAAATCCAAAGAACGGTTAATAGAAGGAATTGGCGGATGCGGATGCCTAGACATATAATTCGATCGCGGATCCATAAATGCACTTGCCAAGAAATACGTCATGGATACGGACACAAACAGCATCACAACATAATTCAGGCATCGTTTAACGATGTATCGTATCATTGTGACTCTTTTCTACGTCTAAACATTGTTACCTCCATCTGGTAACTGCAAACTTACGCTTGCACACTGCCATCATTTAACCACTAATTAAAAAGACAAATCATAAGCGTTTAAGGCACACTTAAGTAAGCCCTAATAATTTGGACGTGTAATTAGTATATTTTTAGCTAACCTATGTACATTGCTTAAAATAAACATGTAATAACACGTAATAAATAGTAATCTTAACCAAAATTAATACATAAAATTAGCAAAATATCAAAATATTTAACGAAATTACTTAAAATTTACGAAAATTAGTCGCGCAAATCGCCATAAACGCATAAAAATAGCATGTTTTACATAAACTAAACACAAACACTCACAAACTAAAACACTAACGAACTACTTAAAGCCGCGCAAAACGCGACTCGTGCATTGAGCAAGCTACAATAACGCTTATTCACTATTTTTAGATAAAGGAGACATATGTCTGAAAACGTAAAAGCCGTTACACTAAACGACGTGCGCGAATATTCTAAGCATTTTAACGAGCAGCGAGCAAATCGAGTAGCGGCAAACGCTTCGGTATCGAGCGGCGTTCTTAAAGCAGCAACAAGCTACCAGGGTCAGCGCGCACTTCCACGCGAATTTTCTATAGAACTAAAGCAAGGAACAATAACAAATCAGCAGCATTCTGGGCGTTGCTGGATGTTTGCATCGCTTAACACATTGCGCTACGAGCTTATGCATAAGTGGAATCTAGAAGACTTTGAGTTTTCCGAAAGCTACTTGTTCTTCTGGGACAAGATTGAAAAAGCAAACGCATACTTGGAAAACGTTTTGGCGACTTTAGATGAAACATTAGATAGCCGAATTTTTGAGAGCATCAACTACGGTCCGATTGACGACGGCGGATGGTGGCAAATGTTCGTTAACTTGGTAAACAAGTACGGACTTATGCCAAAGAGTGCATACCCAGATTCGCAAAACGCTACCGATTCCGAAGCATTCGTGCAATACATTAACAGCAAGCTTCGCGAGTTTGCATGCGAATTGCGCGAGGCACACAAGAATGGCACTTCTATGGAAGAGTTGCGAAAAATGAAGATTCGCGACTTGGAAACTGTGTACCGCATGACCGCGATTGCTCTTGGCGAGCCACCAGAGCGTTTCGACTTCTTTGCACGCACTAAAGATGACGACGATAAGAAGGACGATAAGAAGAGCGGCGAAAATAGCGAATCTAAGAGCGACGAAAAGAAAGACGATAAAGGCAGCGAAAAGCCAAAGAGCGGTAAAGACGATCGCCCAATGATTTGCGAATACGGCATTACGCCACTCGAGTTTGCAAAGAAGTACGTGCCAGTAGACGTAAACGACTTTGTAAGCTTGTGCAACTCCCCAATGGAACGCACTCCGTTCAACAAGCTCTACCAACTCAAGTACACAACAAACGTTGCTGAGACGAAGGAAATGGAGTTTGCAAACGTTGCGCTAGAAGTGTTCCGCAAAGCCGCTGTTGATCAGCTAAAAGACGGACACCCAATTTGGTTCGCTTGCGATTGCACGCAATTCTCGCTAAGGCAAGAGGGCTTCTTTGACCCAGCAGTTGTGCGCGTAGATGAGCTATTTGATGTAGAGTTTACATTCGACAAAGCTAAAGGTTTGGAATACATGGATTGCCCAGGCAACCACGCAATGACCTTTACTGGCGTAAATCTTAACAAAGATGGCAAGCCAGACCGCTGGAAGATTGAAAACAGCTGGGGTAAAGATAACGGCGAAGATGGATACTACGTTGGATCCGCTCAGTGGTTTGACCGCTACGTTACCGAAATCATTATTAACAAGAAGTATCTTGATGAGGAAACGCGAGCCATACTGGATCAAGAGCCTGTAATGCTTGACCCATGGACGCCACTTACAAAGCGCTGCCGCTAAACTTGATTTAGCTTGATTTAGCGCGAGCTGATTTACAAACGCAGATTGCATTTGCAATCTGCGTTTTTTGTTTTATTGTGCTTCCATATTTGGGGTTGTGCGCTCCTTGCTTAGTGTTGCGCGAGGTTTGAGTATTTCTCTCCTCGCAGGCGCGCCAACCTGCCAGAGCGCTTAAAGCGTAGCGCGCGAAGGCAATTTGGCGCGCTGAGCAGCTCAAGGCAGAAGCACTGCTTCTGCGCTGCGAAGACGTGAGCGCGGCTAATCCGCGCGAGCGAAACACCTTTACGGATATCTTATGAACGTTAATGTTCTAATGTTTTAGGATGGCGCTATTTATTGCTCGTAGAGAAATACATCAAACCTTCTGAATGTCTAGAACAATTGCGTAGCTTTCATCACCGAGATTCTCGATTTTTCTTCTTCATTCGATGAATCACCATCAAAGATGCTGAGGTTCATCTCATTCAGGGCGAAAAATCTCGAAGCTCTACCTTACTTACGCGCCAATCTGTCGGAGCGCTTAAAGCGTAGCGCGCGAGCTATATTTCCGCTTTTTGTAGTCCGACACACCGTAAATCAGCTACAAAATCGGGAGCAAGCGGCAAAAGCTTGAAAAAGATAAAAAGAAGCCCGGTGGGAAAGAGAAAACCCACCGGGGCAGAGAGAAAGAGAGAAGAAGGTTTCAATTATGGGGTTCGCGAACGAACCTCACTGATGGAAAAACCATCAGCAATGTATATTATAACCATATTTTTCTCGCAAAACACGCATATAAACTAAAAATTTCCTGAAAATTTTTTCGTATTCCTGGCAGTATGCCAATTTTTTGTTACATACGTCACTATGCCTTAAAATTTTTCGCTAAACTCACTCAGACTCCAGCGATTTTTTTGCAGCAGCCAATCTTTCTTCGTCAGCCTTACGACGAGCAGCAAGTGCAGAGTCAAAACGCTCAAGCTCCTCATCAATCGCCTCTTTAGGAATCTTGGCAAAAATCGGAGTTGGCTTAGCAACAGGAGTGCCAGTAACCAATTCCTCACTCTCCCATGGGTGAACAGTCTTTCCAAGCTCATAGTCGCCAGTAATAATCGGGTACTTAAAATCTGGATTATCTAAGTCAGTCACCTCTTCGATTCTTGGAAGCGGCGAGAACACTCCCGTTCCACCAAGAGCTTCCCACACTTTTTGTGCAGAATGAGGCAAGAATGGAGCAAGCAAATGATTAGCATCCGAAACAGCTTGTGCAGCAACATGCAAAACAGTTCCAAGACGAGACTCATCATCCTTAATCTTCCAAGGCTCCGTTGCAGAAATATACTTGTTTATATCCGACACAACGCGCATAGCCTCGTTAAGAGCATTCTTTTGATGATGGCGCTCAATCAAGCCTCCAACAATCTCAAACGCGTTAGAAGTTTGATCCAAAAGCGCACGATCCATATCGGTCATGCAATCTTCATCCAAAGGCGGAATAGCGCCAAAATTCTTATGAATCAAATTTGCAACACGATTAACAAGATTGCCCCAACTTGCAGCAAGCTCTTCGTTATTGTGGCGAACGAACTCTGCCCAAGTAAAGTCAGCATCGGAATTTTCTGGACCCGCAACGGAAATGTAGTAGCGCACAGCATCCACTGGATAACGAGCCAAAATATCTTTAACATAAATCACAATTCCGCGCGAAGAGCTGAACTTCTTGCCTTCCATGGTCATAAACTCGGAGGCAACAACCTGCTCTGGCATATTGAGTGGGCCGTAAACGCCAGCTTCTCCACCCTTAGAGCCAGCGCCATTATACGCAAGCATCTCTGAAGGCCAAATTTGAGAATGGAAAGTAATGTTATCTTTGCCCATAAAGTAGTAGCCAGGAGACTTAGGATCGCACCACCAATCGCGCCAAGCGTCTGGCTTGCCTTGCCTACGCGCCCACTCAATGGAAGCAGACAAGTAGCCAATAACGGCGTCAAACCACACGTACAAGCGCTTATTTGGATTATCAATCCATCCTTCTACAGGAACAGGAATACCCCAATCAATGTCTCGCGTAATTGCTCGAGGCTTGACTTCCTTAAACAAGCCGATTGAGAAGTTAATAACATTTGTACGCCAACCATCCCTGGAATTAAGCCAATCCAAGTTTGCGTTTGCTAAAGCAGGCAAATCGAGGAAGTAATGCTCTGTTTCTTCAAATCGCGGAGTTTCGCCATTTATCTTAGAAACAGGATTAATAAGCTCGTCTGGGTCTAGCTCGTTTCCGCAAGCATCACACTGATCGCCTCTAGCGCCGTCCGCACCACAAATTGGGCAAGTGCCCTCAATATAGCGGTCTGGAAGAGTGCGGCCTGTAGAAGGCGAAATCGCAACCTTTTGAGTCCCCTTGTAAATATAACCATTCTTAAGGCACTGGCGGAACATCTCTTGAACAACATGCTCATGATTTGCCGTTGTTGTGCGCGTAAATAAATCGTAGCTTAAGCCTAAATCGCACAAATCTTTAGTAATCACGCGATTATATCGGTTTGCAAGCTCTTGCGCACTCACGCCTTCTTTATCTGCCTCAACCAAAATCGGCGTGCCGTGTTCGTCTGTTCCCGAAACCATAAGCACGCTGTTTCCCTTCATGCGCTCGTAACGCGCGTATACGTCGGAAGGGACGCCAAATCCTGCAACGTGACCAATATGACGAGGGCCATTTGCGTAAGGCCATGCAACATTCACCAAAATATGACTCATAGCCAAATATTATCTTGTTCAGCGAGGACACATTAAATAATACACAGAAAAATCCCACTAAAAAATCGCTATAAAAATCTATATAAAATCGCATAGCATAGGCTATAAATCAAGCATAATCACATGTAATAAAGCGCAATCACACACAACCACATTTAGTCACATATGATTTAGTCACCTATAGCCACATTTTTTGATGTAAAAAACTAAAAATCCACTTTTCCACAATTACAAAAAATCGAGTAGACAAAAAAGTAAAACACGATATTGTGTATAAAACTTAGAAAATTAAACCTAGAACAGCAGAATACTACAACACTAAAACACTACAACACTAAAAAGTTGGCGTATAAGCACATTACGCAGAAAGGAGAAATATGAGCACTTCAACGTTGAACAAAAAACGCACAATACGCAATGACGAAAAAAATAAAAAAGCAATAAAAAACTACAAAAGACGCAAAAAGTACAAAACTCGCGAAGAATACGAAGACTACAAAAACTACAGAGAATATAAAAATTACAAAGACGAAGAGATGATTTTATTTTCTGAAAAACAAAACGAGGAGCTGCCGATTCTTATAGACACAAAACACCTACCAGGGCCACTAAGCATGAAGAAACTGTGCAATTTTGGAGCATTCAACAACGTTTCAATACGCACTGGATTTACGCAATCTACCGCAAAAACACCAGAAGGACGATGCAACGTGCTAAAAAATCTGCTTCCAAACGGAACAGTTGCATGCGCATTTACAGCATCTTGGATTTGGCTTGGCGGAAAAATCCCAAACATACTAGAGATAATATCCAAAAGTCATTATCGAATAAAGCCGTACGATCACCGACTACAAGTGTTTAGAAGAAAACTAATGAAAAAAGAACAAAGGGTGATTAAAGACTTGTGCGTAACTTCTCCAGCGCGAACTATTTGCGACATTGCGCTAACGCCATCAAAAAACATTTACGAAGAAATAAGAAGAGTAGATACTGTGTGCGAATTGGCGCAAAAATACAACACAAGTTTTAAGGATTGCGAAAAAATCATAGACAGCAATCCTTATTTTCCAGGCGCTGCAAAGGCAAAAGAATGGATTAAATACATAATAGATAAGGATGACGTTCTTTATGACTATTAAAGCAAATATTAAGAATTATAAAGCGAGCGCAATGCCACCCGCAATGCCACCAAAACCACCAATTGTGCTTACCGCGCAAGTAGCGTGCTGCGAAAACACAAGCAAAGACGTGCTATGGCATATTGCTAAGAACGTTCCTGCCTTAAGAAAATGGGTTGTTGCAAACCCAATTGCGGATGCAAAAATGCTGGAATACATATCTCAACAAGGCGGGCCAGGCGTTAAACAAAGTCTAGATGTGCTTTTAGAAGCATACGAATATGCAAAAAATGGGGATTAATTGTTAGAGCTTTTCCACATTTGCACATTTTTCGCTTTTATTGCTGCAGCTTTTGCACATTTGCACATTTTCCGCTTAATTTACTACTTAGTTATCCACATTTTCCTTGATTTTTAAGCAAGCTGCATAAACTTCTTTGCGATTAGCAAAAGAGCCATCATAAAGCGGATTACTAGAAACAACTCGAGTTATAGCATCTTTGATTCGCAAGCCCTCGTTTTGCGAAAGATCGCAAGCCATTTGCGCAAGTTGTTCCACGCTTAAATCAACGTTTTGTTGCACAACCTCATCTTCGCTAGCGCCCGAAAGTACAAGCACAATCTCGCCACGAGGAGGATCATTTTCTACGCTTTTTGCAATCTGCTCAATAGTTCCGCGACGCACTTCTTCAAAATCCTTAGTAAGCTCGCGGCACAACGCCATTTTGCGATCTGCTCCAAAAACTGCAAGAAGAGCTTCCATTGACTCCGCAATCCTGTGCGGAGCCTCGTAAAACACGATTGTTCGCCTCTCTAAAAGAAGCGAGCGCAAATGCTGCATGCGCTCCCCCGACTTGCGCGGCAAGAAGCCTTCGTAACAAAAACGGTCTGTTGGCAAGCCCGAAAGCGCCAAAGCATCCAATACAGCACTCGGTCCAGGCGCGCAAGTAACAGGCAAGTCGCGCTCTATTGCGCGGCGAACAATCGCAAGCCCTGGGTCGTTAATTGTAGGCATGCCAGCGTCGGAAACAACAAGAACAGTGCTTCCTTGCTCGACCTTGTCTAGTAAACCATCTGCCTTATTGCGCTCATTGTGATCGTGATACGCAACAACTTGCCCAGAAACGTGCACGCCAAGGCGATTTGCAAGGTCGTAAAGCCTGCGCGTATCTTCTGCTGCAACAATATCTGCGGTTTCTAGAAGATTAATCAAGCGCGCAGAAGCATCTCCCATATTCCCAATCGGAGTGGCCGCAAGAACAACTTTGCCTAAACTATCTTCACTACTCATCTTAAATCTCCTTATAAAACCTCTTAAGACTCTACACGAATTTATGAAATAACGCACATAATGCACATTAAAAACAAGGTATTTGATTAGAATTATGCTTAGTAATTATGCTTAAGTTTATGCTTAGCATAAATTGCAATCGCGCAAAACGAAAAGAGATACTATGAAGATTATAGAACGCCAAATTAAAGGTATTGACGGTAGCAACGCGCTTCTAACTGCATACGTTTTAGATGATAATTTAGATAGCGAAGGCGATCAAACGCGACCAGCAGTGCTGATTTTGCCAGGCGGAGGATTCTTGCGCGTTTCTAATCGAGAAGCAGAGCCTATTGCTATGAAGTTTGCTGCTGCTGGATTCCACGCTTTTGTTTTGCGATACTCGCTTGTGCCTAGCGCGCACCCGACTCAGCTTTTGGAAGCCGCGCAAGCTATGCAATTGATTCGCAATAATGCAAAAGAATGGCATGTAGATGCGCAAAAAGTGGCGATTATTGGATTCTCTGCAGGAGGCCATGTAGCCGCAAATCTTGCGACTAGCGTTAGCGACGATGTTGAAGAAGCAAATGGATACAACGCAAATGATGTTCGACCAAATGCTCTTATGCTTGCTTACCCTGTGATTTCTGCTGGCGAATACGCACATAAGCCAACTTTCGATCGTCTTTTTGGAGACGTAGATTCTAGTACTCGCGAGCAACTCGTGGAGCAGCTTTCGCTGGAAAATCACGTGGATTCTAAGACTCCGCCTGTGTTCGTTTGGCAAACGATTACGGATCAGACGGTTCCAGTTCAAAACTCGATTATGTTTGTAGACGCGTGCGTTAAAGCTGGCGTAAGCGTGGAAGCGCATTTATTCCCTAAGGGTCCGCACGGATTGGCTTTGGCGGTTAAAGAAACAGCTAAGCGCGATGAGAATGGCGCAGTAATTCCTGAATTTGTGCAGCCAGAAGTTCAACAGTGGATTGACCTTGCTTGCGATTGGTTGCGTCGCGCTTTTGCGCGCGACGACCTGCCTTTTCGCTTAAAGCGTAGCGCGAAAAAGGCAACTCGGAGCGCTGAGCTTGCTTAAGGTTGAAAGCACAGTGTACTTTCAACGCAAGCGAAGTCGTTCGCGCGCTTAGACCGCGCGAACGAAACGCCTCTTTCGCTGCGAAAAATCTCGAATCTCTACCTAGCGCTATTTCCGCTTTTTGTAGCTCTAATCGGCGTGTCTAACTACAAAAAGCGGAAACAACAGACGCAACACAAAGCAAGAACAAAAACGTCGTCCACACACCATGATTGATGTGTTGACGACGTTTTATATTATTCACCTGAATTTTCGACAATTATTGCCTGTGCTTGCCCTTGCAGAAATAACGCTTTATTTTATTCGTAGCGCCCAAAGCGAGCATAGCAACAGACGCAACAGCTGTGAAAACTGTGCTTACGCCAGTGTTTACAAGCTTATCCCTTACACGCTCTTGCTTAGAATCAGCATTATTATTGTCAAACGAACTTTCATTCGACTGACTATTATTGCTATCTAAATCATTATTCATGCTTGGTATAGGATTATCTAATTCACGAATCTCAGAGTGATTAGGTTCTGAAGGATCCTCCTTAGGCTGGGGATCCTCATGCTGATGTGGATCATTAGACTCTGTGTCATCAGTACCAGGATCCTTAGGAGTATCGGGCTTAGGGTCATCATGTTTAGACTCAGGATCCTTAGGCTTCTCATTGTTCTTCGGATCTTCCGACTTAGGATTAGTATCCTTTGGCTCATCCTTCTTAGGATCTTCAGGTTTAGGATTCTTCGGCTCAGGATTCTTCGGCTCATCAGGTTTAGGATCAGGTACATCCCTATCCTGATAATTTGGCTCCTTAGGCTTATCCTTAGGATTTGGCTCATCCTTCTTCGGCTCATCCTTCTTCGGCTCAGGATTTGGCTTTGGCTTATTATCAGGATCCTTAGGATTATCCTTCGGCTCAGGATTTGGCTCAGGATCCTTAGGATTATCCTTAGGCTCAGGATCATCCTTCTTAGGGTCCTTAGGGTCCTTAGGCTCATCCTTCTTAAAAGCTCCAGCATCAATATGCTTCTTATCTTCGCCAGCAGAAAGACTTATATTGCCAACATATGAGTCTTTTGAAGCCGAATTATCGGTTTCTGCAGATCCTTTTTCTGTAACAGATCTATCAGTTACAGGCTCTCCAGGAATCGCGTCAGAATCTACAGAGGAATCTGACCCTTTACGCGTGTATGTAAAACCAAAATATTCACTACCTTCTGGAAGTGTAAATTTAACAACATAGTTTCCTGGCAGCAAATTAGTAAATTCGTAAGATCCATCAGGCGAAGTAGTGGTAATAGGATTAACCTTATTGCCATTTATGTCGATTACTGTGCTATCCCCATACTGTTTAACAAGCTGTACTTTTGCACCAATTATGCTCGACTCTCCCTTATCTTGAATACCATTATGGTTAGCATCAAACCACACGCGTCCACTCAAAGATGCAGGAATAACGATTTCAATAGGAACTGTGCTCACTTTGCTGCGATCGCTACGCGCGTAAGTTGCAACAGTCTCTTGAATTTTGCTAATAATCGGAGGATACGCTAGTTCTTCATCGCTATAAGCGCTATTGCTATAAACACTCTCGCAACTAGGAGACTCGTAATACGTAGTAATACTTGCTTTAGAATTACCTTGCAGCCAAATGCCTTTGTTAATATCATCCGGACCAAAAACGGTAGAGTCTGAATTGAATACTCCCGATACGAACAACTCTGCAGGCCTGTTTTGTTTTCCGTACGTGCCCCAATCTGCAAATGATTTTTCAGGCAGAGTATCACCAAAAACTTTTTCACCACCGTATTGAACTTTATCAATTCCAGCATTCTCCATAAGATTACGAGCTTCAGCGCTGGCATTTGGCCAACGGAAAACTGTTAAATGATGATCTTCAAAAACTTGCTTAGTTCCATTTAAAGCATAGTTCTTAGAACCAAATGGAATTTTAAGTCTCAACTTAATCGGGTTGTTGCCGCTATTATTTCGACGAATAGTTACAAATTGGTTATACTCAAGATCCGCTGGAATAAGCTGGTTAAAAGTATAGTCCTTCAAAGAACGAACCGCAGTATGCCTACCTTCATAATCAACGCCGCTTGTTTCCATTGCTAAACCGGTAAACCAGAATCCGTAATCTCCTTGACCTTTCCAGCCAGTTACCAAATCCGAACGGACTAAGCATGGATTATTTTTCAAAATTGGATCGTTTTGGAATTTTTCAATGCCGCCTATTTCCGAAGTATACTCAATTGACTTTGGTAAAGGCATGTACGAAACTCGGCCCTGGATTAATGGTTTCACACCTTTTTTGTAATTTTGCAAATCAACTAGATCAGAGGTGTTTGCCTTACTGTTGACTACTGTAGGGATTTCAATGGAAACTGTTTGATTATTTTTTATTACATCACCATTGGATAATACATTGCCAGAGTGGTTCACGCCTTTTATGGAAGCAAGATGCGGCATTTCTGTTGCAAAATCAGAAGACCACTCGTTGTAGTTAAAGTAGACGTCAAAAAGATTGTAGTTGGCAAAAGTTGAAGAATCAGAAAGCTCAACAACTTTACTCGCAACACTACCAGCATTCACTGCAAAATTATTTACGTCTACCGTAAGAATTTTCGGAATGGCTAGTCGAAGATATGGTCTAAAAACATCGCCATCTTCAGGAACAGTAAATTTTGCTGTAGCACGAAGCGTAAGCTTGCTACCTGGACGCAGAATTTTATTAGTTTTATTCGTATTCGCATGGTTGTAAGTAGAATCTCCATCAACATAGTTGATTGAAGTTCTTACTTCTGGAAGTTTCCCATCCGACTTGCCGAAGTGCTGGGTAGGAGCAGGAATTAAATCCATATTGTCAATACTGGATTTATTCGTTGGAATGTTCTCATAATTAGTAAAAGCGTTATCATTGCTCGGCTGAGCTAACGCCGAAGAAGATAAACTTGCTGTTAATAACGTGGCTGTTAATAAGCTAGCTGTCACTATTTTCATTTTCATTAAGTATTTTCTCCCCTCGCTAATAAAAATAGTTATGAGACAAGCCACGAGTAAAACATTAAAAAAATTATTTTTCAAATCGAAAATTGTCGTAAATTTTCCGACAACTAAAACCCTTTTTATATTTGTGGAATCACCGAATAAAAAAATACCTTCGGCGAGTCTGAAGAAAAATTTAAATTAATTAAGATAAAATACGAAAAATATACACGTTAACTCTCTTATAATAAAGCTAAATCGTAATATTTTCTTTTGCTATAACAATATGACAATATAAATAATATATGTGAGATTTTTCACATTACACAACACAATATGCTGCAAGTTCAATACACAAATATCTTTACTATAAATACAGCATGGATCCTTTGTAAAAGATAAAAGACGTTTATAAATAACGTTTATAAAACAAAAACGTCGTCCACACACCATGATTGATATGTTGACGACGTTTTGTTATTTGTTATTAATTTGTTATTTGGTATTAATAAGTGATTTTAAGTAATCTCAATATTTAAGAGAAAATCACACTATTAATATTTCACACTATATTTCACACAATTTTTGGCATAGGCGTTGTAAGAGAAGACGTAAGGTTGACTTGCACAACCCCAGCTCCAGCGTGAACTTCTACCTTCTTTAAAGTAACAGTACGCTCTTCAGCTGGCTTGTGATCATCATCAGTCATAGTTGCGGGAGACTTGACTGCCACTAACGCAAGATCATCAAATTCAACACCTGCATTTGCGCACAAATCCTCAGCTGCAGATAACGAATCCTCAAAACCAGCTTTTTCAATCACACGCTCAGTTGGAACACCGTAAGCTTCTTCACACAGCAACTTAACGCGATCCAAAAGCGCTTGACCTCTGCGACTTTGCGGAACTTTCGTTTCAGCATCCGCAGTGATTACAGACACAAAATCATCCAATTGACTTGCAAGCGCATCTCCACCATCTCGGAAAAGATTGCCAACAATTGGCTTACGGAAGCCCAAAGACTGAGCCTGCTCCAACAATTCAAGCACTTGATCATCCTCGCCTTCCCACAAATTAATAAGCGGAAAAGTAGGAATATTAAGCGATTCTAGTCGCGCAACATGGAATGGGTAACGCCAAGCCAACGTTTCATCATCACGCCAAGTTGTTGCGCGAGTCACAACCACAGCAGCAGCAGGCCACTGAGCACCAAACTCGCGAGCAGCAATATCCAGCCACTTTTGTGCACCAGCATCCGTACCATAGCCAGCTTCCACGACCACTACATCATGCTCAGCGCAAGCCATTTCAACGCTTACCAAACTTGGAATACCAAGCGAAACGTTTGCAAACGGGCCGCAATGCACATAAATCGGCGAGCCGTTAATTGTTTCCGTTTTTGCAGGCTTTACAGCATCGGCAAGAATATTGGTAATTCGCCACAAATCCACAAACTCACCAAACTTAACAGGCTTACCGTCTTTTGTGCCAGCAATCATAGCAGCAACGCGCTCAGAAATTTCATCCATGCTGCGAGAAAGAACCACGATTTGCATAAGCTCGCAAGTAGGAGTTAGCACAACGCGCTCCGCAACCGTGCCCTTGCCAAAGTCAACAGCAATGCTACGTAAAGATCGCGAAGGCACTTCGCTTACTCGCGGCACTAAAATCGTGTCTAAAATACCCTCGTCAATCGCCTTTTCTGCAAAAGAAACAAGCAAATTTTGCGCGCATTCAATAGCCGCCATTTCGCCGCACAAACCCCAGTCAATCAGCTCAGGATGAGAAAGCGAAGACTTGCCGCCACCACTTGCGCCGCCTTTAGAACCAGCAGCGGTAATGCCCATGCTTGGCTGCCTCAAAACAGCCGCCGCATCCACACCACGCTCACGCAAAGCATCAACCAACGCAATAGTTGTAGTTGTTTTACCTTCACCACGAGAAGCTTTCAACGGAGTATCAGCAGTAACAAGAAGCACTTTACCATGCTTACGAGGCTCCTCAGGATGCTGCTTAAGATAGTCCAAGTATCCAAAAGCATCAATTTTTTTTACTAAACCGAATGTTGTAGTGTATGAATCAAGAATGCTCATGTACCCCTCTTTCATAGGCATATTGCACAACAATGCATGCGGAAATTAAGTTACATGATTCATACTATACGATTGCTTGCGCTCAGCATAGACAGCACGCCCAACAACTATGCACGTTATTAGTAACATCTATAACAAAGTAACAAAACATAACAAAAATGCCTTCCTCATGAAATAAAAAGTTCATTTCTTCAGAAGGCACTTAAGTTATTACATTATTTTCATAAGTTTTTCTGTATCTATTTATAAGAAAACTTATGTAATTACATTTCAGTGATCAGAGCGATTAAAACCATTCTTCATACGCATGCTAGTTATGTACAGAACTGTATCGAGCAAAGAATCGGTTTCTTTCTTCAACTTTGCAGCCATATCTTCATTCGCTTTAGCCAAAGCCGCGCGCACTTTGTCGTTACGAAGCTCTGCAATAATAGCTTCAGGATCGCGAACTAAATCATCGCAATCTTCGCCTTCACAACCTTCAAACTCTGGCTCGTAATCAGCCAAATCAACGCCAAGAAGCTCTGCTACAGCAGCATCCGTAGCCTTAACCATTGCGTGACCAAGGGAACCAACAACTTCTTGGTAACGCTCAATCGCGTTTGCAGTGTCGTTAAATGCGGCATCCGCAAGAGCTGCAATAATGCGATTTTCCCAATAGAAGTTTTCGCTTGTTACGCGAGTAGTTGTATCTTCCAAATACTTTGGAGTTTCGTTTACATTTGGATAGAACGGCACAAGCGCATTAAACGGGTTAGAGCCATACGCCATCCACTGAATTGCGCGCATTGGCTCTGGCACGTAAGGTCGGATTTGCATAACAGCAAGCTGGCTTTGGCGGTTAATGCCGATTGGTCGGAAAAGATGACGCGTATGCTCATCGCCAAGCTTGCCGTAAGGATCGTACTCAGTGCCCTGATAGTGCGAGCTTAAAACGTACTTAATATCTTCAACCGTCACTTTGCGCTCAGGCTGACGCGCCCAAGGAATGTCGTTGCTATCTGGCTTGTGATCCGCGTCTTTACCGTCCCATACTTCGTCATACGGATTCAAGAAACGCTCCATAAACCATGCGCGAGGCGTGTTGTACACGTGGTCCGCATCTGAATGGGATCCAAAAGCATCTCTAGGATTAAACGGCGAAGCGTTTTCCACCGCCAAATCCAAGTGGTTTTCTTCAATAAACTCAAGCAAATCAGCCGAGCACATGTGCTCTTCTTGGTCTCCTAAAGCGTCTTCTAAATCAAACTCGTCAATTCCAAGCTGATTTGGCATAACAACATACGCCTCGTCTGGCACACGCTTAGCAATCCAGTGGTGTCCGCCAACAGTTTCCATCCACCAAATCTCGTTTACATCCGAGAACGCAACGCCGTTCATCTCGTAAGTGCCGTACTTTTCTAGCAACGCGCCCAAACGCTCAACGCCTTCGCGAGCGCTACGAATATAAGGCAAAACAAGCGTTAAGAAGTCTTCTTCTCCAATTCCGCCTGGCACTTCTGGCTTGTAGTTTGCGTCTCCATCTTTGCCTTGCACTTTTTGAAGCTCCACCATTGGGTCGGCACCCAGCACGCGCTCGTTGGACGTAAGCGTTTCAGTTGCGCTCATTGCCACGTTTGCTTCGTTAACGCCAGCTTCCCCCCAAATTCCTTCGCGCAAGTCTGCGTTTGGCACGCTTGTGTATTGCATTGGATTATCTGGAAGCTCTACTGTTACGTGGCTAAGCACGGACTTATAAACACGTGGCTGGTCTTGTGGCTTTACTACCACTAAACGCTTTGGGTTAAACTCGCCGTTTGCGGAGTCTTCGTTGCGCGCAATAAGCGTGGATCCGTCGTAGCTCGCTTTGCGTCCTACTAGAATTGTTGTGCATGCCATATTTGCATCCCCTATTTTCTAATTTTTGATTATTTTTGGTTATTTGATTATTTTAGATAATTTTGTTTGTTTAGATTAGTTTTGCTTAGTTTTGACTATTTTACACACGCGCATCTAGTCGTAAGCTGCTTGCGATTAATCAGCGCGAAGTCATATAAAGCCTAAATCATAAGCCTAAAGCCTAAGTCTAAAGCCTAAACTATAAACTCTAAGCTTTTCCTCGCAAATATAATCCGTTAACGTCTACATACGAATCATAATGCCTGATTTCATTCATCATTTCGTTAAGATAGAAGCCCTCTTTAAGATTTGGAAGAGGTTTTTGCGTGCCGAACACTTCTAGCATGTAGTCGTGATCCTTGTCTGGCGGCTGCGGGCCGTTGTAACGCATAGTAATAGAAGGGTCCGTGCATCCCACAAATCGGCTAGCTTGCGAGTTTCGCCCTTGCACAACTTCTGGAATCATGGTCGGCATTGTGCGCGAAAAGTCCTGCGGAATTTGCAAAGCTCGCGAGTCGTTAAAGTCAAACATAAGCGCTTCTACTGGAACATTTGCCACAACCCAATGAATCCACTGGAATCCGCACACTGGTATAGCGTCGTCGTCTACAAATCGCCAATGCAAATAGTGCACAAAATCAGGCAACTTGTCTACATAAAATGGAAAAGACACGACTGGAATGCCGTTAATCTTGTTTTCTTCCGGCGCAGCTTTTGCAAAGTTGTCTGGAATAGTGGTGAAATCTGTAGAAATATTCATAATTTAAGTATCTACTACCGCTGTGACTATAAAATGCGACTATGCGCGCCAACCTGCCGTAGCGCTTAAAGCGTAGCGCGCGAATGCACTTCGATTCGCCGAGCTTGCTCAAAGTTGAAAGCACGGTGTGCTTTCAACGCAAGCGAGGTCTGCTGCGTCTCGATTGACGCAGCAGATACCACGCTATGCGTGGCTTAGCATGCGCCAAATCACGCTTTGAAGGAGCTTGAAATGCGTTATGCAATTTCAAGCTCAGTCAAAGCGCACATAAAAGCGCTTCAAAAACAAGCGTTGCGTTGCCATTACCAGCAAGCCGCTTTTTAGCCACAGCAAGCGCGTCCAAGCATTTAAGCGCGCGCTCTGATGTAATTTTTTTAGAAAGCTGCATGATCTCTGCTTTAAATTCTTGATTCACAAGCGGCGTTTGTAATTGCGCATTGTTTAGCACAACAAGCACATCTCTGTAAATGCTGCAAATCGCGTCTATTGCGCGGTTTAGAACATCTCTGCTTACGCGAGTCACTTTGCGCTTAACGTCGTCTTTTTTGCCAATCGCATTGTATGCGCTACGAATTTTAGGCGGAATTTTATCTGTTGGCTTAATGCCATTTATGCGCAAAAACTCGCTTTGCTCATCTTCAACAGATTTTTGCACTTCGTCTTCTGCCTGGCTTTTAGCGTCTTCGATTAGCGTTTGTGCAAGCATAATCGCATCTATTGCGCGGCCAAGTCGCAAAACACTTGCAACAAGTTCTTCTCGCCTGCTTCTAGCACGCTCGCTTGTTGCGTAAAGCATTGCTAAATCAACGTTTCCTTGAGCTATGCGAGCCATATTTTCCGCCGTTTTTGCATCCACATTCGAGCGTTTTTGCACGTATTCTTGAACATCTTGGTCGCTTGGTTGCGCCAAATTCACTATTTGAGACCTAGACCTAATTGTTGGCAAAACATCCGCTGCACTTGCAGCGCAAAGAATCCAAATTGTGCGAGGTGCTGGCTCTTCGATTTCTTTTAGCAAAACGTTTGTTGTGCGCTCAAGCATGCGCCCAACGTCTTCGATTATTATGATTCGCCACGGCGCAACACTTGGCATTTGCTCCGACATGGACACTATTTCGCGCACTTCGTCAATGCTTACTGTAACTTTGTCTGTGCTTAAAATGTTTACGTCTGGGCTTGTTCCAGCCAATACTTCACTTGCGATTTTATCTGTGTTTATTTGAGTATTTATTTGAGTATTTATTTGAGTGGTGGAATTTTCGGCGGCTCGGTTGCTTGCGATTTTTCCGCGCGATTGCAATGCTGCTGCAAACGCTCTTGCCACTTTTGTGCACCCAAATCCAGCGGCACCGCAAATAAGCCACGATTGCGCGATTTTGCTTGAATCGCCTTGCGCTACTTTTTTAAGACGCTCAACAACTTGCGCTTGACCAACTACCGATTCCCAAACGTCCATTGCTAAAATCCTAGAGTCCTAAAATCCTAAAATCCTTGATTTTCTGCGGTTGTTGGCGATTTTTCGTCACCTATTCCAGCATTATCCATCAACTCGCACACGTCTTTAGCAATCAACTCCGATAAATCGCAAGCTTTCAAAGTGGCGTCTAAAACGCAAAATCTTTGCGCATTTTTTGCAGCAAGATCTAGAAACGCTTCACGCGTGCGCTTCGCAAAATCAAGCCCTGCACTTTCCATGCGATCCGCCTGCCCATGCAATCGCACAGCAGCGTCCTTCTCGCTCATATCTAACAAATACGTACGATTTGGCCAAAGGCAATTAGACGCCCACTCGCTTAAATCACGCACATCTTGCATAGTGAGTTCGCGCCCACCCGATTGGTACGCTAGCGAAGAATCAATGTAGCGATCCGTTATAACAACCGCACCGCGCTGCAATGCTGGAATAATGATTTGCGCAGCGTGTTGAGCGCGATCCGCCGCAAAAAGCAGAGCTTCAGCGCGCGCACAAATCGAATCTCCGTGCAAAAGAATATCTCGCAACTGTTTTCCCAATTGCGTGCCGCCAGGCTCTCTAGTCACAACAACCTCAAGACCGCGCGCTTGCAAAAAATCGCGCAAAGCTTCAACTTGTGTGGTTTTTCCAACGCCGTCTATACCTTCAAAAGATATAAAAACACCCTTAAGACCGTTGTTTAAGCCGCTAATCCCGCTGTTTTTAACACATATAGCCATTTTGCATACCTCTACCAGGTTTACTCGGCTTTAGACGTGGACTTTTTTGCTGTGCTCTTTTTTGCAGCAGGCTTTTTAGCTGCCGTTTTTTTAGCAGCAGTCTTCTTAGCTGCCGCTCGCTTACGCTTTACAGGTCCAGCCGCGCGTTTTTGCGCCAAAAGTTCAAACGCCACTTGCGGCTCAATCGACTCAGGCGTGTATTGCTTTGGAAGCGTGCGATTCGTAACGCCGTCCGTAATATAAGCACCGTAGAAGCCGTCTTTAATCACCACTGGCTTTCCGCTTTCTGGGTCTTCTCCAAGCTCCCTAAGCGGCGGTTTTGCAGCTCCACGCGTGCGCTTGCCGTACTTTGGTTGCGCAAAAAGCTCTTTAGCTTCGTCTAAAGTCACACTAAAAATCGCGTCTTCGCTTGCAAGTGAGCGATTATCTGGCTTAGAATCCGCAGACGTTTCGTCAGAATCCGTGCGCTCGTAAGTCTTAGTCAAATAAGGGCCGTATCGCCCATTATTCGCCTCAATCTTCGCGCGCTTTACTTCGCCTTGCTCGTCAACTTCTTCCACAACGCCAACTAATCGCGGCAAGCTCAAAAGTCGCAAAGCATCTTGCAAAGTTATTGTTGCAGGGTCCATAGTTTTGAACAAAGACGCCATTTTTGGCTTGTTTTGAGCAGACTTTTTGGATTTTGCAGAAGACTTTGCGCCAGTTTTAGCAGAATCGTCGGCTGCTGGCGATTCGCCCTCATCCGAGGCCTCAACAAGCGCAACGTACGCACCAAAACGCCCGTTCCTAACTTCTACACTTCCGCCAGTTTGCGGATCCGTACCCAAAACGCGCGGACCTTCGGAGTTGTTTTCAATCAAATCTCTAGCAACTTGCTCGCTCAACTCATCTGGAGCCAAAGTGCTTGGAATCGAAGCTCTGCGCGCATTGCCTTCTTCGTCTAGATTCTTAGTATCTTCCAAATACGGGCCGTACCTGCCTACGCGCACGTGCAATCCGCCGCCAATATCAATCGTGTTGATTTCTCGAGCGTCAATCTCTCCAAGCTGATCAACTTGCTTTTGCAAGCCTTCGCGCATTGCAAAGTCGCCAGCAACCGAAGAATCGCCAGCAGCAGCACGCGAATCGCCAGCCTCCGCCGCATTATCATCTCCAAAGTAAAACTTGTAAAGCCAATCCTTACCAGCTTCCTCACCATGCGCAATTCGGTCCAAACCATTTTCCATGTCTGCCGTAAACGCATAGTCAACGTAAGTTGGGAAATTAGATTCCAAAAGCTTAATAACAGCAAAAGCAAGCCAGCTTGGAATCAACGCGCGCCCACGCTCATACACGTATCCGCGGTCAATAATCGTAGAAATAATGCTAGCGTAAGTAGACGGCCTACCAATCTCCTTAGCTTCAAGCGTTTTAACTAAAGACGCTTCCGTATAGCGCGCTGGCGGCTGAGTCTCGTGACCATCCGCACTAACTTGCAAAGCTTTAAGAACATCGCCATTAGCCATAGCAGGTAAAGCCTTGGACTGCTCGTCTTCGCTAAATCCGCCAAACACCTTCATAAATCCAGCAAACTCAATCACGGTTCCAGAAGCCTGGAAATTAGCCGCTCCAAAGCTGCCAGCCGAAGCGTCCAGCTTAACTGTAGCTGTAAAACCAGTAGCATCCGCCATTTGAGAAGCAAGAGTGCGCTGCCAAATAAGCGTGTAAAGTTTAAGCTGATCGGCAGGGAGAACGCCAGCCAAATCCGCAGGATTTCTAAACGTAGATCCAGCAGGACGAATACACTCGTGCGCTTCCTGAGCGCCTGCAGAAGTCGTAGCATACTGTTTTGGCGAATCCGCTAAATACTCGTCTCCAAAATTAGACTTAACGCAATCTCTAGCCGCAAAAATCGCCTCTTTAGAAAGCGTTACAGAATCCGTACGCATGTAGGTTATATAACCGTTTTCGTACAAAGATTGAGCCGCGCGCATAGTTTGGCGAGAGCTCATAGACAAGCGGTTTCCAGCAGTCTGCTGAAGAGTAGACGTTGTAAACGGAGGCAATGGGCGGCGGCGATACGACTTAGTGTCCATTGAGTTTACAACAAAATCAGCCGTGCCAAGGCTTTGCGCAATCGCGCAAGCATCCGCCTCGTTCAAATAGTGCGCTAAAGCAGATTCGCCCTTAGCTTTTTGAAGCTCACCAAGCGAATTAAAGTCTTTAGAACCAGCCAAACGCGCTCCGTTTAGAGCCGTCATTCGCGCTTGGAAATCAACGCCGTTTGCGCTTAAATCCGCGCAAACATCCCAATAGCTCGCTTTTCTAAACGCCATTCGCTCGCGCTCGCGCTCAACAATCAAACGCGTTGCAACCGATTGCACTCGACCAGCCGAAAGCCCTGGCCCCACTTTGCGCCACAAAACTGGCGAAAGCTCGTAGCCGTACAATCTATCCAACACGCGGCGCGTCTCTTGCGCATCAACCATGTGGTCGTCAACGTCTCGCGTGTTAGCAAGCGAAGCTTGAATCGCATCTTTTGTAATCTCGTGAAACACCATTCGCTTTACTGGCACTTTTGGCTTAAGCGCTTGCACAAGATGCCACGCAATCGCTTCTCCTTCGCGGTCCTCATCAGTTGCGAGGAATAATTCGCCAGACTTTGCCAGCGCAGCTTTTAAGTCCGAAACCGTTTTCTTTTTATCCGCGCCAACAACATAGTACGGCTCAAAACCATTGTTTACATCTACGCCAAACTTGCCAAAATCCGCCTTTTTAGCAGCTGGCACCTGGCTTGGCTGTGCTAAATCGCGAATATGGCCTACAGACGCCATAACCGTGTATCCGCTTCCAAGATATCCGCCTATTTTACGCGCTTTAGTGGGAGACTCCACAATGACAAGCTTGTTCTGCTCTGTCATACTCTCTCCTTTCATTCAGATGCATTCTATATGCAATTCCGCGCTTTTATTACTAAAATCCACGCCAACTCTAACGCAATACGCGTTGCAAATTCTGCAAAATCAACAAAATCAAACTTTGCGAGATATCAGCATATACTCCTATATATACCACTTTACTTATTTTTTATTCAATTTTACTTATTTTTTTATTTAATTAGACGATAGAATCTTCAACAAATCGCTTTCATCAGGCTTAATTCGCTCATCGCTTTTTGCTGGAGATGCTGGAGACGTTGAAGATGCAGGAGGCGTTGGAGGCGCGCCGACTAATACGAGTCTACTTAAAGGAGCAGCCGCGCATTGCTTAATAACCATTAAAACGCCGAACGTTATGCTACACGCGCCAGCAACAGCCCAATATGTTAAAACGTGCGAAATGCCAATCGCCCATTTTGCGCCCAGCTCAATGCCTGGCATGATTTGATAAAACATGTATGCAAAATACGCTATGCAAACAACGCCCATTGTAATCATTGCGGTTCCAACAATTTGCACGCTTATAGACGACTTTCTGCGTCCAGGCAAATCCATTGCAGAACCGCGCGTAAAAGCCATTACAGCACAAGAGATTGCGCCTACTATTAGTACAGACATTACAACGTCTGCAGGCCTATGCCAGCGACCTCCCATAAGTGCCACAGCAAGCAAAAACGTTATTAACGCAGCTCCAGCTGCAGCCCAAGCCCTAAACGCTCGAGACGACGCGCAAACAAGTATTGCGCAAGCGGCAGCCATTAAAAGAGTGTGGCCAGAAGGTGCGGAATTTTTTGCAAGAGTAGCAATGTTTACAAGCATTTGTCTAGGAAGAATGCGTTTTAATGGCTCTGCAGCAAGCGACAGCACGAATATTGCGCAGCATTGCGCAAGTAGCAGCCATCGCTTTCTTATGATTGATATTATTAATGCCGCAACGCAAATCAAGGCAGATAAGACTATAACGATTATGGAACTTCTAAGCGGCGCTAAAATCGCGGCGAACGTTGGCGGAATGGCACTATATCCAAAAGTGCTGATTACCATTTCTTCGTACGATTGGCCGATTGACGTTCTAACAGCTAGAAGCCACACAAGAGCAGCAGATGCAGCAAAAACCAATGCGAATATAGCGCATAACACGATTGTTGATATTCTAGGGCGATTCATCAATGGATCGAGCTTAGAAATATCTTGATTAACTTTGCTGCCTTCAAATTGACCCATACTCAATATTTTATCAAACAACACTCCATGCGCTTTGACCGAGCTTGAAATTGCATAGCGCATTTCAAGCTCCTTCAAAGCGCTGAGCCACTCAAGTCAGAAGCACTGCTTCTGCGTGGCGAAGGCGTTCGCGTGGCTAATCCGTGCGAACGATGACCTGCCTTTTCGCTTAGAGCGTAGCGCGAAAAGGCAATCCGCACTCTTTGGACTCAAGAACCTCTTCCCAATTTTCAGGAAAACCCATAAACGAAAGTTCAAATGACTTATCATATTTATTGAATGTAATTTTTAAGTCTTTTACAAGTGAATCCCATTGTTCATTAGCATTTAGCATTCGTTTAATAATTAAAATAACAGGAAAAATCTTATTTTGCTGCGATTTATATTTCGCATTTTCTTTATAAAGTTGTGGACTATTCTTCAACGGCAAATTGTAGAGACGCGCATAATGAGCGCAAATATTTCTGACCTCAAGAAGACACAAAATCCAACTTTTTAGATACTTAGCACTAGTGTTGTAGCATTTAGCAATGGCCTTTTGATCTTCTCGCTTCAAAATACTAAATAAAGAAGACAAGTTTCCAAAAGACATAATCTCCACAGAAACCCATATAGGGAATTGTCCATCATATTTTTCAATATGATGTTTAACAAAAGGTCTGTTCCTCTGCAGTTTAATTTCTTTCCTTAGATTATTAATTATTATTGAATAAACAGAGGTGCCATGTTTACTTAGCTTATTAACAAAATTACTTTCGTTCATAAGAACATCTGGGCCATACTTAATTGATAAGTGGTAAGCGACTTGAGTTCTAAATTCTATTTCAATTTGCTCGATAGTTCTTATTAGATTATTTTTTAATTGACTATCAAAACAATATAAATTAAAAAGTTTCTCGATAGTAACATTATCTTCATATAATTCTTTATTATCAGCCTTTTTTAATCCCACACCATAACCAGAAAGCCTGTAATAATTTACTTTCTTTAGAACTTTTTTAGCAAATTCTCTATCGGAAATTTTAAGATTGTGATTCTTTTCCAATCTATCTACTTGTTGGTCATAAGTTAAGGCTGGCTTTAATTCCACGTGATTCACCTCGATACAAAAAGCCCTCTCCGTGGTCCGCATGTAAAATACATTAAGCGTGGAGAGGTTCTGTTGCGTCAATTATCCCATGGAATTTTTCAAGAGTCAATATAGACACGCCGAGATCCTAGAATATTGGCAAGAATATTGACAATTAATAGTAAATAGATTCCATAGATTTTGGTGTTTTTGTCGTTAGCGCGGTATAAGCGCGCTAACGTCTTCGCTTGCGTTGAAAGCACACTGTGCTTTCAACCTTAAGCAAGCTCAGCGCTCCGAATTGCCTTTTCGCGCTACGCTTTAAGCGAAAAGGCAGGTCGGAGCGCAAACGCACTACAAAAAGCGGACTACTGAGCGTCTACATCGTCGAAGTTGTAATCAAACGTAAAGTCACTTGGCGTTGCGTTTGAATCTGCGGTCGAATCAGATTCACTAGCTGGCGCTTCATCCAACGAAGGAACACTAAAATCAAAATCAGGCGTCACATCCGCCATTCCACCGTGCTAGCCCTCTCCCGCAGAACCAGCCAAAATTGCGGCTACGGTTGCAGCGGTGAATTTTTTAGAAAATGAACTGAAAGAGTTATTAGAAAATGAATTGAAAGCCATTTTTTCGGCAGATTTTGGAGTTTGCTTTTTCATGGATTCTCTCTTTTGCTATAAGACCTTCGCTATAGGCTTTGACATAGGCCTTTTCTATAGGCTTTTGCTATAGGAGCAATAACAAAAAAGCTTTCGGCTTTGAATGCCCCTAGTAGCAAACAAAACCGAAAGCAACACACTCAACACTCAAAACCCCCGCAACCAACGCCCTAACACTGGGAAGAAAAGAAAATAATAGCAAACCAAGATTAGAACAAAAGCGCAAGAATCAAGAGCAAAACCAGTGTGACATTTCCCTACAAAACACCACACCAATCGTTAAGTGCAAACTCTAAAACAAGCCCATAAAGCTTATAAAACTTATAAAGCTCAACAAGCTCAAGTTAGTGCGCGCTCACACGTTCACTCACGAATAAGCGCGCACACAATGCTTAGTGACGAGCCTTGCGAACAGCAGCACCCATGCCAGCAAGCATGGTGGCAGCCAAAGCAGTCAAAGTTACGCCAACACCAGTACCAGTGTGGGTGTTACCGCGCTTGTCCTTGCCATTCTTGTTCTCAACCTCAGTCTTAGCACCAGCAGCAGCAGAGCCATTAGCACCAGCCTTACCAGCAGCACCATTTGCACCAGCGGCAGCACCGTTAGCACCTGGCTGAGCAGGAGTCTTACCAGACAAAACTTCAGCAGCAGTACCTGGATCGCCAAGGAAGTCATTATCCAATGGATCTTCAGCAGTAGAAACTAATGGAAGCTTAGCTGGATCTACACCAAGACGAATCGCCTTATCGTAAGCATCATCATATGTCTTCTTAGCAGCTTTCCAAGCTGGCAACACTTCATCAGTGTACTTATTATGAACTTCGTCATAATCCTTTACAGCCTTCTTAAGATCCTTCTTAGCAGCATCATGCTTAGCCTCAGCGCGGCTGACCTTCAACTCAAGCTTGTTAAGGCGAGCAGAATCTTCCACACCGCTATCGTTAAAGTCTTGGAGCTCTTCATTAGCAGCATCAAGCGCCTTCTGCGCGCTCTTTTCGTTAGCTTCAGCATCCTTAAGAGCACGATACTTCTTCTTAACCTCTGCCTTAAGCTTGTTCTTCTTCACGCGGGAGCGATCAAGCTTGCCCTTTGCATTCATAACAGCTTCGATAGCCTCATCCTGCAGCTTTTCATCAGATGGAGTTGTAGGATCATCATCAGCATCAGCTTGTTCACGAAGAGCCTTGTTGTAAGCATCCTCAAGCTTCTGAACCTCTTCAGCCTTCGCAGTGTAATCAAGATGAGCATTGAAGTCATTAACATACTTAGTTACTGCAGCACAATCATCACCATTAAGCTTGGTACCATTGTCCTTGTTAGCAGTTAAATGCTTATCTGCACCAGTGCTGTAGTATGTATCCAATTTGCCTGCACCATTAGTAGTAAGCTTTGGTGCTACTGCATCTTTTTCACCTGCCTTTAACGCAGCAAGCTCGCCCTGAGCCTTAGTCAAATTATCCTTAGCAGTCTTAACAGCCTTAGCAGCCACAGACTTAGTAATCTTAGGAGCAGTTGGAGTCTCAGCAGCAAAAGCTGGGGTTGCCATTGCGAAGCCGGCAAGCAAAGTTGCGCCAGCAGCGAAAGCGGCGATAGCCTTCTTATTCATCATTTTATTTCCTTTCTTCTTCTCCCCCACACTCACCGCAGACAACCCGCGATGCAATGGGGAAAAATCTAAAACACGCGTTCGCGCATTTCCACCAACGGTTATCCACCGTGTGATGTTGCTATTAACATACCCCCCCCCCGTTTGAAAAAGTCAAGCACCAGCCACACATGCTAAACCGAAAAAAATGATGATATACACAAACTAATCCACAATAAAGGCCACATTGCCGTAAAATTTGTGGATAAACAACGCGTAAACCGTAAAAATACGCATTTCAAGGTTTTTGAAGAATTTTCCCAGGTTTTTTTAAGGAAAGACTTTTCGGGTGTGTCGCGAATCGACTTGCATGAGCGCTTAAAGCGTAGCGAGAGCGATTTTCCCGCGTTTGTTTATTTTTGCCCGCGTTTGTTCCCATTTCGACCAATTTTAGGAACAAAGTCGGGAAGAATTTACAAAGATATTAACGATATTAATACAGAAAACCCCCGCGCACCCACCAGAGGCCACTTACCCTTGCTGCATTCCTGCCCTGGGGGGATTGGGTGACGTAGTGCCACGCGGAGGCTCTACCTATATTACACGATTCTGTATAAAAGTCGAGCGCAAGCCAAGCGCGTGCCGAGCGCAAGTCGCAAGCAACCAACGAAAAGCCAAGCGAATGCCTAACGCAAGTCAATCACAAGTCGGAAGCTTCCGCAACATTAGGCGCATCGCTAAGCGCGCCACACGCTTTTGCCGCTCTTCTTTGCATCCTCAACATCTGCATTAAGCTGAGACTCATCTGCCTCAACATCTCCATTAATATAGCGCTCAACAAGTTCGCGCGCCTCGCCATCTTCATGCTGAACAGCTGGCGACTTCATAAAGTAAGAGCTAGGAGCCAAAATCGGCCCCGAAAGCTTGCGATCCAACGCAATCTTCGCCGCGCGCACAGCATCTATAACAATGCCTGCGGAATTAGGCGAATCCCACACCTCAAGCTTGTACTCCAAGCTAAGCGGAACATCGCCAAAAGTGGTGCCCTCCAAGCGCACAAACGCAAACTTGCGGTCGTCAAGCCAAGCAACATAATCCGAAGGGCCAATGTGCACGTTGTGGTCATCCATATCGTGCGGAACAATCGAAGTAACCGCGCGCGTCTTAGAAATCTTCTTCGACTCAAGCCTAGAGCGCTGCAACATGTTCATAAAGTCCATATTTCCGCCAACATTAAGCTGATAAGTGCGGTCCAAACGCACTCCTCTATCTTCAAAAAGTCGTGCCATAACGCGGTGCGTAATCGTAGCGCCAACCTGGCTTTTAATATCGTCGCCAATAATCGGAACTCCTGCATCGCGGAATTTTTGCGCCCAAACTGGGTCGGAAGCAATAAAAACAGGAAGGCAATTTACAAACGCGCATCCAGCTTCCATAGCTGCCGTAGCATACGCCTTGTCTGCCTGCTCGGAGCCAACTGGCAAGTAAGACACAAGCACGTCTACATGCAAATCGCGCAAAACTTCGGCAACATTTACAGGCTCTTCTTTAGATTCGTCAATCATTTGCTTGTAGTAGTCGCCCAAGCCATCGTAAGTAGGGCCGCGCTGCACTGTAACACCAAGATTAGGCACGTCTGCAAAGCGAATCGTGTTGTTTTGAGAAGCATAAATCGCCTCGCTTAAGTCATGGCCAACTTTTAAAGCGTCAACATCGAAAGCGGCTACAAACTCAATGTCTCGCACGCGATATTGCCCAAAAACAGCATGCATTAATCCTGGAATTTTATCGCCATCATTGGCATTCTTGTAGTATTCAACGCCCTGAACTAACGACGAAGCACAATTGCCAACACCGGCAATGGCAACGCGGATACTCATATAAACTCCTTAACAAAAATCATCGGCACAAAAACGCCGCACTAATACACTTTTATAATACTAGCTTTTACAAATATTACATACGATATTAAGTATGATTAAAATTCCGCGTTATGTATGATTAAAGTTCCTCGTTATATATGATTTAAATATGATTAAAGTTCCTCGTTAAATATGATTAAAGTTCCTCGCCAAGCGCTAACTTGGATTATATGGTTGCAAATAGTTATAGACGAAATTCGCACTCTTCTAGCACAAGGCGCACCGTAAGAAGCGCGGGCGCTGGCGATGCTGCTGGCAACGGCGCAGGCAACAGGGCAGGCGCAAGAAACAACGCAAGAAACAGCGGAAGCGCAAGGCGACCATACAATCAACCATACAATCGCAGAAGCCACAGAAGAATCCAAAAAAACTTTAGAACAAAACACCCGATTCTATTTTGGGCGCTAATCGTAGTTTTTACGCCAATAATCCTTGGAATTCTAACGGTTGCGTGGATGTACGTAACAACAGACATTCCGCAGCCAGACAAAATCGCAATGGCGGATAAAACAAAGGTTTACTACGCGGATGGAAAAACGGAAATCGGCAGCTTTGCAGAGCAAAATCGCGAAATCATAAACTGCTCTGTTCTAAAGCCATATGTTGGAAACGCAATAATCGCAAGCGAAAACAGGTCTTTCTACAAAGACGGCGGAATCGATCTTAAGGGAATTGGGCGCGCAATAATCCACAACGTAACGTCTAAAGGCAGATGGGGCGGCTCTACGATTACGCAACAATACGCGGAACGCTACTATCTTGGCGAAACAAAAACGTATTTAGGAAAGCTGCACGAGGCCATTCTTGCGCTAAAAATCGCGCAAACACAAGACAAAAACACCGTGCTGTGCAATTACATGAACACGATTTATCTGGGCCGCGGAGCGTACGGAATCCAGGCGGCAGCAAAAGCGTACTTTGGCGTGGAAGCGAAGGATCTTACGCTATCTCAAGCGGCAATGCTGGCTGGAATAATTCCTGCGCCAAGCAGCTGGGACCCTGCAATCATGCCTAAAGAGGCGAATATTCGATTCAAGCGCGTGCTAAGAATCATGCTTAAAGACAAGTACATTACAAGCGAAGAATACAAAAACGCAAAAATGCCGCAAACCATTAATCAAACCAAGCAAAACATGTACGCGGGGCCGCAAGGATACCTTTTGCAAATGGTTCGCAGCGAGCTTACAAGCGGCGGCGCGTTTACAAAAGAAGACCTAGACACAGGCGGATACCGCATTATTACAACAATCGACAAAGCTAAGCAGGATTTAATGTTTAACGTTGCAAGCCCGACTGCTGGCGCGCGCGGAATTACGCCGCAAGGAGTGCAAACGGGCGCAATGAGCGTAAATCCTAAAGATGGGTCGATTATATCTGTGTACGCAGGCGACGACTACCTTTCTAAGCCGCTAAATAACGCCACTCAAGCGCTTTACGAGCCTGGAAGTACCATGAAGCCGTTTGCGCTGATTGGCGCGATTCAGGCTGGAACAAACCTAAACACGCTGTTTAATGGAAATACTGGGCTAAAGTTTAAGGGAATCGACAAGCCAGTAAACAACTTTGCAAACACAAATTGGGGAATAATCAACCTTTATAAAGCAACAGCAAACTCTGTAAACACGCCATTTATGGCTTTGCAAGAAAAGCTTGGGCAAAAAGGCGTGGCAAATACGGCTGTTCTGGCTGGGCTAAATGCGCAGCGCGTTAACGGAAAGAATCCGTTTACTGTTCTTGGAAACGACCCTGTGCATATTAGCGAGATTGCGCGCGCGTATTCCACGATTGCAAACCAGGGGCGCAGGCCAGATTTGCACATTGTTTCTAGCGTTAAGAACCCAGATGGCAAAGAGTTTTATAGGGCGCCGACCATAGGAAAGCAGGTGTTTGCTGCGGCAGACATGGCGCTTGCTATTAAGGCCATGCAAGGCGTTGTGCAATACGGTACTTCGCCAGAGGTTAGGGGCGTTGGAAAGCCGATTGCTGGAAAGTCGGGAACCGCTAACGATGCTTCGGCGTGTAGTTTTGTTGGATTTACGCCGAGTGTTTTGACCGTGTTTGCTATTTGGAATCCAAATGCGCAAGGAAATCCTTTGCCTGTGCCAACTTTCCGCGGATACCCTGGAGGAATCGGATATTCGGCGCATTTGTTTACGCGATACATGCGTGCGGCACTTGCTGGCACGGTTGCGGAAAAGTTCCCAGAAGCTAAAGATAACGGCAAAATTGGAGGTGTTGACGGAACTTGGGGGCTTGGCGGAAGCAAGCACGAATTTGCGGACGACTATAGCGGCGAAAATAAAGAAGATAGCAAAGATAAAGATAAAGAAGATAGTGCAAGTGGCGCAAGTGGCGCAGGTGGCGCAGGTGGCGCTAATAAGGAAGATAGTTCTAGTAGTGAAGATCGTGCGAATGGCGCAAATGGGCCGAATGGGGCTGGCGAGAATAGGCCGAGTAACGGGAACGGCTCGGCTGGCGGCGGCACTACTAGTGGCGGAAGCGCAGGCGATGGGTCTGGCGCGGCATCATCTTTTGGAGAAAACGGAGCTACACAAACGCAAAGTGGCGGCGATTAATCTACGTGATTCTGCACGCGCGAGCGCGCCTTCCTTACTTGGTATGTAGGAGGGCTGGGTGTTTCTGCGTTCGCGCGGATTAGCCGCGCTATGTCGCTCGCGCAGATTAGCTGCGCTCACGTCTTCGCAGCGCAGAAGCAATGCTTCTGCCTTGAGCTGCTCAGCGCTCCGAGTTGCCTTCGCGCGCTACGCTCTAAGCGCTCAGGCAGGTCGTCGCGCCCTCTTGTTGTTCAACACGCCGATTAAAGCAACATTCTCGGGCGCGACAACCTGCCTTCGATCTTTTCTCAAGATTTGTTACATATGTCTCACGAGCGAGACATATGTAACGTTTTTTGACTGATTTTCGTTATATTTGCATCATTGATGAGATATTTGTAACATTTTTTGGCTTAATTTCGTTATATTTGTCTCGTTCGTGAGGCAAATATAACGCTAGCGATTTTCCTTACTTGGTATTGCGCGAGGTTTGAGTATTTCTCTCCTCGCAAGTGACGCGCACTTTTACGTATAGCTTATGAACGTTAATATTCTAAGGCTTTAGGATGGCGCTATTTATTGCTCGTAGAGAAATACATCAAACCTTCTGAATGTCTAGAACAATTGCGTAGCTTTCATCACCGAGATTCTCGATTTTTCTTCTTCATTCGATGAATCACCATCAAAGATGCTGAGGTTCATCTCATTCAGTGCGAAAAATCTCGAATCTCTACCTAGTTTGGTGAAATCTGCGTAATCATGTAGTGTGTTTGTACCTGATTTACGGCGTGTCGCCATACAATCGCACTACAAAGCAGGTCGTATCGTTCGCGCGGTCTAAGCGAAAAGATAGGTCGTCGCGCTACTGCGCAATGCGATCAATAACGTAGCGCTCAAGCGCTTGCGGCGTAACGTCTTTGTAGCCGTCTAAGTCCGCAAATTGAGGGCCGTCGCTAACGTCTAAGTTAGAGTACGCTCTTTGCGCAAGAGTCGTAGCTCCCGAAGCTGCAGCCGACTTTAAGCCAGCAAACGAATCCTCAATCGCAATGCAATACTTCATGTTTTGCGCGCTAATGCCAAGCAGCCTACCTGCAGCCAAATACGGCTCAGGGCTTGGCTTTGTAGCATACCCATCGTCTCCGCAAACAAAACCAGCAAACGCTCCTTTAGGCGCATGGTTCACAATGTTTTCAACAAGTCGCCTTGGTGAATTGCTCACTAAAATCGAAGGGATTTTTGCGTCGGCAAGCTTTTGCAAAAGATCCAAAACGTCTGGCACCCATGGAACTTCCACGCTTTCGCGCTCGGCAACATAGTCCACCATTGCGTTGCCAATCTCTTCAACGCCCATCTTTGTTCCGCGCGCAATCATAGCTTCGGCAACGTCTTTTAGAGAGCCGCCCGAGTATTGCCATGCAAGCTCTTCGCTCCACTCGCCGCCATGTTCTTTTGCGATTTTAATCTCGGATTCATGCCAATACGGCTCGGAGTCGATTAGCGTGCCGTCCATATCCCAAAAAACTGCTGCCAGCTTGCGATTTGCCGCAGCTGCCATCTCAATTGCCGATTTTTCTGCAGCTAACTCTGTCAATGCATTTTCCTCGGTTGCGCTCGTTGCCATTAATCCCCTTTATATTCTTATACACTTATGCACTTATACACTTAAGTGCTACTTAGATTACGCACTTATCCACTTATGCACTTATTGGCGCATATGATTTTGCGATTATCCACATATCCACCATCTATTTAAGCATTTGACTAGTATTTAGAAAAATCTAAACTATTGTTGGCTAGGCGCTATAGCCCAAACGCGCGCCACAAAACAATCGACTTATCGTCTTCTAAATCATTGCTTGCATAATCATTGTATTGCGAATAGCCATTCGCGCCTCTTGCATAAGACGACGGCAACTCGCGCTGAGGCACACGAATATCTCGACGCCAATCCTTTGCGCGCTGCGAGCGCTGAACTTCCACAATATTCCCGTCTGCGCTAGCCGCAAAAATGTTTCGCTCCGCACTAGCCGCCTCATCCACCAATCGCCTCACTTGCCTTTTAAGCTGGCGATTTTCTTCTTGAAGCTCCAAAATCCGCATAATTCCAGCAAGATTCACGCCGTTTTCTTGACTCAGTTTTTGCGTTTGCACAAGCCTATCTATGTCTCTAAGCGAGTATCTTCTAGCTCCGCCTTCTGTGCGCTGCGGCATAATCAATCGCAATCTATCGTATTGCCTAAGCGTTTGCGGATGCGTGTCGGTTAGGTTGGCTACGTGACTCACGGTAAAAATCGGCATGTCGATTTTAAAGCCCACTTCGTCCGCGCCGTCAAGAGTTGCATTTCCGCGTACTAACGCCACTGCACACATCTCATACAGCGCCCTAATTTGGCGATCCAACCTAGCCATGACTTTTCCTTTCTACACGCAAACGCTATTCTACGAGCAAACACAAAACGCAAACGCTAAGCGATTTGTTGCTATGCGCGCAAATCCTTCACTTCTTGCTCGTAATCTTCGCCACACGCCTTTTCAAACTCTTTTGCAGCACGCTTTAATGCCATTGTTGGCTTTTTTGGAACGTGTATTTGCGCAATTCCAACAAACGCGCCGTTTTTACCTGGCACGCCTGCTCCCTCTACGCGTATTCTGCTGCCGCCCGAAGTTCCAGATGGAACCTTAAACACAATCGGCTCGCCGTCTACGTTTTTAAGCGTGACTTTTGCTCCGTGCACAGCTTCACTTAAGGTGAGCGGCAAAGCGGCCACTAAATCGCATCCTTCAATCGAGAATTGCTCCGACTTTTCCACTTGCACTTGCAAGTACATGTCTCCAAAAGCGCCACCAAACTTTCCTGGCTTTCCTTTTGACTTTAGGCGGATTTTTTGCCCATCTTTTACGCCTGCAGGAATATGGGTTTTGAACGATTCTCCGCCCGATCGAAGCGAAACCGTAGCGCCTTTGAACGCCTGCTTAAACGTTAGTTTTATAGCCGTTGTAATGTCTTCGCCGCGTTCAGGCGTGTTTTGTGGAGCAGATTGAGCATACTGGCCATACTGCCCGTAGTCTGCTCCGCCATTAAAGCCACTTCTGCCAAATCCTGCTGCCGATTGCGCGCCAGCGCCGCCCGTAAACATGGAGAATATGTTTTGTATGTCTGGACCCGCGCCGCCCGTGGAAAATCGCACGCGTGAGCCGCCGCCCATTGGTGATCCGCCAAACATCGATGAGAAAATGTCATTAACTCCGCTTGCGTCGAATCCGCCTGCGCCCGTTCCGCCAGCGAATCTTGCTCCGCCTGCACCAAACTGGCGAATCGCGTCGTAGCGAGCGCGCATCTGCTTATCTTTCAAAACGTCGTATGCTTCGGATACGTCTTTGAATTTTTCTTCTGCTTCTTTAGTTTTGTTTAAGTCTGGGTGATATTTTCTAGCGAGTTTTCTGTACGCTTTTGTAATTGTGGCTTCGTCGGCATCTTTGGAGACTCCGAGAACCTTGTAAAAATCTTTGGCTAGCCATTCATTCTCAGCCATTTAAGCTCCTTTTTCTTTGAGCCACTGGCATTTATCTAAACAACTTATATCTAAATAACCTACTCGCGCTGACTGTTTAGAATCTAAACCGACAACACGAGTAGGCATGGGATTTGCAAGTAGACGTTTGATGCAGCGAATGAGCTAAACAAGCGATGACACTAGTGCTGACACTAGCATTGTTTCACGCATTGTTTCACGCTGTTTCATTCTGCGCACACTGCTATGCATTGCTTGGAGACGCCACTACAACTCTCGCCGCGCGTATAACGCGATCGCCAATCCTGTAGCCCGACTCCACAACAACATCAACCGTTTCCTTCGTAGCATTTGCATCTGGCTTGTGTAGAATCGCATCGTGCTTTGTTGGGTCAAAGTCTTCGCCCTTTTCGCCAAACTTTTCTACGCCAAACTTTTCAAACGCCTTGTCTAATTTTGCGGCCACGGCTTTGAACGAATCGTCCATTGCGCCGTGTTCGCGAATCCTATCAATGTCGTCTAAAGCTGGCAATAAAGCCGTAAGCACGTCTGTTATTCCATGCTGCCTGAACCGATCTTGCTCCTTGGCTGCGCGGTTTCTAAAGTTGATGAACTCTGCTCGCTCGCGCTGCAACGCTTCCAAATAATCAGCCGCCTCTTTTTTGGCTTTGCCAAGAGGCGTTAAGGAATCGTCTTCTTCGCTGCTTTGAGCGTCTACAGAATTGTCATTTTCTTGAGATTTGCGCGCGTTGGATTCATCTGCGGTTGCTTGCGACTTTTCCGCGTCGGCGGCTGCGCTAGCGGCCGCATCGGTGTTAGCAGCCGCATCCGTGTTAGCAGCCGCGTGCTTTGCTTCATGAGTTTCCTCATGCGCCGCAACACCATCTGCAGCGCTATCCGCAGCGCTATCTGCCGCACGCGAATCGCCAGCCGCCGACGGCACGTCTTCCAAACCGCTCAAGTAGTCGTTGGCGTTAAACTCGGACATTACTTGTTGTCCTTATCGTCCTTGTCGTCGTCCACCACTTCGGCGTCAACCACGTCGTCATCTTTAGAGGCACCTGCATTTGCATCAGATGCAGCACCAGCACCAGCAGCACCAGCCTGAGCTCCCGCAGCACCTGCAGCACCAGCAGCACCCTGCTGAGCGTAAAGCTGCTGACCAATCTTTTGCGCAGACGTCATAAGCTCGCTTTGCGCGCTCTTAATCTTCTCAAGGTCATCACCCTTCAAAGCTTCCTTCAAAGCATTCACCTTGTCGGTAACTTCCTTAGAGATTTCGTCGGAAAGCTTATCCTTATTGTCGTTCACAAGCTTTTCAGTCTGGTAAGCAAAGGACTCTGCCTGGTTGCGAGTATCCGCTTCTTCCTTGCGCTTCTTATCTTCTGCTTCGTGAGCTTCCGCCTCTTTAACCATGCGATCAATCTCGTCCTTTGGCAAGCCAGAACCGCCCGTAATCGTCATGGACTGTTCCTTGCCCGTTCCCTTATCTTTAGCGGAAACGTGCACAATGCCGTTAGCATCAATGTCGAAAGTCACTTCGATTTGTGGAACGCCACGAGGAGCTGGAGCAATACCCGTCAATTCAAAAGTACCGAGAGGCTTGTTATCGCGCGCAAACTCACGTTCACCCTGGTAAACCTGAATCAACACGGATGGCTGATTATCTTCTGCAGTAGAGAACACTTCGGATCGCTTAGTTGGGATTGCGGTGTTGCGCTCAATAAGCTTCGTCATAATTCCGCCCTTGGTTTCAATGCCCAAAGAAAGTGGAGTTACATCAATAAGCAGAACGTCTTTGCGGTCTCCCTTAATAACGCCCGACTGCACAGCTGCACCAACAGCCACAACCTCATCTGGATTTACGGACTGGTTCGCTTCCTTACCACCCGTAAGCTCCTTTACAAGCTCCTTGACGGCTGGCATACGAGTAGAACCACCAACAAGCACCACGTGATCAATCTGGCTTACAGAGATGCCAGCGTCGGAAAGCACGTTGTTAAATGGCGTACGGCAGCGACCGAGCAAGTCGGAAGTCATTTCCTCAAAGTGAGCACGAGTCAAAGTCTCATCCAAATGCACTGGAGTTCCGTCAGGAGTCATTGCCAAGTACTGCATAGAAATTGAGGTAGATGTTGAAGAGCTAAGCTCCTTCTTTGCCTGCTCAGCAGCCTCCTTCAAGCGCTGCAAAGCAATCTTATCCTTGCTCAAATCAACGCCGTACTTGTTCTTAACTTCGCCAACAAGCCAGTCGATAATCTTCTGATCCCAGTCATCGCCACCCAAGTGGTTATCGCCATTAGTGGCCTGCACCTGGATTGTGGAGAAGCCGTCGTCATCCTTACCGATCTCAAGAAGCGACACATCGAAAGTACCGCCACCCAAGTCGAACACCAAAATGCGCTCGTCTTCCTTGCCTTTTTCAAGGCCATAAGCCAAAGCTGCAGCAGTTGGTTCGTTAATAATACGCAACACGTTCAAGCCTGCAATCTTACCTGCATCCTTAGTTGCCTGACGCTGAGCATCGTTGAAGTATGCTGGGCATGTAATAACGGCATCGGTTACTGGCTCGCCAAGGTAGGCTTCAGCATCGCGCTTCAACTTCATCAAAACCTGAGCAGAAATCTCCTGAGGAGTCCACTTCTTGCCATCAATCTCAACAGACCAATCCGTACCCATATGGCGCTTTACGGAGCTAATCGTGCGGTCAACGTTTGTAACAGCCTGACGCTTAGCAACTTCGCCAACCAAGATTTCTCCCGACTTGCTGAAAGCCACCACGGACGGTGTTGTACGCGCACCTTCTGCGTTAACAATAACTGTTGGGCTGCCGCCTTCAAGCGTTGCAATGCAGGAGTTCGTTGTTCCTAAATCAATACCTACTGCGCGTCCCATAATATCTCCTAGCTATCTTATCTATGTACCTTTTAATCTATGTACTCAAATTCTTGGCAGTCAGCCTTGCGACTAGCCGCTTTTTCTTTTTACAAAACTTGAGTCTAACACACTCAAGTTATTAAAGTCAAGCATTTTTGCGCGCGTTTCGCAAAAACTTAACACTCCCCCACTCAAGTTTTTAACCTATTATTACGCCGAACGCAGCGGAGATTCGAGATTTTTCGCAGCGGATGAAGCGTATCGTTAGCGCGGTCTAAGCGCGCGAACGTCTTCGCGCCCACGTTTGTTTCTTTTCCCCCACGTTTGTTCCCATTTCAGCCGATTTTGGAAACAAACACAAGAACACCCCCCCCACGTTTGTTCCCATTTCAGCCGATTTTGGAAACAAACACAAGAACACCCCCCACGTTTGTTCCCATTTTTGATTAAATAGGGAACAAACACGGGAAAAGAAACAACAGAAAGAGGAAAATGACGCATTATGCAGCTCGAAATCGTCGATTCGCGCGCTACGCTTTAAGCTCGAAGGCAGGTCGTAGCAAAACACAAAAATGGCTTGGAGATTATCTCCAAGCCATTTTGTGCGTTCATACTACAAAACAAAATGTGAACGCTTTTTTAAGGAACGCTACTAGAGCGCAAACTTTTATCTACTTGAGTGCTTACGGCGCTTAGCAGACACTCCAAATCCTGCCAGCCCAACAAACACAGCAGCGAACGCGCTTAGCGTTGCGGAATCAACGCCAGTTTGCACTCCCATGTTTCCACGCGAGTTGCTGCCCTTGTTCGCCTTTGCAGCATTAAAAGCCGCACGAGCTGCACGAAGTCGCATAGTCGCAGCTTCAACCTGCTCGCGAGTGGCATTAGAGTCAGCAAGCACGCGGCGAGCGTTTTCTAGAGCATCATTAAACTCCTTAACAACGCTTGCATCCACGCCATTTGCAACCTTAGCGCCAGCACCAGCACCATTGGCAACATCTGCAAGAGCACCATTCACTTCAGCTTGCAACATTGACTTATCAACAGCGTTTGCGTTTGCGTTATTTGCATTATCCGCGCCATTGTTGCCATTGTTGCCATTGTTGTTGCCGTCGGAATCGTCATCACTACTACCCGAACCAAGCGAGTTGTAGAAGTCAATCATCTTCTGCCTTATAGCTTGCAACTTTCTAAGCGCTTCGTCAATCTGAGCCTGCGTAGCGTTTGGATCCGCGAGCACAGCGTTTGCATCATTCAGCGCCTTGTTGTACTCAGCTATATCCTTGCCATCTGCAATCAAGAACGGAATCGACTTACGGAAATCAGAATCATTGCCCGTCTCTTCGTTCAGATTGGTTTTATCCGTCTTGTACTTTCTTGTAAGGTCATCCTTAGCTTGCTTAAGATTCTTCAAAGCTTCGTCAATCTGCGCCTGAGTTGCGTCCTTGTTAGCAAGAACCTTATTCGCTTCATCAAGCGCCTTCTTGTAAGCTTCAGCCTCTGAGCTTCCAGCAGCATTCTGATACTCAGGAGTCTTGGTGAAGTCGCCATCAGCATTGGACTCAGTCTGCAACTTGGTCTTATCAGTCTTATTAGAATCAGCAAGATTCTTCTTAGCCTCTTGAAGCTTCTTCAAAGCATCATCAACCTGCGCCTGAGTAGCATTCTTGTCACCAAGAACCTTCTTAGCGTCTTCGAGTGCCTTCTTGTAGGCTTCAACCTCAGGAGAACCAGCAGCATTCTGATACTCAGGAGTCTTAGTGAAATCAGAATCCTTACCAGCCTCAGTCTTCAAATCGTCGACTTTGGTCTTGTAGTTATCAGTAATCTGCCTCTTAGCTTGCTTCAAAGCATCGAGTGCATCGTTAATTTGTTGCTGCGTTGGACGTTCATAAGGCTTCTTGTTTGTATCTGTTGCATCAGATACTAGCTTGCGAGCAGCGTCGAGCGCCTTCTTATATGCAGCAACATCGTCATTGTCTACCTTCTTACCGTCAGCATCATCCTTCTTCTTAGCATCAGCATTCTGGAACTCAGGCGTATACTCAAAGTCGGGTTCAGTAACAGCAGCATGCTCAGCAGTAGACTTCTTTGCTTCTTTGTCAAGCTCAGTGGTATCAGTTTTGTAGACATCAAGAGCTTTACGCTTTTCGTCGAGCGTCTTGAGAGCCTCGTCAATCTGCTCCTGAGTTGGCTGCTCATCCAAAGGCGTATTGCTATTAGGGTCGTGCTTTGCAAGCAACTCCTGAGCCTTGGCCAATGCCTTGTCGTATGCCTTCTTAGCTTCCTTAGCATCGTTATTCTTCTCGGTATCTTCAACTAACTTAGTTGGGTTAGTTTTATCTGCCTTCATGAAGTGAGGATCAGACGCGTTACGGTATGCGTCAGAATCCTTTGTGCCTTTAACAGCAGGATTTTTACCCTCTGCGTCTTTACCGTGTTCACCAACACTCTTTTCGAGCTTGGTGGTGTCGGTGTTGTAGGCGTTGAGAGCCTTGCGAGCAGCGTCGAGCTTATCCTTAGCGTCGTTGACTTCCTTCTGCGTTGCATCAGGCTTCTTGAGCAATTTCTTAGCAGCCTTCAAAGCGTCGTCGTAAGCAGTCCTTGCGGCAGATGCTTTAGCGTTCTTATCAGCATCAGCAGTCGTACCATCTTTGCCCTTATAGTCAGGCTTTTCCGTATTCTTATACGCAGGCGTCTGCTTGGTATTGTCATGCTCGTTAACAGACTTAAGCAAATCGTCGGTCTTAGTCGCAAACTTGTTCAAATCTGCAATAGCATCGTTCATTTCCTTAAGGATTGCATCAACATCCCTATTCAGCGGCTCGCCATGTGCATGTGCCTGAATATTATCCAATGCATTCGCATTATTAACATCAATATTCGCATCAGGAGTATTAGAAGTTGGGATTTCTGTATTACCCTGCTTATCCTTAGGCATATTTTTATCAAGCGCATGGTCTAGCTTCGTTACGGCATCGTCATACTTCTGCTTAGCAGCCTGCGCTTCTTTACTTGCATCATCTGCGGACACATTCTTGTATGCTGGGCTGTGTAGTATGGCAATATCGTTAAACACAGCTGCCGAAAGCCTGCTGGTGTCGGTTGCGTAGGTGTCGATAATCTTGCGCGCAGCAAGCAGCTTATCTTTAACTCTGTCAACTTCTGTTTGCGCTATAGTGCTACCAGGCTTCTTTAGATTTTTCATCAAGTCTTTTGCAGCGTGATAAGCGTCGTTATAGTCTTTGAAGTCCTTAGCAGCTTGAGAATTTTCGCCTTCAGCGTGCGCCTTATCAAAGGCATTGAAGTAGGCTGGCATCAAATAACCACTGAAGTTGTCCGCAATAGCTTCAGCTAAATCAGTTGCCTTTGTTTGATACTTATCAGCATGAAGTGCTTCTTCTGCTTTTTCAAGCGCTCCCTTAGCCTTTTTTACATCGGCATTTGTAGCATTCTTGTCACCAAGCACTCTCTTAGCTTCTGCGAGTGCGTCATCGTAATTCTTAACGGCTTGCTGTGCATCAGGATCGTTAGTCTTCGCCTCTGCATTCTTATAGAACACACTCTGCTTGTTAGCATCGTTTGGATCAGGGTTATCGAAGCTCTTTTGAACGGCAGCATCAAGAGGAGCCTTGTCGGTTGCGTTCTTGTCGAGCGCATCCTTAGCATCCTTAAGCTTCTTGATAGCCTCGTTCACTTCCTTTTGAGAAGCGTTTGGATCCTTAGAAAGTTCGTTTGCCTTCTTTACAGCAGCATCGTATGCTTTTCGCTCATCATCATTTGCGTTTTGATAAGCTGGGTCGGCGGTCTTGAGTTTGTCGTTGCCAGTCTTAGCAGCATCGCCCGTATTCACCTGACCATGCTCAGCAATAGCAGCATTAAGCTTGTCTTTGTTAGTGCTGTACTTATCAAGTTCCTTACGCGCAGCATCAAGCTTTGCCTTAGCGTCGTCAACAGCCTTTTGTGTGGCGTAGTCGTCAGCCTTTACCTTCTCAGCTTCAGCAAGCGCTTCATCGTAAGCTGTCTTGGCGTTCTTAGCAGCATTATTCCTTTCGGTGTCATCAGAACCATCGGCCTTCTTAAAGTCAGGCTCAGTAACGTTCTTATACTTATCGCTTGCCTTCGTACCAGTTGTAGCTTGCTGACCTGGAGCAGGTGTGCCATCTTCATTAATAGACTTGTTCAGCTCTTCCTTCTTTGTGGCGTCACCATCAAGCTCGGCGCGAGCCTTATTAAGGTTAATCGTTGCGTTATCAACCTCAGCCTTAAGCTCTTCACTTAAATCAGTATCAGCTTTAGTTCCAACTTTTTCAAGCGTTTGTTGAGCAGCACTAAGCGCATCATCATACGCTTTCTTCTTAGCGTCCGATGCGTTGTAATAGGTAGCATCGGTAGGCGTCTTCTTGCCATCATTTGTCACCGCATGCTTATCAACAGATGCCTTAAGATTATCCTTCTTATGATTCATCTGCGGCACAAAGATAACGTTAATTGCCTTTGCTGTATTGCCTGTATTGCGGCCTTTCTCCAGATAAACATCCTTATAGTACGACATTGCATACGGCTGAACAAACAAACGTGCCTTGTAAATCTTGTCCTTTTTGCCGGCTACCGTTACAGAGCCAGCTTCTGGATCCCATGAATACGAACCAGCTATTGATAAATTATCACCGAGGTCTACGTCAGAATTAGAAACTTTCTGACTTCCCTGCCAATAAGCGCCGCTCATATTGCCAAGCGTAAGCTCGCCCGTTGGCTCGCCATTTTGCAACGCATAGTGCATGTGCGACTTCTGCGCGTTAGTCCCTGTACCTTCATAGGAAAGCAGCTCGCCGCCCTGAAGGTCACGCAAACCAGCTTGCTTGTCTTTTGGCGTGGCCTTCAGCAAGCCAAGAATCTTTGTTGTATCAAACTCTTGTGCCTTAGTTGGGTCGTAACGATAGATGATAGTTGTGTGACTATCATTACTCCAAGAAATACCCTCGTCGGTATCGCGACCATCAATCTTAGTCTTAGTCCACGAAACGTCGTAATCTGTTCGAATATTTGGAAGCTTTGTAAGCTTGCTCTCTTTTACATTAGACGTAAACTCGGCAACAGCCTTATCGGTCTTGATCTTAACGGTAATCGTATTTTCCGCCTGACCGTTAGAAATGCCCTCATTAGCTTTACCAGCTGCAGTAAAATTGCCCTTAAGGTACGAAAGCGAAATCTGATCTTTGCTGGTAAGGCCAATCTTTTCATTGTCTTTGTTAGCATTAAAAATAGCTGTCTTAATACGGTCAATCTCAGCTTTTGAGTAATCGAGTGGGTTAGCAACAAAGACCGCTTCGCTACCAGTTGGAACTTTGTACTCAGTGTCCTTGAGCTTCTTCAACACAAGGTCGCTGAGCTTAATCTTAGGAGCGTCCTTTTCATCCACGCCATCGAAGTGGATTACAGCATTACCAGCTTCGTCAAACGTGATTTTATTTGGATTTACGCTGTTAATCTTTGCGAGCTTCTGTGCGATTTCTTTCTTTACATCCTCGGAGATGCTGTTCGGGTCGTCCACAATTGGCTTATCAATAACATCGTTATAACGCACAATAGTCAGCGGAATAGCCTGCGACTTAAAACCAAGATCAGTAACGAAATGGGTATTTACAATAGATACACCAACTTTACTATTTGCTTTCGTTAATGCACTCTTATCGTATTCGTTGCTTTTAGTAGGAATTTTATCAGCGATAGTATCTAACTTTCGTTTACCAACATTGCTTAACGCTTGAATTTGTGCTTCTAGCGATAGACCATCAATACCACTCTTGCCAACATGCGTTGTTTTGCCATTCTTTTTAGCATCATCCATAGCATTGTTGACATCAGTGTCGGTGATATCAGCATCACTTACTTTTTTAACAATAGTTCCAGCACTTTGCGGAGGTACTAACAGAGCCGCTCTGAATTGATCTGATACTGCATCTTCTTTAGCAGTTCCCTGAAATGGAGTTGGATTAATCTGAATCGAACGCGTTGCAGAATAACCTTGCGCATTCTTAATAGCTTTGGAATCACCACGTTCATCTTTACGGAAAATCCTATTCATGGTAAGTGTTGCAGAACCATCATCGTTCTGTTTAAACACATATTCGCCAGAATATGGCTGATGTCCATCATTGGCGGAATCAAAATCAATACTTCCTGAAGTTTTTGGGGTATTAATATGGTTTTTAGGTGAAGGAAATACAGTTACACGCGTAACATCCTTATCTGCTCCATTAGTATCTTGCTGTTTAGGAAGCTTAAATATTATAGGATTATTTGCGAGTTGCTCATCATACTGATTATCCACTGTGCCAAAGCCATAAACGTTCGGCATTTCACCTGTTTGACTAGAGAAAGCTACTTCGTTTGTGCCACCATTAGAAGCGCGATTCTGATCTACAGGCGCAGGAGTCTCAGGTTGCTTATTTACAGACGTAGTGCCCTCAGACTTAACATCAGTCTTACCTTCAGTATTATCAATCTTTACTACAGTCTGCTTATTCTGATTAGTCTCATCAGTCTGCTGCTTCTCATCAAACTTCTTCTTAGAATCATCAGAAGTCTTAGAATCATCATTCTTAGCAGTTAAATCCTGCTCCTTTACAGGTGCATCCTCCTTAACAGGCGCAGAAGTAGCCTCCGCAGCCATTGCAGGAGTTGCGCCAAAAGCAATCGCAGCGCCAGCGATTACGCCAGCAGCACCAACAGAAAGAGCAGCCACCTTACGAATATCAACAGCCTTCGCAGCCTTATCCTTTTCAGAACCAAATGCCTTGTTGGAATGTTTAGCAGATTTTGTAGTCATGTTCTCCTCTTTCCGTGAGTTTAATTCGATTTATTTGATATCGCTTTGCGCGCCAACCTTAGCTCTCAAAGCCTTATAGTTTTTGACAATAGTTTTACAAAGTCTTATAGCGTACATCTATAATGATGTAATCACCCTTTGATAAATCATTATAACATTTTAGAAAAAATTTTGAAGACAACTAACAAATGTTTATAGCTTTCAGGGAGAGGTACCCCCCCCCCCAGGCCTTTTATTTTAAGGGTTTTTGCGAGATAATTTTTTAGAAAATTCTTGCGATTTCAACACGCCAAACACCGTTTTTAGCTTAACTATCTAAACATTTGTATATGAGACAAATCACATTTTTAGACCCTTTGTGGCGCGACGACCTACCTTTTCGCTTAGAGCGTAGCGCGAAAGGCGCTTTGACTGAGCTTGAAATTGCATAATGCATTTCAAGCTCCTTCAAAGCGTGATTTGGCTCAAGCATAAAGTCCAGTGGACTTTATGTGCCAAATCAGCCGAGCGGCTACTAATAGCTGCGCGCGCCAACCTGCCGGAGCGCTTGAAGCGTAGCGCGCGAAGGCAATTTTGCGCGCTGAGCCGCTCAGGCAGAAGCACTGCTTCTGCGCGGCGAAGACGTGAGCGCAGCTAATCTGCGCGAGCGACATAGCGCGGCTAATCCGCGCGAGCGTAGAAACACCCAGCCCTCCTACATACCAAGTAAGGAAGGCGCGCAATACCAAACAAGGAATATCGTTCGCGTTATATTTGCCTCATGAACGAGACAAATATAACGAAATTAAGCAAAAAAACGTTACAAATGTCTCATCAATGATGCAAATATAACGAAAATCAGTCAAAAATCGTTACATATGTCTCGCTCGTGAGACATTTGTAACAAATCTTGGTCAAAGCTCTGTCAAAGCGCGCTGCGCAATAAAATCTCCTCAAGCGCGCGCTTAACCGAGTCAGGCAACGTGCACTTCCATTGCGCCCACTTAGCAACCTCTGGGTGCTGCGGCGCATGCGCATTAGTCAAGTCAACGCTTTGCTGGTAGCGCTCAAAATCGCTCTCGCTAGTGTACTCAAGCGCGCAAAGCTCGCTTATAGCACTCGCGCTACCGCCAGCCTGGCGAATCGCGTCAAAAGCAATCTCCTTGCCGCGGTATGGCACTTGCGCTTTAAGTAGCAGCCTGTAGCAATCGCCAACCTTAGGGTCTTGCGCAATGCACAGTCCGCCATCCACAATCACTCGCACGCAATCGCCAACAGGCACATTGTGCACAGAAACAGTAAGACTTAGCGTAGATTCTTCGCCTTCATATGAAACTTCTACAGCCTTAGATTCAACCTGATTTTCCCCAACAAAAACGCGAATTTTGCCAAAGTCTGGGCAAGCAACGCCCTTAAACACCACGCTCCAATCGCGATTAGAAGGCAGCGAATCAACAGCACTACTGCAACCCGTTGCGGCATTGATCACAAATTGTGTAGACGCATTGCCATCACCGTCGCAGGAGTCGCGCCAAATCAACTCCATGCGAGTATCGGCAGTTTTCCCAGCGCACGCGTCTTCAAATCTGCCGTTATCTTCGCGCATAACAAACTCGCCGTTCGCACCTGGGAATGCAAGAACGCGCAAATCTCGCGGATTTTCAACGCTATTAACCGCAGCCGCCGCCTGATCGCTACTTGCGCAAGACGCTTCGCTCGGCAAAACTTGCATTGGAATAATGGCCCCAGCGCGCGCAAACGCTGGCACGCGGTCGATTCCTCGCCAAACCTCAAATCTGCGGCCAGCACCGCCGCGCGAAACATAGCGCCTTCCGTCAAAGAAATCGTACCAATCGCCTTCTGGAAGCCAAACGGCAGTGCATCCGCGCTCAACTTGCGCGCACCCCTTGCTAACGATTGGCGCAACAACAAGCTGGCTGCCAAAACGGTACTCGTTCGGCATCTCGTATGCTGCAAGCGTTTCTGGCGATTGCCAATACATTGGCTCTACAATTGGTCTGCCATCAACCGCCGCGCGATAATTCATCGTATATAAATAAGGCAGCAATTGCGCGCGAAGTCGCAGCATTTTAACCATCGCATTGCGCGTCTCGGCTGGGAAATTCCACGGCTCTTTGCCAGCAAACGGCGAGCAGCTGGAGTGAAGGCGATTAATCGGGCTAAACGCGCCGAAAGCGTACCAGCGCGCCTCCAACTCATCGCATCGCACGCCAAGCATGTGACCGCCAATATCGTGACTCCACCAACCGTATCCAATGTTGGAAGCTGTGGCCGTAAAGTAGGTTTGGAAAGCCAGCGAATCCCACGTTGTTACGCTATCTCCCGAGAATCCCACTGGGTAGCGGTGCGAACCAGTCCCAGCGTAGCGCGAGAACGTAAGCGGCCACGCACCGCCGCGCCCCGAATCCTGGTAATGCACGTGGTTAAGCATCCAAAGCGGATCCAGCCCAGCCTGCTTTGTAACTCCGCCCTGCTGCCAGTCAATCCACCAAAATCTAACGCCCTCGCCCTCCATGCGCCGATGCAAGTTTAGGTACGCATTCAAAAAGCGTGGGTTTGTAAGGTCAAACTCAACTGCCTTGCCGCTTTGTGGGTCAATCCCCATATCGCGCACAACTTGCGCATAGTCTTCTTCAAACGCGCGCACGCCGTCTCTCGGGTGCAAATTAAGCGTTGCAGAAAGCCCTTCGCTGGCAAGGCTGCGCAAAAACGCGCGGTGATTTGGGAACAGATCGCGGTTCCACGTGTAGCCCGTCCATCCCGAACCATACTTTGGGTCCACATCCGTCACGTGCCAATCCATGTCGATTACTGCCGTGGAGAACGGTATGCCTTCGCGCTTAAATCGGCTCATCAGCTGCAAATATTCGTCTTGGCTATACCTGTAGTACCTGCTCCACCAGTTGCTTAGCGCGAATCGCGGAAGAAGCGGCTGCGCGCCCGTAAGCTTGTAAAAGTCGCGAATTGCGCCTATATAGTTGTGACCGTAGCCAAAGAAGTATAGGTCTTTAGAGGATTCGCCAGGCACACTGCCATCCGCCTTTGCGCGCGGCTCCACCCATGCCCCGTATGGGTTTTCTTTTCCATCAACAGCAGCCGCATACGCGATTTTTGCCGAGCGCGAATCGTCTAACACGGCCCACCCATCGCGAGATATTACGCCCGTTCCAAGCTTTACGGCTCCATCCGCCTCGTCCACTGTTCGAGCAGTGCCGAGCAAATTGCCGTGGCACTCGTCGCCGTAATGCCACGTGTTGAATTGCGACCCAGGCACTCCGCGCACAACAATGCTCAAGCCCTCTTTGCTAAACGGCTGCTGGTTGTACGTGATCAGTAGTTTTTCGGTTTCGACTTCTATCCAGCCATTTTCCAAATTTTTTACACTATATTTTGGATTAACAGATTTTGGATTAAAAGCGCGCGATGCTTCATCTTCGGTTGCTGGCGATTTTTCCGCGGCAAACTGCGCGCTGCTCTCGAAGTTTCGTCTTACAACTGTTTGCGTAGGCGCGTCTACAAATCCGCCGTTTTCGCTCCACTCAAGGCGCACAAGCGAATCCGTGATTAACGTAATTCGCCAATTTTTGCCGCTTATAACCTGCGATTCTTTTGCCTTAGCTAGCGGATTTTTAGCGTAATCGTAAAAAATGTGCGCGTCTTGGATATTTTGCGCGTCTTGAATATTTTGCGATTCTTGCGGATTCAAAGTCATTTTACGCCTCTTTGCTTTGTTTCTTTGCTTTTTGCTTTTGCTTGTGCTGCATTGCTTTTGCTTGTGCTGCATTAATTATGTTGCTGCGTTGCATCTTCCAAAATCATACAGCAAACGTTTGCATTTACAAAACGATACGCGCCGCGGAAAAGTCGCCAGCAACCGAGCCGTAAAAATTACGCCACTCTTCTCAAGACTAAATAAAAAATTACAACGTATATATAAAGGCTAAAGATAAAGGCTTAAGATAGCGCCTAAAGCAGAATCGTGAACACGCTTGCGATTACAAGCATAAGCGGATACCACGCATACATAAGCCAGCGGAATTGCTTAGTTTGCTTAGGGCCGTCGCCATACGGACTGCGGTAATGCAACACAGCCACGCCAACGCCAGGCGCCAAAAGCGACATAGCGCCGAAAGCGCCAGCAATCAGCTCCATGCGAATCTCGTGGTTTTCTAGGAATCTAAAGATAAGAACAAATCCTAAAAGTAAAGCTCCGCCCCAAAAAATATTCTGCCTAAAGCCGACTCTTCCGAAAAGATTCCACAATATTCCTGCAACCAAAATCACTGCGATTGACGCCACTTTTTGCGCGCCACTAAAACGCGCGCGAACCATGTCGATTCCCGAAAGCACAAACAGCGCAATAACAAGCCCAAACACTGGATTTTGCGAGCGCATATCGAAAGCGCAGCCAAAGGTTGTAAAGTCGTACGGAACCTCGCAAATAAGAGCCAGCACAAGCAGACGAAGCGTGTAAAGGTTGAGGTTATGCGTGTTTTGATATCCGCGAACGAGCAGCCACGCATACCATGGCAGGGCCGACCAGCTTACAACTTCGCACACTACGGCAGCGGTGAGGCTCCACATATTAGTGCTGGAAAGGCCGCCAAAAAGGTGCGGAATCACGGTTGTGCCGAACGCGCTGAGCATCATCATTACAGCGCCGAGCAGCTTGAACTTTTTGAGAGTAATCCCCATTTTTATGTTCTTGTCTGCGCGGATTTTGAGTTTTAGCGCGTCCATAATTCACCTCTTGCTCGCACGCGTGGCGTTAAGTGCGTATAGCTTTGCCATCATTGCATAATCATTGCAATTGTATCAAACTCCGCCTTAAATCTCTGCATTATCTCTGTAGTGCATTTGTACCAAAACGTTACAAATGCCTCGCCGCCGAAACAAATATAACGAAAATCAGTCGAAAAACGTTACAAATGTCTCACAGCCGAGACAAATATAACAAATCCGACCCAAAAAACGTTACAAATGTCTCATGTGCGAGACAAATGTAACGAATTTGTGGAAAAGCTCATTATAAAACAAACGCCGCAAAGGACTGCGCGCCGAGTTTAAGCGCGGAAGAATCGCAAGCAACCGCTCCAACCGAAATCCGCGGCTGCGAAATCGCCTCTGTTGTAAGCCCTGCAAGCGCGCTAAGCGAAATCGTCTCCTCGTTTAATCCAGGATTCATAACCACAACGCATCGATTTGTAGAGCATTCACCATCCGACTCAACCGCGCACCGCTCGTATGCAAAGCTGCGACCATCCACAGGCGCGTACAACACTCGCCAAGTGGCATCCGCATGCAACGCCGCGCACTCGTGACGCAAAGCAATCAGCGCGCGCACCCAGTTAAGCAGCGAATCGCCATCCTGCTCCTGCCTCAAAACCGTTGGAATCTCACCACTTTGCACGGCCTGCTTGCGCGAATTTGCGCAAGTCCTTCCATCCGCGCGCACCTCAACAGGCAGGTACAACTTCGACTTTGCGGCCGCAGAGAATCCAAAATTCTTGGAATCATCCCACTGCATTGGTGTACGCGTACCCGTGCGCGCATAACCGCCCTCTTTTGTAGGAATATCGCGGTATTTCATGCCGATTTCGTCGCCGTAATACACAAACGGCACACCTGGCATTGTAAGAATCATGCCAAACGCAATCCGCCTTTCGCGCTCGCTTAATCGCGGAGCCAAACGCGGCGTATCGTGATTGCACGTTATAAAGCTAAAGTAGCCCTCGTTGCAAGTGGCTTCATATTGCGGGCAATAATCGTCTAAGAATGGGCAAATGCTGCCGCCGCCGCGCGCATTAAAGTAGCTGTGGTCGTGCTCGGGATTGCCATCTAGCGCATTATCCACATCTCTAGCCAGGCGCGCATAACCGTTTGGCTGCCCATCCCATCGCCAATTCAAATAGAAGTCCATGTCGAACCCAGCAGCCAGCGCCTGACGCGGCCTGCCCCACTCCGAAACGAAAGCAGCCTGCGGATACTCGGCTTTTACAGCGCCCAGCATTTCTTGCCATGCGCGAATCGTGTTGTCTTTGCCAAGGCTCCCCTCGCCATTGTTGTCGTCGTTTTTTACAAGCGAATCCGCCATATCTACGCGGAATCCATCTGCGCCAAGCAAAAGCCAAAATCGCATAACATCAACCATTGCAGCGCGCGTTTGAGCCGCCTCCGCGGAATTTGGCGCGGATTGCCACGCGCGATCCCTTTGCGCAAAGCCGTAATTTAGCGCTGGCTGGCATTTGAAGAAGTTAAGAATATACGTTGCATCTCGCTCACTTTCACCGCCAATAAACGGCATGGAATAGCCGCTAAACGCGCTGTCGGTCCATATGTATCGCTTGCTAAACTCGTTTTCTTGCGCACGCGAGCTTTGCTTAAACCACTCGTGCTCTTCGCTTGTGTGACCTGGAACAAGGTCTAGCAAAATGTGCATTCCACGATTGTGTGCTTCGCTAAAAAGACGTTGCAAATCCTCGTTTGTGCCGTAGCGCGATGCCACTTTTTTGTAGTCGCGCACGTCGTAGCCTGCATCCTTAAATGGCGAATCGTAGCAAGGATTTAGCCAAATTGCGTTGCAACCAAGCGATTTTACGTAGTCGAGTTTTTCGATTATGCCTGGAATGTCGCCGATTCCGTCGCCGTTTGAATCGTAGAAGCTTTGTGGGTAGATTTCGTAGAATACGGCGTCGCGCAGCCATTGCGCATGTTCGTTTTGCATATTTCCCCCGTTTTGTTGGTTTTGTTGGCGTGTATTAATTTTTGGCTTGATTTGTCTTTTTTGACTTGACTTGTCTTTTATTTTGACTTATCTTATCTGATTTTATTTTGACTTATCTTATCTCTTTTTATCTCTTTTATTTTGACTTGACTTATCTTGTCTAATTTTATTTTACTATTCACTTTCCTGCATTTGTTTACCAAAACACCAAAAACGTAAACAAACACAGGCATGTGTTCCTGCATTTGTTCCCCATTTGACCCAAAACGGGAACAAACATGCGCGACGACCTGCCTTTTCGCTCAAAACATAGCGCGAAAAGGTAGGTCGGAGCGCTATCAAAATAAAATTCCGATAAATTTACTGATTTGCAAAATAAAATACAACTTTTTATCAAAAATAAACAACTTTAGCGGAAATTTTTCTAATAGCGCGCAACATGATTTGCCAACTACAATATATACGTGTATACTACACATTGCTTATAAACAGATTTCAACAACAAATGTGACGCTGCAAAAACGCAGCAAAACGTCAAAGTTGCGCCACATGAAATTTGTTACTATGCCACCAAAGAACATGCCAAGCTGGCATGATATAGGAGGTCAAGGATGACGAATATGAAGAAAGTGCTGGGCGCAGGCCTCGCAATCGCCACTATGTTTGGATTTGCTGCATGCGGTTCTAGCACCAATGCTGGCTCCAGCAGCAAGTCGAACCCAGTAAAGCTCACCGTATGGTCTTCTTCCGAAGATCAGAAGGCTGGCGGCTGGATTCAGGCTATGGAGAAAGCCTTCCAGAAGGATCACCCAGAAGTTACTTTTAAGAACGCTGTTGTTGCACCACCAGATGCTGCTAAGACAGTTAAGCAAGATGCTAAGGCTGCTGCCGATGTTTATCTGTTCCCTAACGATCAGCTCGGCGACTTGGTAAAGGCAAACGCAATTGGCGAGTTGAGCGATGACGCTGCAAAGCAGGTTAAGGAAGACAACGATGAGACCATCATCCAGTCTGTAACCGCTCAAGACGGCAAGCTTTATGGCGTTCCATACATGGGCAACACTTGGTTCATGTACTACGATAAGTCCAAGTTCTCCGACGAAGACGTTAAGTCCCTCGATAAGATGCTCGAAAAGGGCAAGGTTGCTTTCGACATTAGCAACGCTTGGTACCTTCCAGGCTTCTACCTTGATGGCAACATGACCCTCTTCGGTGAGAAGAGCAACGACGGCAAGGCTGGCATCAAGATTGGTGACAAGGCTGCCGAAATCACTAAGTATGTTGCAAAGCTCATTCAGAACAAGAACTTTGTAATGGATGGCGATGGCGCTGGCTTGTCTGGCATTAAGAACCACACTGTTGACGCTTACTTCTCTGGCTCTTGGGATGCTGGCGACGTAAAGAAGGCTTTGGGCGACAACTACGCTGCTGCTCAGCTTCCAAAGTTTAAGTCCGAAGATGGCGAGCACCAGATGAAGTCCTTCGCTGGCTCTAAGGCTGTTGCTTACAACCCTAACTCCAAGGCTCCAGAGATGGCCGCTAAGTTCGCTGCATTCCTCGGTTCTAAGGAATCCCAGGAGCAGATGTACAAGCTTCACGGCGACATCCCAGTTGCTAAGGCTTTGAGCGATCTTGTTAAGGATAACCCAGCCGCTGTTGCTCAGATGAACACCATTGCTAAGACTTCTGTCTTGCAGCCAACCGTTCCAGAAATGGGTGCCTTCTGGGATCCAATGAAGACCTTCGGTACTGCATTGGCCAACAAGGAAGTCAACGACGGCAACGCCGCTGCAAAGATTGCAGACTTCCAGAAGGGCTTTGAGGAAGCTCTTAAGAAGTAAGTATTAACTTACAAACTATTTTCTAAATATTATTTTCTTTTAAAAGAAAATAATATTTAGAAAAACACGGCAAGGACGCCCCGCTCCCCTAAGAATAGTAAATCGGGGCGGGGCGTTCTTTGCTTGTATAAGCCCCACAATTTTACGGAAAGGCATGTCATGACTGGCACGACATCCACCAAGCGAGGGAAGCGAAAGAAGGCACCTTCTGCCGATGAATTTGTGGCTCCTTCGCAATACTCACTACAGGAGGCTGCAAAGCACGCAGACGCACTGTCTTGGGTTTCGATAATTATCTTCGGTTTTGGTAACTTCGTTCGCAAACAGTACGTGAAAGGTCTCGTATTTCTTCTATGCGAGGCTGGAGTTCTTGCCTTCTTGGCCACAACTGGCGCGGAATATTTACCAAAATTCGGTACTCTCGGCACTAGAAAGCAAGGCAGAGTAAAGATTAACGGCTTCTGGCACTACGTTGCTGGAGATAATTCTGTTGAGATTTTGCTGTATGGCGTTATGAGCATTGCAGCAATTATTGTTTTAGTTTATTTGGCTACTTTGTCTTTGCGCAGCGCATACAAGTCTCAATCCTTTGTAAAGCGCGGAGAAAAGCCTATCACCTTTGTTAAAGATGTTGAATCTTTGCTCGACCGCCACGCGCACGTTGGTTTTATGACTCTTCCAACCGCTGGAATTGTTCTGTTTACGGTATTGCCATTAGCATTCATGATTTCAATGGCGTTTACAAACTACGACCGTGACCACACACTTCTTTTCCACTGGGTTGGTTTAAACAACTTTGTTAAGATTCTTGGAAACACAACTGGAACCATTAATGCTGGAATCTTCTTCGATGTTTTGATTTGGACCCTTGTTTGGGCCTTCTTCGCTACATTCTTGAACTTCTTCTTCGGCATGTTTATGGCAATGATTATTAACAGGCGTACCACTCGCCTTAAGAGCTTGTGGCGCATCTGCTTCTCGCTTACAATCGCAGTTCCACAGTTTGTGTCTTTGCTCGTTATGCACAGCATGCTGCAAAGAGATGGCGCTATTAACCGTCTTCTCATCTCTTCTGGATGGATTCATTCTCCACTGCCATTCTTCCAGGATGCAACTTGGGCAAGGGTTACCGTTATTCTCATCAACCTTTGGGTTGGTATTCCTTACACAATCATGCAGATCACTGGTATTTTGCAAAATGTTCCAGCAGAACTTTACGAAGCAGCAGAACTTGATGGTGCAAGCTGGTGGCAGCGCTTTATGAACGTTACTATGCCATACATCTTCTTTGTTATGACTCCATACTTAATTACAACGTTCACTGGCAATGTTAACAACTTCAACGTTATTTACCTCTTGTCTGGCGGCGAGCCAACACCAATCGGCTCTTCGGCAGGTAAGACTGATTTGCTCATCACATGGCTGTACAAGCTTACGGTTGATAAAGATAACTACAGCATGGGCGCGGTAATCGGCATTATGACATTCATTGTGCTTGCGATTGTTGCTTTGATAACATACCGCAACTCTGGCTCCTACAAGAATGAGGAGGGATTCCGGTGAGTAATAAGAAGGATCTTATGCAAAGCGAACAAACTGTGCATAGCACACGCAGCGTTCCATTCTGGCGCGATCAGCGCGTGCGCCGCATAATCGGAGATATCATCACTCATATCTTCCTGATTATTATGTCTATTATTTGGCTCGCGCCAATCGTATGGGTGTTCTTGGAAAGCTTTAACCAAAACACCGCTCCATACCAAACAACATTCTTCCCAACTAAGTACACGTTTAACAACTACATTCAGCTGTTTACTGAGCGAGAAGTTCTTGACTTCCCACGCATGTTCTTAAACACTTTGATTGTGTCTATTTTCGTGTGCATTATCTCTCTGTTCTTCGTGCTTGTAGTAGCGTTCTGCATGTCTCGCTTGCGTTTCCGCGGTCGTAAGACATTTATGAACATTGCTTTGATTCTTGGCATGTTCCCAGGCATCATGGCAGTTATTGCTATCTACTTCATTTTGAAGGCTTTTGGATTAACAAATGGCTCCGTTGTTCTTATTTCCCTGATTATCGTTTACTCTGCTGGTAGCGGCATGGGCTTCTACGTTATGAAGGGTTATATGGATACGATTCCAAAGTCTTTGGACGAGGCCGCCTACTTGGATGGCTGCACAACTTGGCAAGTATTCTATAAGATTATTCTTCCAATATGCAAGCCTATGATTGTGTTCCAAGCTATTGTTAGCTTCTTGGGTCCATGGCTTGACTTCGTTCTTGTTAAGACGATTGCTCGTACTCAAGATAATTACACTGTGGCTTTGGGCTTGTACCAAATGCTGCAGAGAGAATACATTAATCACTGGTTCGCACGATTCTCCGCTGGAGCTGTGTGCGTTTCCATTCCAATCGCAATCCTGTTCATTGTTATGCAACGATTCTACGAAGAGTCGATGTCTGGCTCTGTTAAGGGATAGTAAGCTCTGCATTAATTGTAGAGTTTGGTGAAATATGGGGGCCGAGCGTTAAAAGCGTTTCGGCCTTCGTATTTTATGCTAAATAATTTAATAAAATACAAAAGGATATATTCATGACGTTCCCACCTTCAACACAATGGCCAGTTTATTCGGGGCAGCTCGGATTCTCGCTTAACGAAAAATCGACCACTTTTACGCTTTGGGCGCCAACAGCATCGTGCGTAACACTGCGACTTTTTGAAACAGGAAACAACAGTGAACCTTTCAAAACACGCGATTTGAAGCCGTTGCGCGACGGTGCATGGAGAACGTCAATATTGCAAAGGCTAGATGGCGTTTACTACGACTTTCTTGTGACCTTTGCAGATGGAAAAGTGAATCGCACAAGCGACCCGTGGGGCGTTGCTAGCGGCGTAAATGGCGAGCGCAGCCTTGTTATTGACGAAGATCGCGTGGCTCCTGCAGGCTGGCACAAAGACAAATCGCCAGAATTTGTGCGCCATGCAACTGTTGTGTGGGAGATGCACGTTGAAGACTTTAGCAGCAATAAAAATGGCGGATTTAAGCCAGAACACCGCGGTCAGTATCTTGCTTTTACAGATTCGCATACGACTTTAGATGCGGATATAAACTTCCCTACTGGAATCGACTATCTTAAAAAACTTGGCGTAACTCACGTTCAACTAATGCCAATCTACGATTTTGCAACTGTTGATGAGGTTGCGATTTCGTCTGCTCGCAAAAGCGGCGAGAGCGTGGATTCGCTTTACAATTGGGGCTACGACCCTCACGCGTACAACGTGCCAGAAGGCGCATACTCCAGCAACCCGTACGATGGCACGGCAAGAATCCGCGAATGCAAGGCAATGATTGGCGCTTTACACAAGAATGGCATGCGCGTAGTGATGGATGTTGTTTATAATCACATGTTTGAAGCAGCATCGAACGCGTTTGAAAGCGTTGCTCCTGGATACTTCTGCAGACGCAAGGATGACGGCGGATTTGCAAACGGATCGGGCTGCGGCAACGAAATGGCTTCCGATCATCCAATGTTTAGGCGTTTTATGATTGAGTCCATTTTGCATTGGGCGCGCTGCTACCATGTGGATGGTTTTAGGTTTGACCTTATGGGCTTAGCGGATGCGCAAACTTTGAACATGATTCGCGCAGAGCTGGATAAGCTTGATGGCGGCAAAGATATTCTTATGTACGGCGAGCCGTGGGGCGCGGGCGCTGCAGCTGTAGCCGATGATTGCCCTATGGGAGATAAAGCTGGGCGCGGCTTCCTGGATTCTAGAATCGGATGGTTTAGCGACGAGTCTAGAGACACACTTAAGGGCAACGTTATGGATCATCGCGACCGCGGCTATGTAAACGGCAACGAGTTTTGGACGGCGGATCCTGTGCGAAACGCGTTTAATGGCTGGCGTGGTATGCCTTGTGCTGGCAAGAGTGTTGGCCAGATTGTGCAGTATGTTTCTGCTCACGACGATTTGACTTTGTGGGATAAGCTGTGTATTTCTATGCGCGATAATGCGTCTAGCTGCGATTTTGACGCAAGCGATCCAAACAGCGTTGCATACATCTTCAGCGCTAATATTCTTAGCTCTGGCATAATTTTGTGCTCCGCTGGAATGCCATTTATGCTTGGCGGCGAAGAGTTTGGCCGCACTAAGCATGGTTGCGATAATTCCTATAATCGCGGAGTTGCAATGAACCAGCTTGATTGGTCTAGAGCTAAGCGATTCCAGCCGCTTGTAGACTGGTATAGCGCGCTTATAAAACTTCGCGCTAAGAACGCTGATTTCTACGACGCTCAGCACACGCGTCTTAACGCATCCGATAACTCCATTCTTGCGGAGCAAATCGGAAGCGACTTGATTGTGTGCGCTAATCCTATGAAGGATGCTCGCGCAACGGTTGATTTGCCTGCGTCTTGTGCAAGAGATAAGGAATGGAAATTTGTGCTGGACTCCAGCGAGTACTTTGATAGATGGATTGGCAGCGCTTCTAGCAGCCGCGCATCAATGCTTTGCGATGATAATGGCGATCAGCGCGCGGTTCACGTGCCACAACGTACTTTTGTTGTGTTAAGTCGCAAGCGCGCTTGATTTCGAGCTCTTGAGCGCGCGTAAATCGCAATTTATCCCGATTTTGTTCCCTTATTCCTGCGATTTGGGAACAAAGTCGGGATTATTTTTGGGTTTATAGTTAAATACTAATGTTTTCAAATACTTAGCCGAATATTTGGTCGAATACTAATATTTCAAGGCAAAACCTTATAATTTCCTTAATTGTTCCTTATAACTTGCCAAAATGTGCGAATTATTCCTGTTGTTCTGATAGACTTATTTTTAGACTTTATACCCCCCTTGCGTATATTCGCAATGGCGGAGAGGAGAAAGTTCAGTAACAAGACAGAGACGCTATTAAAGCACACATTGCAAGACAGCGCTTTGATCTTACAACTTGATAATTAAACAAATATCCCCACCCCCCAAACCTAAATGATTTGAAGAATGAGGTAAATATGAACGCTAAGATTGCAGCCGCTATCTCTTTAGGCGCTAGCTCTTTGGCTCTTATTGGAAGCATAAGCATTGCAAACGCAGCAAACGCGACTACAACCTTGACGAAAGATGATCCAACTACGCATGTAACTCCAGTTTCTTCTGTTGCACAAGCTGGCGAAAGCTTTGACCGCATGAGCGAAGTTGTTACTGTTGATCCGCAAGGCGATCCTGGCGCTGCTGACGCTGGTCAAGCAGGCGATACGCCAGGAAATGCAAAAGTCGCAGATGGCGTAGAAGGCAAAAACGACGAATCCACGCAAGATTCTAAGGCTAATAAGACTCAGACAAGCCAAGACGGCGCTAGCCAAACAAGCTCCGACTCTAACGCAAGCACACAAGGCAAAACTAACGAAAAGAAAGAAGATCAGGGCTCCGAAGGCAACACTGTTACGCAAGATAACGGCAAGGATTCTAAAACTCCGACTGAAGATGCACAAAAGAAGTTTGAAAAAGATGCACAAGATAAGTTTATAAAGGCGCAAGACTATCTGAGCGAAGCAACTGCGTCATACAATCCAGTAGAAAAAGAAGTAACAAAAGTTCAAAATGAAGCTGATGAAGCTATTCAGAGCGTAAATAGCGCAATAGAAAAGAAAACACAAGCTGTAGCTGGAATCGAAAAAGCAAAGAAAGATATAGCTGCTAGAACTCAAGAGCTTGAAAACGCTCAAGGTGAAAATAGAAAAACTATTGAAGAAAATTTGCAAAATTCAAGGCAGGATTTAGAAAGAACAGCTAAAGACGCTTCAGATGCTATGAACCAGATTGAAGCAGCATCTAAAAAAGCAAAAAATGCTGAGACAATGCTTTCAAACGCAGCTACTAAGCTGGAAGAAGCTACAGATAAAATCTCAAAAAAAAGCAATACTGTTCAGAATATGATTAAAAATCTTGAGAGCAATCATGGAGATCTTTTTAAGAAAGACGAAGGTCGTAAAGAATCATTTAAGGTTGTCACAGATAATTTTACTAAGTATATAAACCAATTAAGCAAATTGTCTAATAACCTTGACGGCCGCAAAGATTTGCTTGCTGCAGCTGCTAAGAAAGCAGAAGAAGCACTTAGCTCTAGACTCCCATCTGCTGATGAGCCTGATGCGAATGCTCCACAAGAGCAAGTTCCACCAATGCAGAACCAGCAGAACGCTCCAGCTCCTGCACCATCAGAGCCACAGCAGCAAGAGAAGAATCAAGCTCCAGCTCCGCAAGCTCCACAAGAGAATCCACAGGCTAAGCCACAAGCTCCAGCACCTGCTCCTGCAGAGCCTCCAGCGGATACAAATCCACAGAATCAGAAGCCAAAAAACAAAGCGCAAGATAGAGATAGCTCTGCTCAAGGAAACTTTGCAGGAAGCAATGCGCAGAAAAACGGCGGCAATTTGAATGTTGTTCCAGGCGCAGGCTCTATGGATGCAGCTCCATCTGCCCCAGCTCCAAGCGCGCCGCAAACTTCGGCTCCACAAGCACCACAAAATGCGCAAGAGCCAGCTCCACAGTCTGCACCTAAGCACAGTGCTGCTCCAGCAAATCAAACGGAGACTGCGAATACAGCTAAAGCTGCAGAAGAACTCGTAGAAAACGCTACTGCTATGCTACAAACAACCGCACAGACTCCTGCACGTTCGCATCGTGCTGCTGCTCCTGCTACTCCTGCTACTGCAGCAAGCTCTGCAAGTGCAACAAAGAGCGAAGAGTCCAAGAACACATCTAACGATTCCGCAAAAGATGAAAATCAGAAGGAATCCGAAGACTCCAAGAGCGAAGAATCTAAAAACGAAGACTCTAAGAGCGAAGACAATAACAGCGATAAGAGCGCTCAGGCAGCTGCCGCAAACAACGGCGCACATGCCACTGGCAACAACACAACGCTAATCGCAGCTGTTGCTGGCAGCATCACTGCTGGAATCGCAGCAATCGGCGCTGGCTGGCACTTTATGCGAATCCGTCGCAAATAGTCGCAAATAGTGAATACGCGCGAATAATCACAAATCGCAAATAACAAATAACAAAACCGCAGAAGGCAATCGCCCTGCGGTTTTTGCATACTCAAGTATCTCAAGTCACCCTAAAAATCGCCAATATTGCAAACGATATCAATACTTAATATAATGGTTAGCTAGAGCGTGCCTCAATCCAGCGATGTGTTGAGAATCGCACCCTTTAGCATCGTTTGGAATCAATTCGATGCTCGTACATGTGCCACGATTAACAAAGGAGCATCATGAGCACAACAGACAATGGCACAACAAATAATGGCAAAACAAAGGCTGCCACAACTGTGCCCGTAGAAGAAACCGCAGAAAGGCTTGCTCGCCCACTAATTAAACTTGCAAAAGCATGCGGAGTCGCAACTTTCTACATAGACCAATTAGGTGACTATACGGAAATTACGGACGAAGCACTTGTGGGCGTGCTAGATGCGTTGGGCTACCCTGCAACCACAAGTGAAAGCATTGAGAACTCGCTAAAGCGCGTTCAAGAAAAGCGCGATAGCGAACTGCTGCCGCCAACCGTGGTATGCTTTACTGGCACAGAAACGATTGTTCCTATTCACGCTGAAGAAGCTACAAGCAGCCCAGAAAAAATCCACATAACGCTTACGCTAGAAGATGGTTCGGAATACGAAGAGCCTCTTAACAACTTTGAAACAAGCAAAGAAGACGGCTTAACTCTTGAGCTTCCACAAGACTTGCCAATGGGATACCACACTCTTCTTGCAAAAGTCGAAGGTAAAAACGGCAAAACTGTTGCGCACGCGCAATCAACTTTGATTTGCGCGCCAGCAAAAATCCCACTTCCGCAAAGCGTTAAGGAACGCCATCGTTGGGGCTACATGACTCAGCTTTATTCCGTTCGCTCAAAGGAATCTTGGGGCGTTGGCGATTATGGCGACTTGCGCAGACTGCTTAAAGACGCTGGCAGCATTGGCAAAGCCGACTTTATGCTTATAAACCCAATTCATGCGTGCGCACCAGTGGCACCTTTGGAGCCTTCTCCTTACTTGCCAGAATCGCGCAGGTTCTTAAATGTTACATACATTCGTCCGCAAGATATTCCAGAATATGCGCATCTTAGCGATAGCCAGCGCAAAGAGGTGGAGATTTTGCACGAGGGCGTGGAAGCGCTTAACAACAATCCAAATCCAATGGATATTAACGCCGCGTGGAACGCAAAACTTCCAGCCTTAAAGATTATTTTTAAGCAGCCTAGGAGCGCCGAACGCGAGCAGGATTTTGCAGACTTTAAGGCGCACTCTGGAGAAGACTTAGACGCTTTTGCTACTTGGTGTGTAGCTTTTGAAGTTTGGGGTGCTCCTTGGGGAGATAATCTTTGGTTTGATACAACTGGCAAAGGCACGCCTCAGATCGACGTGCTTAGACGCGAGCACGCTGATTTGCTTGAGTTCCACCGCTGGTTGCAATGGATTGCAGACGAGCAAGTTGCCGCCGCTCACGCAGAAGCTAAGGACGCAGGAATGGCGATTGGTCTTATGCAAGACATGGCTGTTGGCGTACACGGATACGGCGCAGACGTGTGGTGGAGCCCAGAGCGCTTTGCTAATGGCGTTAGCGTTGGCGCGCCTCCAGACTTCTACAACCAGCAGGGTCAGGATTGGGGTCAGCCGCCATTTGACCCTAATTACTTAGATGAAACTGGCTACATTGCATACCGAGACATGGTTCACAACGTGTTCTTGCATGCTGGCGCAGTTCGCATTGACCATGTGCTTGGTCTTTTCCGCTTGTGGTGGATTCCGCGTGGCCAAGGCGCAAAGAACGGTGCTTACGTTTACTACAATGTGGACGCAATGCTTGCAGTTCTTAGTATTGAGGCCACTCGCGCAGGCGGATTAGTGATCGGCGAAGACCTTGGCACTGTTCCAGCGTACGTTTCTAAGGTGCTTGCTTCGCATGGCATTCTTGGAACCGTTGTTGAATGGTTTACGCACAATGACGAAGCCGAAAAAGCCGCTAAAAAGGCTGGAAAGAAGGAAATCATATTTGCAGATCCTTCTACATACCGCGAATACGCTTTGGCATCTGTTACTACTCACGACATGCCTCCTACAGCAGGCTATCTTGCGTTTGAGCACGTTAAGATTCGCGAAAAGCTGCACTTGCTTACCGATTCCGTAGAAAGCTTCCAAAAGGCTGCTAGCGCAGAGCGAGACGCCATGATGAAGATGCTTTTGGACGGAGGATGGATTAGCAAGGACGCTGCCGAGCATGTAGAAGACCATGTGCAAGAGATTGTAGAGGCTATGCACGCGATTATGCGCACTTCCCCATCTTTGCTTTTGCAAGTGGCACTTGTTGACGCAGTTGGAGAAAAGCGTTCGCAGAATCAGCCTGGAACCAGTACTGAGTATCCGAATTGGCGTATTCCTCTTGCAGATAAAGATGGAAACGTTGTTCATACAGGTGACGTTTTTAAGTCTCAACGCGTACTCAATATGGCCGCCATTATGCGAGGCGAAAAAATTAGCTAACAAGCACAAATAACTGTAAAATTACCACCAAAAAATGTAAAAAGAAAGGTTAAAAATACTTGCAAACACTTGAATCAAGAGTATAATAGATATTGATTGTTACTCATGTAGTAACTTCTTTCTCTCTCGCATAGCGCGTAGGTCGCCTGTAGACACGGCTTACGCGCTATGTTTTTGATGTCCTAAGTGAGGCGAGCATCTATGGCGATGTTCGCCTCACTGCGTATTAGCCGCAACGTACTTAGCAAACACGCGCTCCAAAAGCGGCGTGTGGAGCATAATCAAAGACCCCCACCCAAGCAAAATCAACAGCGGTAATCCTTGCAAAAAATACCTTAGCGAAAGGTACACAAGCGCAAAGAACACGCAATCAAGCAAAAACATTATAAGCGTTGTACTAGCGTAGCTAACGCCAAAAATCAGCGAATTAATAAGAGTTCTGCCAATCGAGTTTTCAAAGCGCGCTTGCAATGCAAATACCCACTGCGCAACCAGGATCCACAATATGCTAATCGCAAACTTTATTATTAAAAGCGGAGTAAGTTGCAAAAAAATCCAAGACCATATAATTACAACTAAAAGTGACCCTAAAATAGCCCAAATAATAGTAGCTTTAACAAAATTATTCTTAAAAGACTTAAAGTAGATTGCTGTTGTGTGTGCCTCGCCACGTTCAATCCGTCTAGCTGTCTCGTGAGCGGCCGTAATAGACGCCCCAACCGTTATAAGCGGAATGCTGGTAATAATCATTAGAATGGTAAGCCAAACTGCGTCTGCAAACGTTTCCATTCCTTGAGCGAACTTAGAATCGGGGCTTCCAAAAGAAATCATTACAACTACTCCCGCCTAATTAAGCAAACTTAAACAAATCTAAAATAACAATACACTATAAGATACGCTTAAACACAAAGATACGCTTAAACACGCATGATGGTGGCTGCAAACGCTTGCAACCACCATCATGCATGCCGAGATCCGAAGGAGAAAAAACCTCAGCCCTTTACCGCACCTGCCATAACACCTTTAATTATGTACTTCTGGCAGATTAGGTAGAAGACTATTATTGGAACAATTGCCATAACCAGGCAGCCCATCATTGCACCCATTTCAACAGAGCCATAGCCGCCCTTCAAATATTGAACTGCAATAGAAACCGTCTTGTACTTGTTCAAATCCAAAGTGAGGTATGGAAGAAGGAAGTCGTTCCAAATCCACATTGTTTGCAAGATAGAAACGGATATAATTGCAGGCCTCATAATTGGCACAATAATTTGGAAGAATATGCGTGGCACAGAAGCGCCATCAATCATTGCAGACTCTTCCAACTCTTGAGGAATGCCCTTTACAACGCCTGTGAAAATAAACACAGCCAAACCTGCGCCGAATCCAAGGTAGATTATCCACAAGCCCCAAGGAGTGTTCAATCCAAGCTTTGTAGTGATGTTGGAAAGCGTGAACATAACCATTTGGAATGGCACAATCATGTTAAACAGGAACAAAACGTACAGTAGTTTTGCAGCCCAATTGTTTACTCGCACAATCCACCAAGCACACATAGAAGTGCAAAGCAGGATCAAAGCCACAGCGCCAATCGTTACAACAATTGTCCACCAAAAGCTCATCAACAAATTCGTGCGGTTAATGCCAAGAACGTAGTTATCAAAACCAATAAATGACTTTGGAGTAAGTGAAAATGGCTCGCTAGCAATATACACCTTTGACTTAAAGGAGTTCATAAACACTAAAGCGATTGGGAAAATCCACAGCAAACTCACTACAGCAAAAAGCGTGGTCCAAAGTGCAGGATGCTTAGTCTTCTCGTTCATGCTGCCACCTCCTTAGAAGTTGTCAACCTGTTCTGAATCAAAGCAATTACAGCCACAATGATGAAGAATATGACTGCCTTTGCCTGACCGACGCCTTCACCATTGAGTCTTCCATAGAATGTGTTGAAGATGTTCAATGCAAGCATCTCCGACTTTCTAGAAGGAGCACCATTAGTCAACGCCAAGTTCTGATCGAATAGCTTGAATCCGTTTGTAACCGTTAAGAACGTGCAAACCGTAATAGACGGCATCATAAGCGGGATTGTAATCTTAAACAGCGTCTGCGTTGGGCTTGCGCCATCAACGGCAGCTGCCTCAATAACATCTCCTGGAAGCGCTTGTAAGCCAGCAATGTAAATAATCATCATGTAGCCGATTTGCTGCCAGCATATCAAAAGAACCATGCCCCAGAATCCGTACGTTGCAGAATACGTAATAGCACGGCCAAAATAGCCCAAGATGCCATTAAGAACTACCTGCCAAACGTAGCCCAGAACAATGCCACCAATCAAATTCGGCATAAAGAATACCGTACGGAATAGGTTGGAGCCTTTGAACTTTTTTGTAAGCATGTAAGCGATTGCGAATGCAATAACATTAATAACAATTGTTGTTACAACCGTAAAAGCTGTTGTAAATACTAGCGAATGAAGGAAGTGTGGGTCTCGCAAAGCCTTGCGATAATTGCGAATTCCAACAAACTTTCCGTCAGTAACAGTGTGGAACTTAGTAAAGCTAAGATACACGCCCATTACAAATGGCACTAAAAAGCCAATTACAAATGCAGCAAACGTTGGCAGAGCGAATAACGCCCACCATTTGCGTATTGCTTTTCCACTCATATTAATCATGATTCATCACTTTCTCCTCCTTGAGTACGCGCCTGTACGAGCGGCCGCGCTCGAACCAATACTTTTATCTTACTACATGCAACCACAATGTCAAACGTTGTCATTTTTTGCATGTCGCCACTTAAGAAGGCAAAAATCAAATGTGAAAAAAATCCCGATTTTTGGCGATTTTACGGCAAAACCTGCTATTATTGTTCGTATTGCAAACGTTTGTGTAATGAGCGCAAATAAGCACGTGAAAATTCTCATATGCAACACTGCTCATATACTAACTTTGCATATGTTTTAGCAATATTAATGAAGATATTGAATAAACATTTTGCTGCGCGAATAAAGGAGTTCAAATGCCAGCTAATATTCAAGACGTGGCCAACCAGGCGCATGTATCTGTATCTACTGTTTCTAGATCTTTTACGCGCCCAAACTTGGTTTCCGCAGCAACGCGCAACAAAGTATTAGCTATTGCAGAAAAACTAAACTTTTCAATATCTAGATCCGCAGCAGCACTAAAATCTGGCAGAACACTAAGAGTTGCACTGCTTCTTAGCGACAGCATTCGACTATGGTTTAGCGCATCGATTATACAAGGCCTAAATCAAGTTCTTCACCCAGCTGGCTACGACCTTTCAATCTTCCAAATATCTAGTAGCCAAGAGCGTGCAGAGTTCTTTAGCATGCTGCCAACTCGCCGAAATGCAGACGCTGTAATCGTTTGCTCCTTCGACGTAAACAAGTCGGAAGTAGCTTCCCTAAAGGCCACTGGCGTGCCAGTCTTAGGTATAAACTGCTTGAATCCTATGGATTGCGACTTTGACGCAACGATTAACATAGACGACGATCAAGGCGCGCGACTTATGGCACGCCATCTTATTGGGCTAGGACACAAAAACATTGCCTACATTCGCACAAACCGCGATATTTCATTGCATTTTAGCGTTTTGCAGCGCTACCACTCTTTTATTGACGAATGCAAAATCAACGGCATTACGCCTATAGAAATCGTTGCCCCCGAAGGATTAGACAGAATAAGCTCAATCGTCTCTTCGCTTTTAAGCAACGTAAATGTTCCTACGGCGATTGCTTGCCAAGAAGACGGCATAGCAATTCCGCTTATGTTCCAGCTTTCTAGAAGCGGATATAGCGCGCCTGGAGACGTTTCGATTATTGGTTTTGACGATAGTTTTTACGCTAGAGAAACAGGGCTTACGACTATTCGCCAAGACCCTGCAGAAATGGCAGTAGACGCAGCAAAAATAACTTTGTCTCTGATTAATGGCGATTATTTAAGCGAAGAATGCAAATATATTACCATTCCAGCACAGCTTATAGTTAGATCAAGCACAAGTCAGCTTGAAAACAATTAAGACAATTCTAAACTTAAGACTATTAAACTAAAGTCATTCTTCCAATAAAGTCATATCTAAATAAAGTCATATATAACTCAAGCTATATCTAACTCAAGCTATATCTAACTCAAGCTATATCTAACTCAAGCTATATCTAACTCAAGCTATATCTAACTCAAGATAATTCTTAAAATAAAAAGAGCCTCAAACCATTAGGCTTGAAGCTCTTTTACTTGTCACTAATGCACTGTGCTAATGCAATTACAAAAATGACATATATTAAATTATGAATTTAATAATCCAGTTTTAACCCAATTCTTAGGATTAATCGGATTAATCCTGATCTTCGTGAGCTTGAGCAACTTCCTTAGCCCAATTGTCAACGAAGGCGCTCTTAACCTTATCCCACTTGCCAGTGCCCTGAGCATACTCAAGCAAAGCGGAGCCAAGATCGTTCTTCCAGTTGTCAGATGGCATCATAGTGAAGTTCCAGCTTACAGGAGTCTTACCAGACTGAGCATCTTCAACAGCAGCAGCAGTCAAAGGATTCTCAGACTTCATATCTGCAAAGCTCTTGAACGGAGTGGTGAAGCCCATCTTCTTAGACATAGCTTCCTTACCGTAATCAGAGGTAAGAACCCACTTCAAGAAGTCCTTGGTTGCCTTCTTGTTGGCATCCGAAGTCTTCTCGTTGATGCACCAATAGTTCTCGGAGCCAGTAGCCAAGCCTTGCTTCTCTTCGCCCTTAGCGCCAATGTAGATTGGGAGCATGCCAAGGTCTTCGGCCTTCATACCAGCCTTCTGCAAGTCGGTCCAAGCCCAAGTACCATTCTGATAGAACACAGCCTTACCAAGAGAGAACTCGGAGTTTGCATCCTCGCCAGTCTTAGAGCTGAGCTGAGTTGCAGGAGTTGTGGAATCAGTAATGTAAAGATCAAAGATCTTCTTGTAGCCATCAAGGAACGTGCCCTTAATCTTTGCTGGCTGCTTGGTGACCTTATCTGCCTTGAACTCGTAGTACAGAGGAATGTTTGCAAGGTGAGTCTTAAAGCGCCAATCAGAGCTGGAATCGAAGCCAGCAGAAGTGAATGCGCCATCAACACCAAGATCACCCTTACGAGCCTGAATGTCGTCTGCAACAGCCTTAAGCTTATCGAAGGAGTTAATCTCTTCAGCAGACTTTACCTTAGCATCCTTAAGCTCAGTGTACTTCTTTAACAAAGCCTTGTTGTAAATCAAGCCGTAAGTTTCCATTGCGTATGGAACGCCAACAACCTTGTCTCCATCCTTAAGAGCAAGATCCTTGTTTTGAAGCTGCTTGTAAAGCTCGGTATCCTTAAGATCTGCAGTGTAATCCTTCCAGCTTGCGTAGCCAACAGGACCATTCACCTGGAACAGTGTAGGTGCTTCGTTGCCCTTGCTGATTTCGCTCTTAAGGGACTGCTCGTAAGTGCCAGAAGCAGCGTTCTGAACCTTTACAGGAATGCCAGTCTTCTTGGTGTATTCCTTAGCAACTTCCTTCCACTGATCAGCAGATTCTGGCTTAAAGTTAAGGAAGTAAACCTTGCCCTTATCGGAAGAATCCGAAGAACTGGAACCGCATGCAGCGAGCGCACCGAATGCCATTGCGGAGCAAGCTACAAGCGCAATTGTTGACTTAATTGTACGATTCATCATCGAACCTTTCTCCTATGCCGTCGGCCTACCTTTTGGCCGCCGCACCCCTAGGTGCCCTTTCGACATTTTTTATTATGCCTCAAATGCAAAAATATTGCAAACGATAGCAGCGTTGATATGGTGGCGTGTCGTATATCTAAAGCAAGAAAAAATCAGCAATTCCAGCGAACGATTACACGATCGCCCTTATAAGTTCCAAGAGCGCTGTAATGCGCGGTGTCTAGTCGAAGTAAGCGCGCGTAAGAAGCATCTACACCAAGCCATCTAGTTGCTAAAATCCTAAGAATGTGCGCGTGAGCTACAATAATCACATCCTTGCCGCTTTTAAGTTTTGGCAAAACAGAGTCGATTATTTTTTGAGTACGATTAGAAACTTCTTGTAAAGATTCGCCATTAGTACGCACGACTTTTACTGTTTCGCCACTTGGAAGAACCTCTTGGCAAGAATCCGACATAAAATTTGGAAGAGCTTTAGGGCCATCCTTCCAAACATCCCACGACTCAACACCGCTTAGCGCGGACACATCTTTTCGAGTGCGCCCCTCTGCGCAGCCGTAATCCCACTCAGCAGCGTATTCCAGCGGCGTGCAATGCGTAAATCCTGCTAATTGAGCTGTAAGACGCGCACGAATAAGCGGGCTTACAAACTGGCAATCCTCGCTAAAACCGTTTGGAAAAGCTTGACGAATCCTGGCGCCTGCGCTTATAGCTTGATTGCGGCCAACTTGTGTTAGTGGAATATCGGTTCTACCTGTATGCTGACCTGATTCACTCCAAGCAGTTTGGCCGTGGCGCAAAAGCACTAGTCGCCCTTCGGGCGCTCCCGAACATGTTGCTGGAACATCTTGAATCGCGTACGAATCCGTTGTATCTGTTGTATCCGTTGTGCACAAATCGCCATTAACTTTAATGTCAATATTGTTCAAACCGTTCAGCATACCCAACGCCGCCTTAGCACCACCATTTTTAGCTTGCGCTTGGTGCATTAACGCAAGCATTTATCAAGCGGCTTCGCTGCCAACTTGTTCACTCGTACATTTATAACACTTTTATAACACTTCTACATGCCAATTTCTAATTGGTATTTCGTTACCATTAACATAAAAATATGACGTCAATTAAAAGCAACGCACAGAACAGCGAGCAAAACAGCAAGCAAAATAATGCGCAGAACGAATATGCAAATCAAACTATTCAAACGCTTCTTAATCGCAGATCTATACGCGCTTTCAAAAATGAGCCAATTAGCGAAGATATTGTAAAAACGTTGGAAGCAGCAGCACAGCGCGCAGCTTGCAGCCAGTTTTTGAACGACTGGTCTGCAATCAAAATCACAAGCGTAAGCCTTAAACAAAAACTTTCTAAACTTGGAAATCAAACTTACATAGCAACAGCGCCACTTTTGTACGTTTTTATTATTGATCAGCACAGAAATGCTGCTATAGCGCGCAAAAATGGCATTGACACAGAAAGCAGCGATTTTACTCTTAAAACAGGCTACAGATTCTCTCAATCGCAAAATGACGCTGTTCTTGCACTACATGCAATGGAAACAGCCGCGGAATCGCTTGGACTAGGTTGCGTAATTCTTGGTTCAATTTTGAATAATATTCCAAATTTAATTGAACTTTTGAAGTTGCCAAAATACACGTATCCCGTTCTTGGGATTGCAATCGGCAAGCCAGACCAAGAGCCAGAATTAAAGCCGCGCATGGACTCGAGTATGCAATTCTTTGAAAACGAATACCCTAGTAGCGATGATGTTTTGATTGAAAAACTTGCAGACTTCGACGAAAGAGTGCATAAATACTACGATTTGCGTAATGCAGATAGGCCAGTGGACGCGTTCAGTGCGCAAATCACAAAGCTTGCTGTAGATTCTGGAGCTAAAAACCACAGTTGCGAATCGCAGCTTAATGCACAAGGATTTACTTTTAAGTACTGATTTAGTGAATTTACTGATTTACTGATTTGCTGATTTGCTGATTTTTTAGCATTAATTATTTAGCGTTAAGTATTTAGCGAATACGCGGTTTATATCCGCGTTTTCTAGACTTGGGTTTTGTTGTTTCAAACCGCGAGCGCATATCGCAATACTTACGAATCGCAGGATTTGAATGCGTTAAATGCCAACTTCCGCAATAATCGCATTTATAAACCCACAGCTTTGCTCCACGTTCCGTAAAACTTTTATCCGCTGCAATAAGAGCCTGCCCTTTGTTGGCATACATTATTTTTTGGGTAGATTCACATCTGCGCGGAGTAAAGAAATACATGTAACCCATAGTATCACCGCAACAAACTGCGTTGATTCGCAACCAATCACATGTAGCTAAATCAAAATAAGTTCAATTTAACGTTTTTCTAGTTCAAGTTTTAATTATTATTCGGTCAAAATTCAAAATAAATTCAAAATAAATTCAAAATAAATTCAAAATAAATTCAAAATAAATTCAATTCTAGGCTTGCAAAATGCTTTTTTATGCGTAAAATTGTCTTTTAATCGCCTCAAAGTTCAATTTATATCTTCTATTTTGAACTTTGTTGTAAGTTTGTTCAATTTAAGAATGCTGATTTTATAAGCTTCTATAAGAAAGACGGATTATGGCACAGAATTTTGCAAACGACCTTAAAAAGGCAATGAAAATCAAGGGATATAAGCAGATTGACGTAATCGAGCTTGCAGCAAAAGACGGCCATAAGCTTGGCAAAAGTCAACTAAGTCAATATTTAAGCGGCAAAACTGAGCCACGCAAAGACGTGCGAGATATGCTTGCACAAATTCTTGGAATTAGCTGCGACGAAATCAAAGGCGGTCATTCGTGCTCAAAAGTCGCGCAAAACTGCCAGTCTGCAGAAGAATCACAATTAAATCAGCCACAGCTTACAGAAGAACAACTTTCCCAAACACTCAAACATAGATCTTTCAACAAATCCACCAAACTTGAGCACGTGCTCTACGACGTTCGCGGCCCTGTTGTAGAAGAAGCAAACCGCATGGAAGCAAACGGAACGCATATTCTAAAGCTCAACATTGGAAATCCTGCGCCTTTTGGCTTCCGCGCTCCAGACGAAGTGATTTACGACATGCAACAGCAGCTTATTGACTGCGAAGGCTACTCGGATAGCCGCGGACTTTTCTCTGCGCGCAAAGCGATTATGCAATACGACCAGCTTAAGGGCATTCCAGGCGTGCAAATGGAAGATATTTACACTGGCAACGGCGTTTCAGAGCTGATTAATCTTTCTATGCAAGCGCTGCTTGATTGCGGCGACGAGATTCTTATACCAAGCCCAGACTATCCGCTGTGGACTGCGTGCGCTAGCCTGGCTGGCGGCACTCCTGTGCACTACATGTGTGACGAAAAGTCGCATTGGTACCCAGATATTGCCGATATTCGCTCTAAAATCACGCCTCGCACTAAAGCAATCGTGATTATTAACCCGAATAATCCTACGGGCGTGCTGTATAGTCGCGAAGTTTTGGAAGAGATTGTTAAGATTGCGCGCGAGTTTAATTTGATTATTTTTGCAGACGAGATTTACGACCGTCTTGTTATGGACGGCAAGAAGCATATTTCGATTGCTTCTCTCGCTCCAGACGTATTCTGCGTAACTTTTAGCGGACTTTCTAAGTCGCATATGATTGCTGGCTTCCGTATTGGTTGGATGAGTCTTTCGGGAGATAAGTCCAAGGCTCGCGACTACATTATGGGTCTTAACATGCTGTCTAATATGCGCTTGTGCTCGAACGTTCCTGCGCAATCGATTATTCAGACTGCTTTGGGCGGATACCAGAGCGTTGAAAAATATTTGGAGCCGGGCGGACGCGTGTACGAGCAGCGCGAGTACTGCTATAACGCGCTTCAGGAGATGGATGGCGTAAGCGTTGAGCGGCCAGACGCTGCTTTCTACATGTTTGTAAAGCTCGATCCTGCTCGCTACAACATTCACGACGACGAACAGTTTGCGCTTGATTTGCTGCGCGATCAGAAGTTGCTGATTGTGCATGGAAAAGGCTTTAATTGGCAGACTCCAGGCTACTTCCGCGTAGTCTACTTGCCACGCTTGCAAACGCTTCGCGACGCAATGAGTAAACTCTCCAGCTTCCTCTCCTACTATCGCCAGTAATTTATGCATCTTGCTTGCAAACTGCAATAAAACACTCATTTCGCTCACAGTCCATAAAAAGGTGTAAATAAAGGTGTACATATCGAAAGACACATATCATTCATAATATGAAAGAAAGAAAAGTAAGAAGAGTAAGCAATGAACACTGCAGCACGAGTACGATCGGGGTTGGTTATATCCGTTTTATCGCTTAATGCTTTTCTTTTAACAAGCTGTAGATTTGGCGTAAGCCTATATCTTTTAATACATGTCGACTTATCTCACGCAGCTCTTAACGCGGTGTCTGTAGCACTTATGACCTGCATAGCAGCACCGCTTGGCGGAATTATTGCAGATAAATATCCACCAACTAGATTGTTTATAGCGCTAACATTCTGTTTTGCCTTGTTGTGTACTGGATACGGTTTCGCTTTAGTCGCACAGCATAATCTTATTGCGATTACGGTTACACTACTCGGCATAATATTCGGGTTCTTTACTGCATTTTCTTCGCCTAATCAAAAAGTATTAATGGCATATAGCGTACCAACTGGCGAAAAAACCAAGTTTTTAGCAAGCATGCGCATGTGGATTAATCTCAGCAGGCTTGCTGCACCTGCGATTACTGGCATATTTGTTGATATATGCAATCCTCTCATTTTCTTTACGAGCATTGCTATTGTGATGATATTAGCGGCGCTACCTCTACTGTTAGTTAATCTAAACCAGCAAGCACAAAATAGCTCAAACAATACGAAAACAGGAACAGGAAGCAATAAAACTGCTGGTTTTGCAGCTTCTCTACACTATATGAAATCTACACCATGGTTAATAGTCTTAGGAGTAGTATCAGCATTACAATCTGGATCATGGCTTGCTGCATTCAGACTAATGGGAGCACGCCATTGTCTCACGCTTTTTCATTCGGCATCCACATGGGGGTCAATAGTCAGCATATTTAACATTGGCATGATTGTAGGTTCGCTATTATGCAAATACATTGTGCTACATTATGAGATTTTATACTCTATTTTATTACCTGGATTCCTTTCTATTCCTTTACTTATTTTCGCACTTAATAACTGGATTGCTCTTTTTCTTTGCTCTGCTTTCATTGCAGGTATTATTTTTGACGCAACCATCGTCTATGGGCAAACAGCTCTTCTCGACGGCATACCAACACACATTCTCGGCGCAACTACTACTTTTACTTCTATTATGGAGCAATGCGGAATTATCGTAGGGTATGCAAGCGTACTAGCATGGGGAAATCTAAATTCATCATTATTCATAATGATTGCAGCTGGCGTAATACTTGTTTCAACAGGTATAGCCTTATGGATTATTCAAGCTCGTAAACAAACATACCCATCAATGCTTACCAAAGATTATTGGACACCATCAACATGGGTAAAAAGAAGCATATAACAATCCATTTAGCGCGACAGCACAATAAAGCCATAAAGCGCACATGGCAACTTCTTCACTCAGCCATCGCCATGCTGCAACCATAGTCATGCCTCAACCATATTGCATTAAGTTACTAAGATTTGAGCGAACTTATTCGCTGCGGAGTAACCCCCATAAGCTCTCAGCGCCTACCTTTATAAGATTCCCTTTGTAAGGGTTTTCCTAGACAAGATATTCATCATACAAATTCAAGTACTATTATTACTTAAATAATGCTTTTCTAAAGGAGCGGTATGGCAGCAAAGCATATTACTGTTGGCATTGTCGACGATGATTGTTTTTGTCTACACGGCCTAAAAACATATATTGAACAGGTTGTTCCGTCCTGCAATATTTGCTGGTTGTCAACATGTGCCGATCAAGCAATTCAGTTTTGTCAAAATCGATGCCCAGACGTGCTGCTAATTGACATGTATATGTCTGGGGTTTCGGGAATTAAAATATTATACGAATTGCGAAGAAGACATTCATTCCCAATAATGATTGCTATAACTTCATTTCCTATCAACGATTATGCATTAAAAGCATCGGCAGCAGGCGCGCAAGGCATTGTTGGGAAAAACCACCCAGAAACTATTTGCGCCATGCTTAGCAGTATTGCCCATGGCACATTCAAGCCGCAAATAATAGGTGATCTTCATTTTGACGACACGATGACAGCATTTCAACGTTTGCAAAATAAGCCAAAAAAGGGACGCCTTGCTTTAACGGATCATGAGACTGAAATTGTAAAGTTGTGCAGTAAAGGCATGACCAATGCACAAATCGCTAAACGTTTATTTGTTGAAACTTGTACTGTGGAAACTATCCTTCGTCGCGTGTTCAAAAAGTTGAATGTGACGAATCGTTCACAACTTATTACCACATGGCTGCATGATGAATATTTAGGAAATGATACACAATGATTATTTTCTTAATGCGTCGTTTGCGAGAAAAGCTTATTGACAATAAAACATTTTTACTATTGGGATGTTTGTCGAGCGCAATGGATGCATATATTTACTCAAATAGCGACAATAGCACAATACAACTTGTTATAGTTTACATGATTCTTGCTGCTATGAATCTGTTCCTTTGCTTGCTCCCGCATTTTATGAGCATGTGCTATATTTTTGTGCACCTCAGCATTCTTGTTATTCCTAGTCTGAATCTTCCACCAGTAACTTTCGGGCTTATCATATCATTTGTTTTTATTTCATATTTATATCCGATTCAATTTACACTACCTTTATTCTTAGTAATAGATGCATTACACTATGTTGCATACCGATACCTATCAACTTTGTCTTTCAAGTATCTTATTGCTTACCTTTTAATAAATATATTTTGCGTTTGCACTGGTATTATTTTGCGCATTTATCACCAAAAAATGGTTCTTTATGAAAAAGATAGGCAAACAATTAATAATCTTAATTTGGCTGTGCGAATGCACGATAAATTAACTAATAAGATTGCAGATATTGCACTACAAAGTAAAATAGCATTACTTGACAAGTCTATTTCTAAAAAGCAACGAGAAGCTATTGAAGAAATAAATGATTTGGCAGATCAGGCTTTTGAAGAAGGTCATAATATTATCGACATTCTACGTGGAAATACTGCTAAGCATGATGCTCGAAGCGAGTTCATTCAGCGCATTGAAGATACGCTACAAATGAACGACTCAATCAATGAATCATGTGGATTAAAAGGAAGATTCATATGCAATATATCTAGTAACGATATTCCTGAAGACATTAGCGATGAAATCATCTGTGAAGTTATTGAATTAATCGAAGAGCTATATTTGAACATGCGAAAATATGCTTCTTTAGTTTATTACATCAGAATTTCGATACGCGAAAAACAAATTGTTATAAAACAGTTCAATGTTCGATTTTTGGGCAAGAAAAGTAAAGATGCGATTCGCGCAGTATCTCAAAAAGGGCTTCTACTCCATCGCGATACCCTAAAGCATTTAGGCGGCTCACTTTATTTTCGAGCCTTTGGCAAGTATTGGGAATGTAATGCAGTTATCCCTTTAAAAAATGAACATAACCGTATAAATAGTATACTTTACTGATTCAGTTTAAAAGATTAATGAATCTTGAGTAGTTTTAATTAGTAATTATTTGTAAAGGTTTTCATATACAAGATATTGTTTACCTTTTAGCGCGCCATTAATTTATAAATTGTAAAGGTTTTATATACACAATTATTTTCTTGTATTAGAAGGAGAAGAATATGAGTAATTTAGAAGATACAAAAGCACAAATTCCGTCCGTATTTTGGACAATAGCCAATGGCGTATTTCTTGCTAGCGGAATTGCGCTGATTGTAATGCGTAATGATTATCTATGGGGAGTGCCTCAAATTATCGCTGGATTATTTGGTCTTGCAACCATGTTTCTCATTAAAAAACCGTGGTGCGCGCAACTATATTTTATCGTATCCTCACTAGCTGTAATAGCAAATGGGCTTATGGAAATATTCGGCATAATCCACGGATCTGGATACGGTTATGTTCCGCTGATTATTGGTATAATTGTTCTTCTATTTATAGGCCTTGATAAGGATGAAAGTTCAAAAGCTCTTGGCATAGCCAAAAATAAGTAAAAGCATTAGACTGCGAATTTTAATATAAAAACATATCACAATTTTCAAAGGTCAAGCTGTAGCCATGTATCCTACGACTTGGCCTTTGATTATTTATCTGTTAATGATTTGTTTTGCATAGAGTTTATACGTTACTGAACAATTCATTTGCCTATAGCCTCAACCATATTGCATTAAGTTACTAAGCTTTAAGCGAACTTATTCGCTGCGGAGTAACTCCCGTAAGCTCTGCAACATCACGAACCGTCAATCCCTGATTCCTTAATAAGCGGACCGTTTCACGCATAAGCATAGACGCTTCTTCTTGAGTTTTTATAGCTGCAGATTTTGCATCTAACATGCACTGAAGCATAAGCTCATCTTGCTCACTAAGTTTCGGGGTTACTTTCACGCCATTGACTTTAACATTTAAAGTTGCAGCAGCGTCTTTTACCATTGCTGCAACCTGATCAAGTCTACGTACTTGAGTAAATAATCCTGGTATTTCTGGCACTTCTATAGCCCACCAGCCATCGCATCTGCGAGCTATAGCGGTCACCATTTGCAAACAAGTTGTTGCATTATCATGCTCAGTAGCACTCATTGATTAAGTCTTTTCTCCAACTCTTTTCGCTTCACACATATAAGTATATGCCTATTTATCAATTCAGTAAATAGGCATTGCATACAAAATCAGCACAATAAAGCCATACAAATGCAATTACATCACAGGGCAATTAGTTTGCACATCCTGTTGGAATCCTGATGGATCTCCCAGTTTTGCTTTGCGCATGTGCTCTTTGAAAAAGTTTCGCGTTGCATCATCACAACGATCTGGACCCATAAACGGCATGCTAGGCACTTTTTCGAGCTCATGCAAAGCTTTACTCGCCGCTTGCTCATCACTAGCATACGTGTCTAGCCATTGCCGTTCCCAAGCACACTGATAATAATTAGATGCTTGCGTATCGCCATATCCACTCTGGAACTGACTGTCTTTTTCTTCTCCAACCAAGTTTGCAGGAGCTTTATATTTTTCAGGCCAACTAAGCTTTGCCACAGATTCCTGATATTCCTTCTCTATATGAGCAAAATCAACAGTCTCTCTAGGCGAACTATTTTGCGAGCGCGCACCACCCATATCACTCGCATTATTGTTGCCTACTCCTCCACAAGCATTGAACATAAGAATCGCACTAAGCACACCAATAATAAGAGTTGCTTTACCAATAGTATGATTATTCATTATTCCTTCTTTCTTATTTTTTGAAAATTAACGCAATGCTAATGCTGGTTGTAAACGCGATGCTTTTATTGTCGGCACCACACTTCCAGCAAGTGCTGTAATAAAAGCCGAAATAACAGCTCCAATAGCGGCTTCATATGGGTAAACTGGCGGACTGACTGGGCTTGATGCATCCCAAAAACTTGATGCTATAGACACAAGACCAAAAGAAACAGCGACGGCAGCAATCGAAACTATTAGTGCTAAAATAATCGCACTGCCTAACACGAGTGAAGCAATCGACCATCTAGTAGCACCCAAGGCTCTGCGTATAAGCAGTTCATGTGTGCGCTGTTCCAACGATGCTAAACCAATATTGATTAAACCTAAGGCGGAAACAAAAAGCAATAATGCTGCTACGATAGCAAAACTTAATTGCAATACTGTTATAACATTCTCGTAATTATCACTATTATCATGTCTTCTAATTTCGTTTACTTGCCCACCACAACAGTCATAAAGAGCATCTGAAACATAAGATTTAATTGATTTTTGAGAACGATTTTCTTTATTCAACCAGTAGATTGAACCTTGAGCTTCTTTTTCAGAATATTCCCAAAGAGTTGGAGCGTAACGTAACAAGCCTAGAATATTCACGTATACTTTTGCCGAGTCTACGCCATCGTTCACAACTCCAACAATCCTTATAGGACTCATTTGTGTTGTTTTGCGAGAAGTAATAAATGCTACTTCACCAATCTTGTATCTTTTGCTAGCAGATTGGTTTACTACCATTTCTAATGCGTTGTTTTTAGCGCTATTACTAAACCATCTTCCACTTACAATAGGTAAGTTATAAACTTTGTTGTATCCTGCCGTAGCGTAAACAGCATCAACATATTGAAGATCGCTGGTTTTATATTCTTCGCTTATTTTTACACTCTTCAAAGCTGGCATAGAAGCGCTAAACAGTAGTCCAGTGTTTGGTTGTAGCATAACGTTAGCGTTACGGTTTGCGGATTCAATGCGATTTAAGAATTTGTTAAATACTGAATATTCGTCAAAATTTTGTGCTGAAAAAGTAATCTCGTATGTTGGTCTACGACCGTTTAGCTGTTCGTTAGTTGCAATAAGATAGTCCTTACCAACCGTGCCAATAAGCACTGACGCAATAACAGCAACGATGCCAATAAACATTGAAAAACCTGTGAGGAAGGATCTCATAGGTGACAGGCGCAAATCTTTAAGCAGCATGGTCATAAAGAACACCGCCTTCCATAGTAAAAATGTGAGAGCAAGAACGAGCCACTTTCATATCATGAGTGACTAATAGTAATGTTGTTCCAGATTCTTTAACACGATCATGCAACACTTGAAGCACTTTTTCTCCCGTACTACTATCGAGCGCACCAGTTGGCTCATCGCAAATAAGTAATTCGGGATTAGTAACTAGGGCACGCGCTATCGCGACTCTCTGCTGTTCACCGCCTGATAGCCTTCCAGGGTATTCGTTTAGTTTATCTTGCAATCCAACAGCACATAATGCTTCTTCTATCGTTTTTCTTCTTGTCTGCTTGCTTTGTTGTAGCCCTGCATACAAAAGCGGCAACTCAACATTTTCTCTAATGCTTAAATGCTTAATAAGCGAATAGTTTTGGAAAACAAAACCAATATTTCTAGCGCGCATATGCGATACTGTAGTATCACTACACTTTTGGATTGACTTCCCAGAATAATAGTATTTTCCAGTAAAATTTTTATTCAAAAATCCAATAATAGAAATAAGACTTGTTTTGCCGGAGCCAGACCTTCCGACTACCGCGTATGTTTCACCTTGATTAAGTAACATAGAAACAGAGTTGACAGTGGTAAGCCATTCGCCATTGCCTAGTTTTACACGCGCTGACACGTCTTGTAGTTCAACCAGTGGAACAGGATTGTTTCCCATAATCATTGCACTCCTGGAATGAGATCAGGAGAAACACCTGCTACAACATCACCCTCATGCAAGCCAGACGTAATTTCAATATTAGCGCCGTCACTGATTCCAAGACCAACTTCTTTACGCTCCCAATTATCGCCTTTCCTGTATGAGACTAAGCCTTTTTGGACTCTTCCAGCAACCGCACTAACAGGCAGAGTTAGAACCGATTGTTTATGCTTGCCATTAAAAACAAGCGTCGCATTTTGACCTGATTCTACTTCTGTGCTTTTATCTATTAAACACGTTAAAACTTTCGACGATACATTGGGTGTACTTTGCGCACTCGACTCATCTGTTTGAGTTGAATCAGCATCATCATTTTTGCTACTACCCGAGGCTGCAACATCGGTAGAAGTTCCACCGCTTTGTACTATTTGCAAACAATTGGTTGGTCCAACACCATCTTCAACTTGGAAGCGACCTTTAACATCTGCAATATCTGCAGAACGAAGTAAAGCTTTTGCGTTAAGGCTTATTGAAAAACCTTCATATTTAAGAGTGAATAGCGGGAAAGATTTAGGTATGTCCGCAGACGATTCAGCTACTGACACAACTTTAGCGTCTACGGGAGCAATAATCTTGTTACCAGCATTGTAACCTAGAATGCTTCCAGCTTTTACAGCACTTCCTGCCTTTACCGATGGAGAAAAATTCCCCCTACATATAGCACCGATAACAAAGGTAGACGATTGTTCTATTGTTGCTTTACCCGACACAACTTGTGTTAAAGGCTGTTTTTTGACTGAAATAAGTGGAACTGAATCATGTGATGCCTGCTGTTGACTATCATCAACTGCTCTACCAGCGCATGCAGTAAGCAAACACGCTGGCAGAGCAGCTAACAAGAATACTTTCGTAAACTTACGCATAACACAAAGCTCCTTACTCACCAAACTCGTAAACGCATAGAATGCGTCGAAACGAGCCTCTCAAACTAATCCAAAATAAATAAAGGGCTCGGTAACGCTACAATTAACGCTTTTATGACTACCACTTTATTTAGAATTTCAGCTTTTGCTTAATAGCCTATAATCGTCGTAAAGAGTTTGCATCACGCTAAATGATGATTTTTATTTATGATTCTTGAAGCTTGTGTAATACCAGAGAATGATTTGTTTTGCATAGAGTTTATATGTTACTGAGTGATTTACTTGCTCAGAGGTCTAATATCACTCTATTAAATCACCGATTAAGGCTATCTTCGTTAAGCAAAAAATCGAATAGGTCCATAACCGCAATGCACACACTTCTATCTGATATTTTCCAAAGTACTTTGAGTTTTGCAAGATAGAATTAGTGAAAATAGGGCATATTTGATATTTCTATCTGATATTTTCCAAAGTACTTTGGGTTTTACAAGATAGGAAGATAATAAGATAGAAAAAATAGGAAGATAGGAAGATAGGAAGATAGCGCTAGCGAATTTAGGTAACTTTTTACTACTCACGATTTAAGTCTTAAGCAAATTTAAGTCTTAAGCAAGTCGCCTGCGCATTTGCGCTACTCAGAAAATCAACAATAACAGACATACAGCAATAAGAGACATGCGTATTACAAAAATGCGCTGACGCTTTGACACGTCTTCAAATCTTCTAGATTTTGTTAATAAAGACGAAGTCAATGCATCAGCGCTATCAAGTTGCCAAGCTATCAAGCTGCTATCAAACCATCTACCTCAATGCTCTATGAGCTTGATTAAAGAATTCATACTCGTAAATGCATGAAGTCATATATGCTTGAGCAGCAAGAATTCGAGCCTGTGGGCCAGCTTCTTCAAAAGCTCTCTCAACAAATTTAACCGCCATTCTTACTCCTGACTCAAAATCATGAGAAGAATACATTGAAATCCAATCATGATATGGATTTTCAGGAGTATTATTTTTGACTAAAATTTGCCCGACTTCTTCATAAAGCCAATAGCATGGCAATATGGACGCAGCACCAATCACATAGTCTTCTGCCATTGTAGAAGCAAGTAAGTGATTTACGTAAGCTAATGTTACTGGCGAACAAGGCGCATCAATGCTTATATTTCTGCTTCCAAGCCAATCTCTGTGCAACTGCGATTCCGCTTCTATGCACATAGCTGCGCCCGTAGCCCAATGCACTCTAGCCTCATTATCTGGCGTTTTAGCTCCAACAGCAGCAAGCGCGCGAGAATAGCGCTTCAAGTATTCGGAATCTTGACTTATGTAGAAAGCAAACAAGTCGGAGTCAAGCGTTCCATTGCCTAAAGCCTTAATAAATGGCATTTTCATAATGTTGTTATCAACATCTGCACTAGCATCCCATAACGCTTGAGTCCAAGGACCACACGGCTCCACATTTGGCTTTCTAGCCTTGCTATGAGCTTTTACGACTACGCTTTGTGGAGTTAATCCATCTAAGCCATTCGCTTGCATATGCTCCCAAGGAGTTGACGAAGAATCTAATTCCAAACGATAATTACGAGCCGCATGGCTCACAGGCCCATGACCTTTGCCAACATGCAAATCTTTACCGCAAGCAATAGCTTCGTTAAGCCATCTTGACGACCACGCTAAAGCATTCGCTACAGTACTGTAATCGCTTAGCTTCTTTCCTTCTCGCAACGCTAATCCTATGCGCGTAGCTAGAGAAGAAGATAGCGAGCAGCCAGTGCCATGAGTTGTTGTTGTATCAACTCTAGGGCAAGGAACGTGCACTCTGTGACCATCTGGGAACACAACAGTATTTCCAGCATCTTCGTTTGTTAAGTGGCCGCCTTTAACAATAACAATAGTATTGTTTTTTGCACTCCACTCGCTTGCTTGAGCATAAGCTTCTTCAAAATTGGACGCAGGCTGTTTATCGCATAATACTGCGAGTTCAGGTATGTTTGGCGTAATAACATCCGCAAGAGGCGCAAACTCACGCATTGCATCTTCTGCAGACTTTTCAAGCAACCTATCTCCCGAAGTTGCTACCATCACTGGATCTAACACAACAACAGGAACAGGATGATTTTTAAGCCAATTTTGAACTAGACTAATATATGACTTGTCTCCAAGCATGCCGATTTTTACAGCATCAATAGTTACGTCATCAAATACTGCTTCTAGTTGCGCTTGCAAAAAGTCGGTTGGAGGAGTGTAAACTTCGCGCACACCGCAAGTGTTTTGAGCAACCAAATTAGTTGTTACACACATTCCAAATCCATGAGATGCTGTGATTGACTTTAGATCAGCTTGGATTCCAGCTCCGCCTGTTGGATCAGTTCCAGCAATACTTAGTACGCGTGGAATAATCGGGTCTTCTAAAGATGGCAAAGAAGATGGCCTTAGACTTGAATCGTATAATTGCGAAATTGATTGTGAAGGCGCTTGCGAAAATTGATTATTCATTATTTTTATTCCTTTGTAATGGCATCGCGTAATTTATGTGCTTCTTCGCAAGGATCTTGCGCAAGCATTAGAGCAGATACTACGCATAAACCATCTATTGAAGTACTTTTAATAGGAAATACAGTATTTTCGTTAACGCCGCCGATTCCTAGCGTGCTAATACCGAGTTCTTTAGCTCGTTTAGCAATCTTTTCTACTCCTTCAACGCCTAAAGCAGGAGCAGCGTCTGGCTTGGTGGCAGTAGGCCAAATTGGGCCTATTCCAATAACATCAGGCAATGCCACATTTTCTTTAGCGCATTCGTTATAAACGTAATCTAACTGTTCTAACTTTTCTATAGAAAGCCCAACCATCCATTCTGCAGGAATAGACTTACGAGCTTCAATATAAGGCGTATCTGTTTGCCCAACATGCAAGTTGAATCCTAAACTTTTAGCGCAATCTATACGATCGTCAACAAAAATCGGCACGTTTCCGCAACCATTAGCAAGCATTTTGTCTCGCAAGCTTTGAGCTTTATTATTAAAAGTTTCGCTATTTGCGTACTTATCGCGCAATTGAACTACGCTTGCTCCGCCTTTAACGCAATCAACTGCAATATCTTCTTCTGCTCGATCGCTCATCTTTGGGTCTGTTATAAAGTATAAAGACCAATCAACAGGGTCGAGTTCAAATTCAATATTCGCTAGTTTCAGCATCTCGTCTGCGCTCAAATCCATAAGCGCATCCATCCATAATGTTCTAAATGTACCTGGCGATGTTGAGCGTTGTGCTGCCCAAGTTCCTGCTGCAGCAGCGTGCACGTGAGCGGCAACTGTTGCTGCAAAAGGTCGATTCCTATTTGCTCCAACATATGCTGCCACCAATGCGCCAAGAGAGCATCCCGTGCCAACTACTTTCGTCATTATTTCGTGACCGCCCGAGACTCGTGCCGAGCATCCGTGACCATAAATAGCGTCTTTTTCGCCAGAAATAGCCACTACCGAGCCATAAAGTTTAACTAGCTTCTTAGCTGCTGCAACTGCCGAATCAACCGAATCTCCAGCGTCTACGCCTTTACCACCGCTTTCTTCTCCAGCTAAGCCTAAGATTTCGGAAGCGTTTGCACGAATTACAGTAGGATGACTTTTAACAATTTCGCGCGCGTATTGCGTGCGTGGAGCTAAACCGCCAACTGCAACTGGGTCAAGAACCCATGGAGTGTGCGCTTTTACAGCTCCGCGAATTGCAGCATCCATAGATTCTTTGTCTACTGGCCTGTAGGTTCCAATGTTTACTAATACACCAGATGCGATTTGAGCAAATACTTCAGCTTCTTCTGCATCTACGACCATTGCTGGCGATGCACCAGCAGCTAGCAGAACGTTTGCCGTTATTTCTTGAACAACATTATTCGTTACGCAATGTGTTAACGGATTTTTTGCGCGCAAAGATTCGATGCATTCACGTACATCTTGAACGAATTGCTTGCAACGAGCATTAGTTGAGAATTCACTATTTTTAGAGCACGACACAGTAGTCATGATTTTCCCTTCGCTAGTACTAACTAGATCAGGTTCAACGGGTATAATCTCAGCGCTTTCGCGCACCCCGAACCCATATTTGACTATATATGTTCGTTATGACGTTATTTATATGCGCGACGACCTACCTTTTCGCTTAGAGCGTAGCGCGAAAAGGTAATTCGGAGCGCTGAGCCGCTCAAAGCAGAAGCACTGCT